>DGHD01000059.1:3351-68954 GCA_002392505.1 Christensenella sp. UBA3857 | reverse complement strand
TCACACATCATTGTAACACCTACAGCTTGTTCATTTCCGCTGTCGGGCGTGCGGTTGCAATTTGGTCGGCGGTGTGATATAATATCTTTTAAGGCAAACGGATCCGGAGGTCGATATGGCTAAGCTCTATTTCAGATACGGCGCGATGAGCTCTTCCAAAACCGCGCAGGCGATAATGGTCAAGTACAATTACGGCGAGCGCGGGCAGAAGGCGCTGCTCGTCAAGCCCGCCGTCGACACAAGGGACGGCGTAAGGACGATCAAGTCCCGCTGCGGCTTAACGGACGAGTGCGTGCTTTTCCACGAGATGCCGCTTGACAGGATCCGCGCGCACGAGTATGACTGCGTGATCGTCGACGAGGCGCAGTTTTTGACGAAGGACGAGGTTTTCCTTCTGATCGAGCTCGTGGATAAATACAACGTGCCCGTTATCTGCTATGGATTGAGGACCGATTTCAGGGGCGAGTTTTTCGAGGGCTCCAAATGGCTCATGGCAATGGCGGATACAATTGAAGAGATCAAAACGATTTGCTGGTGCGGCAAAAAGGCGATAATGAACGCCAGGCTCGACGGCAAGGGCGGCATTACCCGCGTCGGCGAGCAGGTCGTGCTCGGCGCAGACGATAAATACATCGGTCTGTGCCGCAAGCATTGGGAGGAAGGGAAGATAAGTAAATGAGGTTTTATATCGCAACGAGCATTAGAAACAGCGAGCGCGCCGCCGCGCTGGCGGAGGTACTCAAATCACGCGGTCACGAGCATACCTATGATTGGACCGTGCACGGCGATATCCGCCGCGAGGGCGAAGTCCGCATGAGCGAGGTCGCGTTCAACGAGCTGCGCGCCGTGCGCGACGCGGAGCTCGTGGTGGTGCTTCTGCCCGGCGGCTCCGGCACGCATACGGAGCTCGGCATGGCGATCGCCACAAGGAGCAATAAGCGCATCATACTCTGGAGCGAGGACGGAAACGAGTTCAATTTCGACGAGCGCTCCTGCACTTTCTATTTCCACCCCTCTATCGAGAGGGTCGTCTGCCCGTTCGAGGAGCTTTTGAAAAGGCTCGACAAGGAACAGATCGGCTCGGATATCAGATAAGGCTCATAAGCATGAAAAAGGCGGTTCGGATCGACCGAACCGCCTTGTGTTATTTTTGGATCACGCCGCCTCCTCCGTGGGGGCGGGGGTGTAGGGAAGGCCCTCCAGATCGCAGAGCGCTATGCTGAGGAGCAGCTCTTCGGCGGCCTCGCGAGAGAAACCCTGGAAATTGACTTCGAGATAAAGCTCCTCGTTCACGCGCCAGAGGTAATTCAGGCAATTGCCATTGGTCTCAATGAACCGGGCGACGCCGACGTCAAGCTCGGTATCGGCTTCGTCGATGACACCGCAGGAGTAAGAGTACTCTACGTTTTCATCGGTGCCGTAAGCGGAGGCGAAGATCCCAGCCTCGCCGAGCTTGAGTTCCATGAACTCGGGAAGCAGATCGGGAACGAGCTGCGCGGAGCAGCTGGGAGCCGCGGTAAACCTGGTGAGCTTTACAAATCCCGCTAATCCGCCTTTTACGGGGAACATGGTGGGCAGTATTTCGGAAACGTCCTCGGAGTTGACGGGCTCCGCGGTATTGGCAGGCTCGGCAGGGGAGGAGGAATCGTTATTGCCGGTCTTTTCGCCGGAATTTGTTTTGCCGGGATCGGGCAGCACGTTATTACCGGAAGGCTGCTCGGTCTCGATCACTTTGTCGCTCTGGGAGATGATATCGCCCGCGGCGGTCTTACCGTTCATGCCGGGGAAGGGCAGCGCCCTGATAACGGCAAACGCAGCAAGTCCAACGACGAACACTGCCGCCGCCGCGCCGACGCCTGTCAGCACGCGCCTTGCCGTGCCGCGCTTCTTTCCGGCGGCAGGGAATACCGAAATGTTCTCCTTCCTTGCCTTCGCCTTGATGGAGGCGAGCATCGAAGCATAATCGACCTCGCTGTTTTCGGCTTCGGCAAAGTCCGAAAGAAGACGGTCTATTGCAGCGGACTCCTCTGGAGGAAGCTCGTTTTCCAAATTCAGTTCTTTGATATTATCCTTCATATCCGATCCCTTTTGCGCGCAAACGCTGCGCCATTATTTTTCTTCCCCGATTCATCCTCGATTTGACGGTCCCCTCTGAGACGCCGAGCGCATCGGCTATCTCAAGAACGCTCATCTCGGAAAAATAGTACATAACGAGAGGTTCGCGGTAAATATCGTCCATGCCGTTCAATACTTCGCGCACGGCGGCGCGCGTATCGTTCAGCGCGGCTTCATCCTCCGGAGTTGCTCCGGCGTCTGCGACCTCGGCGCCGACGGGTTCGTCGGAGAGAACTTCCTTGCTTTGACGGCGCTTGAAATCAAGCGCGGCGTTTACCGAAACGCGGTAAAGCCAGCCCTTGAGCTGCGCGTCGCTCATGGGCGCTATCTGGTCCATGCTGTGGAGCACCGTCATAAAAACGTTTTGAGTAACGTCCTCTGTTTGCTCCCTGTCGGATAGGACCCGATACGCCGCCCAATATACGAGCCTGGAATAATTCTCATATATTGTGTCGAAATCCCGTTCGGGCATCTGCAATCGACCCTCCTGAAGGACAAGCCCCTATTGCCCGCTTCATTTATATAACGCACGAGACGGGGCTTTGGTTCCGTCGTTTTTGAAAAAAATACGATTTTTTATGATTTTTTTGGTACAAAAGATATTATAACAAGTATCGAAGCAAAAAACAAGAGCATAAGGAACGTATCGGCGGTTCGATCCGGCTGGACGAAAAGTGAGTTATCCCCTCAAAGATGCGTTGATAAGGATCTCCCTTCCTCGGCAGCCGCAGACGCGTCTGCCTCGGCATACGCCTAAAAAAGCCAAGACTTTGGCTTTTTTCTTAACGGCGTACGCCCTTTCGGGGTTCGATCTCTCAGGGCGAAAAACGAGATTTCCCCTCACAGATGCGTTGATAAGGATCTCCCTTCCTCGGCAGGCGCAGACGCGTCTGCCTCGGCATACGCCTAAAAAAGCCAAGACTTTGGCTTTTTTCTTGACGGCGTACGCCCTTTCGGGGTTCGATCCCTCAGGGCAAAAAACGAGATTTCCCCTCACAGATGCGTTGATAAGGATCTCCCTTCCTCGGCAGGCGCAGACGCGTCTGCCTCGGCATACGCCTAAAAAAGCCAAGACTTTGGCTTTTTTCTTAACGGCGTACGCCCTTTCGGGGTTCGATCCCTCAGGGCGAAAAAGGCAGAAAAAAAGCACTGCGGATGCAGTGCTTTTTTTCTGGCGCGCCCTGAGGGATTCGAACCCCCGACCTTCTGGTCCGTAGCCAAACGCTCTATCCAGCTGAGCCAAGGGCGCTTTTCAATGCTCAAATATTATAGTGCAGTATGCCGGAATTGTCAAGCGTTTAATAAAGTATATTTGAGAGCCTGCGGGATGTTGAAAAAATGCTTTGCGGATGCTATAATCTTATTATCGAAAAAGGCTTGAAGGCTTGACCTTGCCGCAGGACGGCGGCAGTTTTGCCGAACCGTCGAAATTCAAAAGAAAGGACGCCATTAGGCGGCAAAGGAACGGAAAATGAAACTTGCAGAAGCATTACAGGAGCGCGCGGATATCGCGAGGCGCATCGATCAGTTGAGGTTCCGTCTTTCGCGGAACGCCACCGTGCAGGAGGGAGAAAAGCCGGCGGAGGATCCTTCGGAGCTCATTAAGGAGCTGGACGCGTGCGTCGCCCGTCTTGAGGAGCTTATGGCGCGCATCAATCTTACCAACGCCGCGACGGTCATAGAGGGCAGAACTCTGACCGAGCTTATCGCCAAGCGCGACGCGCTTTCGGTCAAGACCTCCGCTTACAGGAATTTCCTCGACGAGGCGTCGAATCTCTCCGGGCGCGCGTCAAGGAGCGAGATAAAGATACTAAGCACCGTCAACGTGCGAAAGCTCCAGAAACAGCTCGACGATATGAGCAAGGAGCTGCGGCAGACCGACAATATGCTCCAGCAGGCGAACTGGACGGTCGATCTTAAATAATGATAAGTTGTTAACCCCTGCGGGGCGAGTCTCAAACTCCATGAGACTGAGGATAAACGGACTCGATATTGGGCGCTCAGGGCGGCGTGTTTTTTCATCGTTATGCCCCGACATTGCATAAACGCATTGTTATTTCCGTTCGGATAAACACAGCGCATTACCGCGAGGCTGACCGCAGGGGCGAGGGCGGGTAAGGGGAATAATAACAAAAAAGGGATCCTTCACCGAAGGATCCCTTTTGCTTAACCAGCTTATTTCATTATTTTCCTGCACTCGAGGTAATACCTCTTCTCGTGCGCTTCGCCCATGGAGAAGGTCTTGCGGGGGAGAGCGCCGTCGAACACGACGGTCTTGAAGAAGGCGGACTTGTCCATAGCGGGAAGCAGGAAGCCGATGTTATGCACCTTGGAGCCGAGGTCGTTTACGACGTCTGCGCCGTGGATGTAGTCGATCGTCGCGCCCTTGGTCGCCTTGAGGACGACGTCAAGCGCCGCCTGCAGGGTGCCGACCTCGAGCTGAGCGGCGGGACGCTTTACGGCGATGAAGCCGCGCTTGCCCTGGATGACGATGGGGATCACGTGACCGCCGTCGGCGACCGCGCGCTCATAATTCCTGTTGAACCTGCGCTCGGACTCGAAGAGCTCGATATCGACGATGCCGCCGGGGTTCTGCTCCTTGAGCTTCGCGGCGAGATCGTTCAGGAACTTCTTAACGCTCACGTTGAACACGACGCGGTGGATGGGCTCGAACACGATGCCCTCGTCATGGACGTTCTCCAGCTCGACGAGCGCGTACCTTGCGGGATGATCCTCACGCTGATCCTCGGGCAGGGTCGCCTTGAGCTTCTCCCAATTCGCCTTCGCGGTGGCGAAGGAGTGGTTGCCGTCGCCCATGGCGAAGAGCAGGGGCGCCATTTCACGGCCGTACTTCATGGGATCGATAAGCCCTTCGACTGCGGCGATGGCGTTCTTGATGGTCTCCTCGTCGTTTATGAACCAGCCCTCGATATGACCGCCCTTCTGCATGAGCTCGAAATCATAGAACTTTTCGTTGTTCTTTACCGCCTCGTAGATGGGCTCGATAACGCTCTTCTTCTCGTCGTCGATGAGCACGAGGATGTGCGGCAACTCCAGGGGAGCGCCGTCGCGGATGCGAAGACGCGGGGGAATGCGCTCGACGATGGTGCCCTCGGTAGCCCTTATGAGAGTGGTGGAACCCTTGTTGTAATCATAGCACTCAAGATCGAGAGCCACGACGAGGCCCGTCCTCGTTTTGCCGTCGACGGTGCGGCGGGTGAGCATGAAGCCCTGACCGAGATTCTGCAGGGTGCCGTTTGCCATGTATTCGTCCATGGTCTTCCTTATGGCGGCGATACGCTCCGCCTCGCCGGGCTTGTCAAGATAGATCTCCGGCAGCATTATGCGAAGCGTGGAAGGAGCGTCGCCGACGATCTTCTCGCAGCCCTCCCAGTAATCGGGCTGAGAGGTGTACTGATCGCACGCTACGCACGCCCACTTGGAAAGGTCGACGCCCTTTGCGGGGAACATGATCTCGGGAACCGCGAGACCGGCGTTATTCTGATACTTGGGATCCATAACGAAAACCTCCGATAATAATAGTTTTATTCAAGGCGCGGCGCATACACGCCGCAATTTTTATTATACCCTTTTCAATGCCCTTTTTCAAGTCCCCGCGGCAAACAAAACTGCCTCTGTACTTTTGGCGCCGCTTGTAGTACAATATAAGTTGGATTTGAATATTATGGGGGTCAATACTCTCTTATGAGACCGTATTTTATAGTCAATCCCGTCGCCGGCGGCGGCGCGGCTATGGATAAATTCAAGATCGTAAAGCAGTTTCTAAATGATAAAGGCGTTGAATTCGGCTGCGTCTTCACAGAAAGGGCAAATCAGTCCACCGAGCTTGCAGAAGAGGCCTATGCCAACGGCGAAAGGTTCATCGTTTCCGTCGGAGGCGACGGCACGTTAAACGAGATCGCGTCGGCGCTGTATAAATATGACGACACCGTGATGGGTCTTTGCCCGTTCGGCACCGGCAACGATTTTGCAAGGGCGGTCTCTATGCCGACGGATCCCGTCAAGGCGGCGGAGGTAATGATCGGCGGCGCCCCGCGCCCCGTCGATATCGGCATTGCGGGGGATAAGCCCTTCATCAACGTGGGCGGACTCGGCTTTGACGTGGACGTGGTGATCAATACCGAAAAGTACAAGGGCCGCTTTCGCGGCATGCTGCCCTATCTGATAGGCATTGTTAAGTCGTTGTTCCCGCTGAACAAGGTGCCCGTCAGGCTCGTTGCGGACGGCAAAGTCATAGATGAAACGGTGCTTTTACTGTCAGTTGGGAACGGCTCTCATTTCGGCGGCGGCATAGCCGTCTGTCCCGAGGCCGATCCGTTCGACGGATACTTCGACGTATGCGTTGTAAGAAAAGTCAGTCTGTTCAGATTCCTTACGCTGTTCCCCCTCTATGTGAAGGGCAGGCACCTCGGCAAAAAACCAGTGCTCTATTTCAAGGCAAAGGAAGTTTCGATCGAGTGCGAAAAAGCGCCCATGCAACTTGACGGCGAGCTCGGAGAATCCGCGCCGACAACGTTCAAACTGCTTCCGGGAGCGCTGCGCCTGATGCTTCCGCTTAAAGGATGATCTGTTTGAGATTCTTTCGGCGAACTTGTCGCCGGGAAAGGTAAAGTGATAATATGCCCCGCAAAAGGCGGAGACTGGTCGTAAGAGACCGCAAAAAAACGGCGTTAAGGATAGCGATAGTCGTCATAAGCCTCATAGCGCTTGCCGGCGTCGCCGTGCTCGCTGCGCTCACTGCGAAGAACTGCGGCACCCAGCTCATAACGAGGACGCTGCCGCTCACCTCTTCGGAGCTTGTCTGCGGCACGGGCGACGGCATAATGTACGTTCGCGGCGGCGCGCTGAACTTTTACAGCTTTAAGGACGAGGACAACAATTTCACCCGTCCGCTCACGGCTGCGCCGACCGGCATAGCGGGTTCCGCCGGAATAAAGGCGGTCTATTCGAAGAACGCGGTGCAGATCATAGACGCGCCCTTCGATATCGAACCGGAGGGGGAGGTCATCGCGCTCCGCTGCGGCAGGGCGCACGCCGCCGTCTGCACGAAGCGCCCCAACGGGGACGAAAATGTCACGGTCTACGGTCTTAACGGGCAGCAGATATACGAGTTCCCGTTCAGCGCTGGCAGGCTCGTGAACTTCGGCTTCAGCGAGGCTTCGGGTTCCACGCTCTGGCTTATGGAGCTCGATACCGACAGCGGCTCGCCGAGGACCACCATAACGACCTTCGATCTCGACAGAATGAGCTCGACCGGCGTTATCACCGTATCGGATCAGCTTGTGGAGGACGTGTTCTTCACCGGCTCCAGCGTTTACATTGTAGGCACGGATTCGCTGATACGCTATTCCGCCTCCGCCAACCGTGAGGTTTACCGCGTGCAGCTTTACGGCTACCGCGTGATAGATAAGTCGATCACGGGCGATTCGCCGGTGCTCCTCCTCATGCCGAGGAGCGCATCGGATATAGCAGGCGCGCCGTCCCTTCGCATACTGACCGTATCGCAGAAGGACGTCGCGGGGGAGACCGCGGTCTCCGTGTCGGTGCCGGAGGGCGCCGTCGGCTGTCATCTTGTAAACGGCTCGCTCGTTATCGTAACGGGCAACGGCTTAAAGCTCATCTCCAACAAGGGGAAGCCCCTGGAATCCGCCCCGCTGCCCGTGGGCGTTACGGCCTCCTCCGAAAAGCTGGATGAGCATCACATCCTTATGGAAAGGAGCGGGGAATACGTTCTCCTGTCGGTAGGCAAATGAACATACTCGATCTTGCCGTAATGGCAATACTCGCGCTCTTCATGCTTGCGGGCGTATATAAGGGCTTCGTCTACACGGCGATCGACATACTGCTTTACGCCGTGTGCGTCGTATTCGCTTTCCTTATGACTCCGCTCATGGCGTTCCAGGTGGAGCAGAACGAAAAGCTCTTCAACACCATGCTCTATTATACTGAGGGCAGCGAGAATATCTACGACGTAGAATACATAAAAAAAGATATTGCGGAGATCCCCAACGCCGAGCTTGAGGAGATCTACGAGCGGTCGGAGGTCGCATTCCCCATGAACGAGCGCATCCGCGCCAACGTCACGGACGCCGCATTCGAGTCCATGGGAGTTACCACGCTCGGCGATTACTTCAACCAGACGATGGTACTCGTGACGATCAACATACTCGTGTTCCTCGTCCTGTTCATGGCGCTTCGCATCGTGCTGGGGTTCATTCTCGGCTGGATCAATTACGCAAAGCCGCTTCCCGTCCTCAAAAAGGTGGAGATCCCCGCCGCTATCGGCGCGGGACTCATAAGGGGCGTGCTTGCCGTGTTCCTGTTCTTCATGATCTGTCCGATCGTTTTGACCGTGCTCCCGTTCGACGTCGTAAAAGACCTTGTCGAGGGCAGCAAAATGGCAAAATTCTTCTATTATTCGAATTTCCTTTTGGGCTTTATCCCGGGCGTATAAAAGGTGAAACATGTATATAGCATCAGGCTGGAAAGACTATGAGATAATCGACGCAGGCGGCGGAGACAAGCTCGAGAGATGGGGCTCCGTCACGCTGCTTCGCCCCGATCCCCAGGCGGTGTGGCCCATGAGGGATAACCGAAGGGTGGACGCGAAATACAACCGCTCTTCCACGGGCGGCGGGTATTGGGAGTACAACAAGGACCTTCCCGAATCCTGGAACGTGAGTTACCGCGATCTCACCTTCGTGGTGCGTCCCACGGGCTTCAAGCACACGGGTCTGTTTCCGGAGCAGGCAGTCAATTGGGATTTTATGCGCTCGGTCGTGCGCCGCTTCAAGGCGGAGCATCCCGGGGAGCCCTTCCGCGTGCTCAACCTGTTCGCGTACACCGGCGGCGCAACCTGCGCGCTCGCGGCGGAAGGGGCGGAGGTCGTACACGTCGACGCGGCGAAGAGCATCGTCCAATGGGCGAAGCAGAACCTTGCCGAGTGCTCGCTTCAGGATAAGCCCGTCCGCTTCATAGTGGACGATTGTATGAAATTCGTTCTCAGGGAGGCGCGCCGCGGCCATTTCTATGAGGGCATACTCATGGATCCGCCGAGCTACGGGCGCGGTCCCGACGGCGAGATGTGGCGCATCGAAACGGGGCTCTATCCCCTTGTGGAGGCGGCAGTCAAGCTCCTCTCCGAAAACGCCGCGTTCTTCCTTATCAATTCCTACACCACGGGCTTGGCTCCCATGGTGCTTAAAGACGTGCTCACCGTCGCATTGAAGGACCGCGGCGGCAGCGTCGAATCGCAGGAGGTCGGGCTTCCCATCACGCGGGATAAGCTCGTTCTGCCCTGCGGCGCGACGGGCAGATGGGTCTGCGGCGGTCTTGAGGGCGGGCGTCCCATCCCGGAGAAATAAACCTGTTCCCATGCACATCCTTTACGAAGACAATCACATACTCGTCGTCGTCAAGCCCGTCAACATGCCCGTTCAGAGGGATGAGACGGGCGATATCGACTTGCTGACTTCGCTGAAGTCATACGTCAAGGAGAAATACGATAAGCCGGGCGAGGTCTATTTGGGGCTCGTCCACAGGCTGGACAGACCCGTCGGCGGCGTCATGGTTTTCGCCAGGACGAGCAAGGCGGCGTCCCGCCTCATGCCGCAGTTTGCGGATAAATACAACGCCGGCGCCCAAAAGCGCTACGCCGCGATAGTCGAGGGGGAGCCGCTTCCCCATGTGGATATTTACTGCACGAACTGGCTAAAAAAGGACGAGGCGGAGCGCAAGTCGCTCGTCGTGCCGGAGGGGACCGAGGGCGCCAAGAAAGCCGTGCTCGAATGCCGCACCGTTTCGGTCAAAGGCGGGCTCTCGCTCGTCGACGTTAAGCTCCACACCGGGCGGCATCATCAGATCCGCGTGCAGCTTTCGCACGGCGGCAATCCGATCTGGGGCGATCAGAAGTACAATCCCGATGCGCGTCCTGGTCAGCAGATAGCGCTGTTCGCGTATTCCCTGTCGTTCGAGCACCCCACCACGCATGAAAGGATGACCTTCACCGCGCTTCCCGAGGGCGGCGCGTGGCGGAGCTTTGGGGACGAGATGCGCCTTTTGACGTCGGGCGTGAGCTGCGTGTATTCAGATGAGGACGTGTTGGTTGTCAACAAGCCCGCGGGCGTTACCGTGGCGAACGCCGACGGGGGAGAGGATACCCTCGAATCCCGCATAGCGTCCTCGGGGATAGAGGCATATCCCGTGCACAGGCTTGATGCGAAGACCTCGGGGCTCGTCATGTTCGCAAGGAATAAAAAGGCGAGGGACGCGCTCGACGAAGCCATGCGCCTCCGCACGATAAAGAAATCCTACCGGGCGATAGTCCGGGGCGTTCCCGAAACGGAGAAGGGAAAACGCTTCGGCACGCTTAAATTCTATGCCGTCAAGGATCCCGCGCGGGGGTCGGTCAGGGTGTTCGATTTCCCCGTGAACGGCGCCGCCGAAATGGAAACGAAGTACCGCATATGCCAAACGGATAACGGCGTTTCGATCGTCGAGGCGGAGCTTGTTACAGGCCGCACGCATCAGATAAGGGCGAGCTTCGCGCATATCGGCTGCCCCATACTCGGCGACGACAAATACGGCGACCGTGATTTCAACCGTGACAGCGCGTATAAAAAGTACAGAAAAAACGCGCCGCTCTGTCTGGCGGCGGTAAAGATAGGCTTTGAATTCCCGAAGGGCTCATATCTTGAACGGCTCAACGGTTCCGTAATAAGGATAGACGCGCCGTTCCGCCTGAACGAGCTGTGATCGGATAAAACAAAAGCAGGTATTGGTTCGGCCCAATACCTGCTTTTTTATTCCTTTATCCGTTCCCGGCTTATTTTTTCGCCGCGGTCAGCGTTTCGCCGCCGAAGCCGTCTTCGTCGAGTATGATACGGAAACCGCCTATCGTGCGAGAGCCCTCAAAATAGAGGTCGATATCGTTAAGGATATCGTCGAACGTCTCGCCCTCGTCGGCAAGCGCGTGTATGCAGTGCGCGAAGAGCCTTATCGAGCCCTCCTCGCCGAGCATCTTGAGCAGATCCTTGTCCTGGCGGAAGGAGAGCTGGCGGATATAACCGTCCTCGTCCGTGCCGCCGGTGATCAGCAGCCCGTTCGACGCCCTTGCGACGAAGCCCGCCTTGGTCATCTCCGAAACGGTGACGGTCAGGGCTTCGTTCGTCCCGTCGCAGCTTTCGGTAAAGCGTGAGAGAAGCTGCTTCATTATTACGCCGTTCTCTCCGATCAGCGCGGTAAGCTCCGCTATCTTCGCGTTCGTATCGCGGTAATTGACGCCTATCCTCTCGAACGCCTCGAGCGCGGCAAGAAGGTCGCCTTTTTCGTAATACTCCATCGCGGTCAGATAGTTGATCTCCAGCTTCTTAATGCGCTCGGCGTATTCGTCCGCGTCCTTAAAGCCCATGGACTGAACAAACCTTTCGTATGCAAGGGGGTAATCCTCCGCCTTGAAGGCGGTCATCCCCTCGTTATAACGCGCGGCGAGCGAATCGATAAAGGCGGCGTACTCGGCGGAATTGCCGAATTCCGATATGGCGGAAAAGCCCGCCCTTGCGCCGTCGTAATCACGCGCGTCGAACTTTGCGAGCGCATCGAGATAAAGCCGCTCGTACTCCGCGATCGCGGAAAGGTATGAGGGCGAGTTGCCATAGCCGTTCGCTGCGGTGAAATACGCCTTGGCGGTAAGGAAATCGTGCGCCTCATACGCGGCGACGCCGGCGTTATAGTTTTTTATCTCGCTGCCCGAAACGCACCCGCCGAATGCGGCAAGCGCGATGAGGACGAGGAGGATCACGGCTGTTCTTTTCATACGTTAAAGATCGGGGGCTTTGAAAGCCCCCTTAAAACTTATTGCTTTTCGATCGCGATGCCAACGTTCTTGTCGTTGATATCCCAACCCTTTACGTAGACGCTTTCGCCGGCAAAACCGTACCAGCCGGGCTTGCCGTGCTCGATGGTTTCGGGAACGTCGTCGTTATTGTCTATGCCGCTGCAGGTGATGCCGACCGCAAGCGTATCCGCCATTATCGAATCCATGTTTTTGGAGATGACTGCGCTGAGCTGCTTGTCGGCGACGAACCACAGCCTGATGTGATCGGTCACGTTATAACCGGCTTCCTTTCGCATCGTCTGCACCTTGGAGACGAGCTCCCTGACGTAGCCCTCCTCGATCAGCTCGTCGGTGAGCTCGGTGGAGAGCACGACGGTGAGCTCCCTCTCCGAAACGGAGCTGAAGCCCTCGCGCTTGACGGTGTCGACGAGCACGTCGTCGGGCTCAAGGCTTATCGTCTGCCCCTCGAGCTCGAACTCGAACGGCCTGCCCGCGGCGTGCGCGGCTACGCAGGCGTTGCCCACGCCCTCGGTATTCTGAAGGTAATTGTTTATCTTGGGGAGCAGCTTGCCGTAACGCGGCCCCAGAAGCTTGAGCTGCGGCTTTACGCGGTAGGTGATGAACTTCGAGGCGTCCTGTACGAACTCGACCGCCTTTACGTTGAGCTCGCCCTCGATTATCTCGGAGTACATGTCGGGCAGCTTTTCCGTGCCCTGCACGTAGAGGCAGGAGAGGGGCTGACGGTTCTTGATATTGGACTGCGCCCTTGCCGCACGGCCGAGAACGACTATGCGGTAGACCGCCTCCATGTCCTTCTCAAGCTCCTCGTCGATAAAGCTCTCGTCGCAGACGGGATAATCGCAAAGGTGCACGCTTTCGGGGGCGTTCTTATCGCAGGTGCGGACGATGTTCTGATACATCTGCTCCGCCATGAACGGGGTGAACGGCGCGGTCAGCCTCGACATCGTTTCAAGCACGGTGTAGAGCGTCATGTATGCCGCCTCCTTGTCGGCGGTCATCTCCTTGCCCCAATAGCGCTCGCGCCCGCGGCGCACGTACCAGTTGGAAAGATCGTCGACGAACGCGTTGAGCTCCCTGCCCGCCTCGGTTATATGGAGGGTGGACAGGTATTCGTCCTGCTTCTTTATGAGGGTGTTGAGCTTCGAGAGTATCCACCTGTCCATAACGGAGAGGTTCTCGCGCCTGAGCTCATGCTTCGTGGGATCGAACTCGTCGATATCGGCGTAGAGTATGTAGAACGCGTAGGTGTTCCACAGCGTGCCCATGTACTTCCTCTGCGTTTCGGAAACGGCCTCGCCGCTGAATCTGCTCGGCAGCCAGGGGCTCGAAGCGGTGTAGAAATACCAGCGCACGGCGTCCGCGCCCTGCTTTGTGAGTACGTCTGCCGGGGCGACGACGTTGCCGACATGCTTCGACATCTTCTTGCCGTCCTTATCGCAGACAAGACCCAATACGATGCAGTTCTTGAACGCGGGTTCGTCGAAGAGGCAGGCGGCGACGGCGTTCAGCGTATAGAACCAGCCGCGCGTCTGATCGACCGCCTCGGAGATATAGTCCGCGGGATAGCGCCTCTCGAATTCTTCCTTATTCTCAAAGGGATAATGCCACTGAGCAAAGGGCATGGAGCCGGAATCGAACCAGCAGTCGATAACGACGGGCTCGCGCTTCATGACGCCGCCGCAGTGGGGGCACTTCATGGTCAAAGGATCGAGCATCGGCTTGTGGAGCTCTATATCGGGAGCCGCATCGGGGAAGCACTTCAAAAGCTCCTCCCTCGAACCGATGGTGTGGTGATGCCCGCAGTCCTCGCATACCCAGACGGGCAGCGGAGTACCCCAATAGCGCTCGCGCGTGACGGCCCAGTCGATGACGTTCTCAAGGAAATTGCCCATACGTCCCTCGCCGATGGACTCGGGTATCCAGTTGATGCGCTTGTTGAAATCAAGCAGCTTGTCGCGCAGCTTGGTCATTTCGATGAACCAGCCGCCGCGCGCAAAGTAGATCAGCGGAGTATCGCAGCGCCAGCAGAAGGGGTAGCTGTGCTCGTAGGGAAGCTCTGCAAAGAGCCTGCCGCGCTCCTTAAGGTCGGCGATTATGAGCTTATCCGCCTTTTTGACGTTCACACCGTCCCAGGGAGTGCCGCCCGCAAGCTCGCCCTTTGCGTTCACGTTCTGAACGAAGGGGAGCCCCCACTTGGTCCCGACCCTGCCGTCGTCCACGCCGAATGCGGGAGCAAGGTGAACGATACCGGTACCGTCGGTAAGAGTGACGTACCCGTCCGAAACGACGCGCCAGCCCTTCTTGTTTCCGTGATTCACGGGGAAGTCGAAGAGGGGCTCGTACTCCATGTTCTCAAGGTCCGCGCCCTTATAGCGCTCGACCGTGTTCCAGCCCTCGCCGAGCACGCTTCCGACCAGCGCCTCCGCCATTATGTAGCGCTTGCCGTCCTTCTCGACCTTGACGTAATCCTCGTCCGCGTTGACGCAGAGACCGACGTTAGAGGGCAGCGTCCACGGCGTGGTCGTCCAGGCGATGAACTGGGTGCCGTCGTCCATGCCCTTCACGGGGAAGGTGATGAATATGGAGGTCTCCTTGACGTCCTTATAGCCCTGCGCCACCTCGTGAGAGGAGAGCGCGGTCCCGCAGCGGGGGCAGTAGGGGACTATCTTGTGACCCTTGTAAAGGAGGCCCTTTTCGTCGATGGTCTTGAGCGCCCACCATACGGACTCGATATAATCGTCCGTATAGGTGACGTAGGGGTTTTCCATATCCGCCCAATAGCCGACGGCGTCCGACATTTCCTCCCATTCGCCCTTGTACTTCCATACGGATTCCTTGCACTTGGCGATGAAGGGCATTACGCCGTAACTCTCGATCTGCTCCTTACCGTCAAGACCCAGCAGCTTTTCGACCTCGAGCTCGACGGGCAGACCGTGGGTATCCCAGCCCGCCTTGCGCAGGACGTCGTAGCCCTTCATGGTGCGGTAGCGGGGGATGATATCCTTCATGGAGCGGGTCAGCACGTGACCGATGTGCGGCTTGCCGTTCGCGGTGGGCGGACCGTCGTAGAAGGTGTACGCGGGCGCGCCCTTCCTCAATTCGACGGACTTCTCGAATATTTTGTTTTCCTTCCAGAACTTCAAAACCTCCTGCTCGCGCGGGACGAAATCCATGGAAGCCGATACTTTCCTGTACATATTGAAATTCCTTTCGAATTATTTTTATAAACAAAACGCCCGGGGCAAGACCCCGGGACGCCAAAAAACGCGGTACCACCCGAGTTTGCGAAAGGCTCGCCTGACGCACACTCATGCTCCCGTAACGTGGGACGGACCGGACAGAGCTACTTGCTTTCGCCCTGCCTGCTCCCGGGGGATATGCTGAAATGCCGTACCGCCGCACTCACACCGCCTGCGGCTCGCTTTGCGCCGTGCAGAAAAGCACCTGTCCCGTTCAAAGCATCTACAAACAATCATTTTAGCACAAAGAAAAAGCTTTGTAAATAGTTTGTTTGGGAAAAAGTTTATATGTTTTTTGTCATCTCAAGCCAACGGAAACCATCGGCGGTGGCCGCTATGAAAAAGACGAGTCCCGGGATACAGAGCACGAGCTCAATGATGGAGACGATCCTGATGGGACAAAGCTTGGGCTTTATGCTCAGTATGAACGCTGCGACAGCGAACGGAAAGCTCATAGCGGAAACAAGCGGGACGATATAGGAGATAAGTATAAGTATCTCGCCGCCCTCCTCGTGCTTTCCGAGCAGGAAAAGGAACCAGATCATCCCCGCGAATGCGAGGACGACCGGGACAGACACGAATATTATGGATAAAACTTTCTTTGTGTTCACGGCTAAATAACCTCCTTAGAATAATTCAAGGGATCCATGCGAATACATTATACTATATTATGAACAAATTGTAAACAAAAATAAAAAACATCTTCCCTTTGACAAATCCCTCCCCTAAATGTATAATACTTTTCGGCAAAAACGGGGGAAAACGAAGGATGTCGTTCGTCAAAAAGGCCGTTTCCGCCCTCTGGCGGTTCATAAAGGGGAATCCGGTGATGCTGGCGGCTTTCGCCGCGGCGGCGATCACCTCCTTTATCGTTCCCCCGGATAAGGAATACATAAAGTATTTCGATTTCAAAACGCTCACCTGCCTTTTCTGCGTGCTCGCGATAGTCGGGGCGCTTCGCAATATCCGCTTCTTCTACATACTCGCAAGGCGCATAGTGCACGTATTCAAAAACGCTCGCCTCTGCACGCTCGCCCTCGTTTACATTACTTTCATAGGCTCGATGCTCATAGCGAACGACATGGCGCTCCTTACGTTCCTGCCGCTCGGCTATTTCGTGCTTTCCGCCGCGCATAAGGAAAAGCACATGGCGTTCACCTTCGTCATGCAGAACATCGCCGCCAACCTCGGCGGGATGCTCACCCCCTTCGGCAATCCGCAGAACCTTTATCTCTACACCAAATTCGATATCCCGACGGGCGAATTCATGCGCATAATGGCGCCGCCCTTCGCCGTTGCGATAGGGCTTATCACCGTCTGCTGCCTTTTCGTCAAGCCGGAACCCATGGAGATCCCGGACGAGCCGGTCAGGCTCCCCCCGGCAAGGACGGTCATCTACCTTCTCGCTTTCGCGCTCTCGATCATCATAGTGTTCCGCGGCATCCCCTATTGGGTGGGGCTGATAGTTATTCCGATACTGCTCCTCGTTATGGACAGGCGCGCCCTCGCGGGGGTCGATTACCCGCTGCTTCTGACGTTCGTGTTCTTCTTCGTCTTCGCGGGCAATATGTCGAGGATACCCGCCGTCAGCCGGCTGTTCTCGTCGCTCCTTCAGAAGAACACGCTGATAGTGAGCGTACTCTCCTGCCAGGTCATATCGAACGTGCCCTCCGCGATACTGCTCTCGCAGTTCACGGGCGATTATCCCGCGCTGCTCGTCGGCGTGAACATCGGCGGCACGGGCACGCTGATCGCGTCGCTCGCCTCGCTCATCACCTTCCGCGAGTACTGCTATCATAATCCCGATAAGAAGCTCTACTATTTCGGCGTGTTCTCCGCGTTCAATTTCGGCTTCCTTGCCGTGCTCGTGCTTTTCATGCTGCTGATAGGATAAAAGCAAACCGGAGTTTACAAAAATATTGGATTTTCGCCCTCTTTGCAAAGCGGAATTGCTTGCGTAAAGGGGGCGAATGTTGTATCATATACCCAACGAAAAACAAGGAGGACGATCGAGGAATGTTTGATAATCTCGAGACCATGAAGCCCGCGCTCAAAAAACTCGTCGCGGCGCTTCGCGAAAAATACGCTTACGCTTCCGTGCTCGCCACAGAGGAGAAATTCCGCGGCTGGCGCGTCGGAAGGAGCGGCGTTTCCATCTCCGCCCTCGGCATGGGTGGCGGCAGCGGCTTCGTCATCCGCGTGTTCGACGGAACGGGCTGCGCCGAGTACTCCTTCAATGCGTTCGACGAGGGTGTGATCCCCGAAATAGTCGGCGAAATGGAAAAGCGCCTCGCCGCGGCGAGCGCCGCCGTGCCCGCGGGGATAACCCCCATGCCCACCGTCATACCGGACGATTCCCCCGCGACCATTAAAAAGGAAGCCAAGTACAAGGTCGATCCCGCCGAGCTCGGCGACGAGGCGATTCTGAAGCTCCTTTCCCGCATAAGGGAGAAGGGTCTTGAAACGGAGGGCATCCTCGACGTTATGTGCAATATCTCCTATTCTGCGCAGAGAAAGCTCTTCATAAGCGAGCACCGCGACCTTGACGAAAGCCATATGTGGATAAACGGCGCGGTCGTCGCGCTTGCCGCCCGCGGACAGGAGGTAAAGGATTATTACCGCCCGTACTCGCTGCTCGGCGGCGCGGAGATGCTGGACGAGATCGAGAAGGATATCGGCGACGTCACGGCGACCGTTAAGGAGCTCCTCGCTAGCGAGCCCATGATCCCCGGCGAGTATGACTGCATCTGCGATCCGGACGTCACCGGCATGATCGTGCACGAGGCGTTCGGTCACGGCGTCGAAATGGATATGTTCGTCAAGGACAGGGCGCTCGCCAAAAACTTCATCGGCGAATACGTCGCAAGCCCGCTCGTCACCATGCATGACAGCGCGCTGGTCGATCAGACCGCGACCTGGGCGTTCGACGACGAAGGCACCCTCACGGGAGACACCGTTATAATCGACAAGGGCGTATTGAAGACCGGCATGTGCGACGCGCTTTCCGCCGCGCGCCTCGGAGTAAAGCCCACCGGCAACGGCAGGCGCGAAAGCTATGAGCGCAAGGCGTACACCCGCATGACCAACACCTATTTCGAGGGCGGCAGCTCCACTCTTGAGGAGATGATCGCTTCCGTCAAATACGGCTTCCTGCTCGAGAATCCCTCGAGCGGCATGGAGGATCCCAAGAATTGGGGCATCCAGTGCATGGTCAACATCGCGCGTGAGATAAAGGACGGCAAGCTCACAGGCAGGATGTTCTCGCCGATAGTATTGACCGGCTACGTGCCCGACCTGTTGAAGTCCGTCTCCATGATGGGCAGCCGCGTGGAGCTCTCCGGCTCCGGCTACTGCGGCAAGGGCTGGAAGGAATGGGTCAAGGTATCCGACGGCGGCGCCTACATGAAGGCAAGGATCCGCTTGGGCTGATAAGGAGGATCGATATGGAAACAATGGAAAGGATAAAAGCCCTCTTGAAGGAAGCTGGCGTTGAGGATTATTCCGTTTACGGCGTCAACGAGCGCACCGCGGAGCTGTTCTTCGTAAAAAAGCAGCTCGATACAAGGCGCATAAAGGACGTGGAGAAGTTCTATGTTAACGTCTTCCGCACGGCGGAAGCCGAAGGCAAGCGTATGCGCGCGTCCACCAACTGCATGGTGCTCGCGTCCATGACGGACGATGAGATCATGGAGGCGCTGCGCGGCGCGTATTTCGCCGCCCAGTTCGCCATGAACCCCTATTACGATCTGCCCGACCCCGTCGCCGCGCCCATTATCGAGAAGAAGGGCGCGCTCGCCGAGAGGCTGCCCGAGGAGTGCGCGGGCGAGATGGCGGAGGCGCTCTTCAAGGCGGACAACGTCGAAGGCGCGTTCATCAATTCCGCTGAGGTATTCATCATCAAAAAGCGCATCCATTTCATCTCGTCCAACGGCTCCGACGTGTCGTGGACGGAGGCGAAGGCGAAGGGCGAGTACGTCGTGCAGGCGAAGGAGCCCGAGGACGTCGAGATGTTCGACCAGTTCGGCTTTGACGAGCTGGAGACAGAAGCCCTCACCAAGCAGATCGCCGAGGCGCTCTCCTTCGTAAAGGACCGCGCAAGGGCGGAAAGGGTGCTTAAGAGCGGCAAATACGACCTGATCCTCACCGGCAAGAACGCCGCAGAGGTCATGAGCTTCTATGCCTCCCGCAGCGCCGCGGCAATGGTATTCCCCGGCTATTCCACCTGGAAGGTCGGCGACGACGTGCAGGGCGAAACTGAGGGCGAAAGGCTCGAGCTTTCGCTCAAGGCGACCGCGCCGTATTCTACGGAGGGCATTCCCATGAAGGACAGGAAGCTCGTCGAAAACGGCTTCCTCAAGCTCACGCACGGCGGCAACCGCTTCTGCCGCTACCTCGGCGTGGAGCCCACCGGCGATTATGATAAGATCTCCTGCGAAAACACGGGCATGCTCTCGTTCGAGGATATGAAAAAGACCCCCTGCCTCTGGGCGGTCACGTTCTCCGATTTCCAGATGGACACCTTCACCGGGCATTTCGGCGGCGAGATCCGTCTTGCCTACCTCATCGAGGACGGTAAAGCGACGCCCGTCACCGGCGGTTCCGTCAACGGCAGCATACTGGAGGCGGAATCCGATCTCGCCTTCTCGACGGACCGCTATACCTGCGACGTGTACGAAGGTCCCTATGCCATGAAGCTCAAGGGCGTCAGCGTAGCGGGCGAATAACAAGTCAGATCAAAAGAGCCCTCATTGCATATGAGGGCTCTTTCACTTTATTTCTGCAGCAATCTTACTATCCACGTCCTGTGTACGATCATCGCCGCCTTGGGGCAGAACTCCTGACAGCAGAAGCAGCGGATGCACTTTTTGCGGTCGATATGGGGATAGGTCTTCCCGCCCCTGCTGACCATCGTTATCGCCTTAGCGGGGCAAAGCCGCAAGCATTTTTGGCAGGCGACGCATTTTTTCTTTACGGGCATCGGCTTCTGGACGAGCGCCTTTTCAATGACCTTGCCGACGAGCGGGACTTTGGAGCTCTTCATGAACGACAGGCTCCTTCTCGGCACGGATTTGAAATCCTTTACCGCGAGCGCGTCCGGATCGCCGAAGAGCTTTATTTTTTCGAGCGGCGGACATAATCCGCGCTTCTCGGCTGCAAGCAGCGTGGGGACCCCGTTCGGGTCCAGCCCTATCAGCCTTGCCGCGGCGGCGTCCGCCTCATAGGTGGTGCGCGCGGCTATGAACGCGCCGATATGCCTCGGCGTGCCGGCGGTGGGACCGTTGCCCTCCATGCCGTCGACCGCGTCGATAAGCGCAAGGCGGGGCTTGAAATACTCGTTAATATCGATCAGCATATCCGCAAAATCGTTTACGTCGGGGTAAAGATAATGCGTTTCGGGCTTGACGAGACCGGGAATGACGCCGTACATGTTCTTTACGGCGCCGCTCATGCCCACCATGCCGTGCGCCTTGAGCTTTGCAAAGTCGATTATCGCGTCGCAGTCGTCAAGATAATCCGTATAAGTCAGACGATGCATCGTCTTGCCGGGTATCTCGACCGTATGGCTGGCGGTGTTTTTGTTGAGCGCCGCTCCCGCTTTTTCCGCCTCGTGCATACCGGTCGCGCGGTAGTTGGAGGCGAGCGTCGCCGCGTTGAGTATGCCGCCGGGGCTGTCGCCCACGACGACCGAAGCGCCGCGCGCGATAAGGAGCTTCGTCAGCGCGGTCACCATGGCGGGGTGAGTCGTGGCGCAGGCGGAGGGCGCCATCGGCGCAACGAGGTTCGCCTTAATGACGATCCTCATGCCGGGCTTTACAAAATCGAGCCCGCCTATCGCGTCAAGCGCCGTAACCATAGCAGCGCCGGCGTTTTCGTAGCTTTCGCACGGAACGACGGCGCAGGTGTATTTATTCATATCTTCCATTTCAAGTTCAGCCCATTATCAAAGCGGTGAACGCTTCCCTCGCGTAATCGGGATCGGCGTTGAGCGCCGCAAGTCCGCAGAGGAACGGCAGTACGGCGGCAAGCATCCGCTTCATCTTGGCGGCGTAGACCGGCTTCATACGCATGGAGCCGACCTCTATCATGACGTTCCATTCGTTCATTGCCCTGTCGAGCGAAGCCTCGAGCTCGCTCCCCGATTCAGAAAAATCGTTTATGGCGATGAACACGCGCAGGGGCATATCCTCGCCGAGAAGCGCGTCGCAGAGCGCGCCGAGCGCCTCCGCGGGATCGTCCGAAGCCTTGACGGTATCCACCCAAGCGAAAAGGCGGGAGCTGATCATGGAAAGGCATTTATCGGAAACCGCCTCGCAAAGCGCCTGCTTGGTGGGGAAGTAGTAGTAGAGGGTGCCCTTGCTTATCCCCGCGCGTTTGGCGACCTCGCCCAGGCTCGTGCCGAAAGCGCCGAGGCTTGAAAAAAGCTCTGCCGCGATCGAAATAATGTTGTCAGCGGTGCCGTCTTTCATAATCGATCCTCCTGATTTGATGAAACAAGTATAGCAGAATCCGTCACAAAAATAAAGCCCCATCATATAATAAAGTATGATCGGCGCTCTTTATAAAAGGATAATGCTCTCCGGCAGCCTTGCCGGAGCAGTGCGTATAAGCTCGGGCAAGGGCGGCTCCGTGCTCGAGCTCGACCTTGCCGGGCTTTCGGAAGGCATGAACGTCTATACCGTTTCGGCGGGATCGATAATCAAAACGGAGCTCAGCTCCGCAAGGTTTGACGTCGGGCAGACGGGCATTTACGCCGTTGCGGTCGAGAAGGACGGCAGACTCGTTTCCGCTGGCTTCTCGGGAGGCACGCGCGCGGAGAAAAACCGTATCCTCGACGAGCTTCGCATACGCGCCGCGGGCGAATATGAAGAGAGGACCCGACGCACGTCGGCGCCGGAGTCCGGCAGGGAGACGCCTCCCGCCGAGCCTCCGAAGCCCGAAAAAACCGCGGGATCGGCAAAAGACGCCCCGCAGGCAAATAAAGCCGAGGTGACCGAAAGGATCCTTAAGCAGGCGGAGCGGCTCTTCGCCGCCCTATCTGCGGAAGAGGAGGATCCGGGACCGGCGCCCGTCCCCGTAAAGAATCCGTTCCCGAAGACTTACCCTCGCTCCGAATGGCGTATGATCCCGGGCGACGAAAGGCTTTACGGCACGGTCGTCACGGCAGGCAGGGAGGTCAGGCTGACGGCGCTCCCCGCCCTGACGGGGCAGAAGAACGCCCGCCCCCCGTTCCGCTCGCGTCCGATCGTCTCCGCAGACGGAAAAAGGTATTTCATCGTCCGATATGAGGAACCGCCGCTTGCTTGAAAAAACGAGCGATCCGTGGTAAAATCTGAACATGAAACGAAGGGGGATCGGATCATGATCAGGGTCACGGAAATCAACATCCCGCCGCTTCCGACCGAAAAGCCGAGGCGGCTTTACGTTTATACTCCCCGCGGGTACAGGGACGGCGGGGAGCGCTTTCCCGTACTCTATATGTTCGACGGGCATAACGTGTTTTACGACAGCCACGCGACGTACGGAAAAAGCTGGGGCATGAAGGAGTATCTCGAAAGGACCAAAAAGAAGCTGATACTCGTCGCCGTGGAATGCAATCCCGAGGGTACGAGGCGCCTTAACGAGTATTCCCCCTGGGATTTTCACGGGACGCGCATCGGCGATATCGAGGGGCTCGGCAAGGTCACGATGGATTGGATCACCGGCGAGCTGAAGCCGATGATCGACGGGGAGTACCGCACGCTCCCCGACAGAGAGCATACCTTCATAGCGGGCAGCTCCATGGGCGGGCTCATGAGCATTTACGCCGCTGTGGAGTATAACGCAACCTTTTCAAAGGCGGCGGCGCTCTCGCCCAGCCTTTGGGTAAGCCCGAAGAAATTGAACGAGATGATAAGAAGAAAGAAGCTCCTCGCTCCCACAAGCGTCTATATGGATCTGGGCAGCGCGGAGGTCGGCAAATACACGCAGGCGTATAAAAGCCTTTTCAACACCGCGAAGCTGCTTTCACAGAGCGGGGCATACGCCGCTGCGCGCATAGTGCCCGGGGCGGAGCACTCCGAAAGGTATTGGGAGGAACGCATCCCGGTGTTCTTCGATTATCTCGGGATCTGACTCCCTTGCAGGCGATTTTTCCCGCAAAATAAGCAAATGCAACCAAAGGTTGACAAAAAAACCTTCCCCGTATCTCGATTTGAAAAGCAGATTTGCTTGCGCAACCGACCGTAAACAGGGTATCATTCAGTCAACAAAACGAAAGGACAAAAAACCATGAACATCGAGATCGCAAACAGGCTGGTACAGCTTCGCAAGGCGCACGGCCTCTCCCAGGAGGAGCTTGCCGCAAAGCTCGGGCTCTCACGTCAGGCAGTCAGCAAATGGGAGCGCGCGGAGTCCTCTCCCGATACGGACAACCTTATAATGCTCTCGCGCCTTTACGGGGTATCGCTCGATCAGCTCCTCGCCACGGACGAGGAGATCCCAATGCCGGAGCAGGAGACCGCTTCCGATAATAATGAAGAGCAAGCGGAGGACGTCAAGAGCGACGCCCGCCAGCGCGTGAACATCAGCTTCCGCGACGGTATCAACGTCGTGGATGACGACGGCTCCCACGTGCACGTCGGCTGGGACGGCATACGCGTGCGCGACGGCAAGGACGGCGGGCACGTCGACTTAGACCCCAAGGACCGCGTCACGGTGGACGACGAAGGCGTCACGTTTACCGAAAACGGCGAGACCGTGCACAAGGAGTGGAACAGTACGGACGGTCACGGCAAGCGCCGTTACGTCAACAAGACATACGACGAGGCGGAAGGCTTCTGGCACACCACTATAATAGACGAAAAAGGCAGAAAGACCACCATCGAGACCAAGAAGGAGCCGAAGATCGATAAGCACGGCGCCGTCAATAAGGGCGTGAACCTCGGCGGTTTCCCCTATGCCGCGCTCGTTACAGGCGCGTTCCTGCTCCTCGGCTTCCTGCTCAAGGCGTGGCATCCCGCATGGCTGCTCTTCCTCACGATACCCATCTACTATCCGATCGCACACGCGATAAAGAACAAGAAGCTCAACGCCCTCGATCTTATCGTGCCCGTCGTCGTGATAGGCGTTTATATCGCGCTCGGCGTAACGATGAAGCTCTGGCATCCGCTGTGGCTGATGCTCCTTGCGATACCGCTCTATTTCGCGATATCCGCCGCCGTGCACGGCAAGGTCGGCAAGGTCGGTCTTGCGACAGGCGTCTACTCGCTGATAATGGTGATCGTTTACCTTGCGCTCGGGTTCATATTCGGCGCGAAGGCGTGGCAGACCGGCTGGCTCCTGTTCTTCACTGTGCCCATGTTCAGCTCCGTCGCCTCCTCCATAAAGAAGCGCGTCGGCGCGAGATGGCTCCGCCGCTTCCCGTGGGAGGTGCTCATCATGGGCGCGTTCCTCTTCGTGGGCATAATGTTCGGCATCTGGCATCCCACTTGGGTCGCGTTCCTGCTGATCCCCGTGCTGCGCTGGTTCATCAAGCTTGTCACTCCGCGTAAGGAGACCGCCCGCATAGAGGACGGCGTCGTATACGTCGACGACGATGACGACGACGATGACGATGATGAAGATGAAGACGACGACGATTGATAATAACGATCTGAAAGGGAGTCCTGCGCGGGACTCCTTTTTTTCTCGCAAGAGGAGGGATATCGATCCGAATTCCCTTGCATTTCGTTCGTTTTCGTGGTATCATATTTATGTAGAAATATGCAGAATGGGAGTAAGGCTATGGAAAAGAACAAGATGGTATTGAATATCGCCGGGCAGGAATTCCGCATCACCGCCGGGAGCGAGGAAGAAGTGCGCGCTCTTGAGGAAGACGTCAATAACAGGATCAGGAAGATGCAGGCGCGCTACCCCTGGCAGAGCACTTCCCGCTGCACCCTCCTTGCCATGCTCGAAATGGCGGACGAGCTCAGGTCCCTTAACGCCGCGCATGCCGACGTCGACAAAAAGATAGCGGAGCTTACGCGTCTTCGCACAGGCGAGGAGAAGACCGTTACCCCGCCCGTCAAGCGCCCCTTTGAACGCAAAAAGCCCGTCGGAGTCTGACAAGGTATCAGGCTCGGCTTTCACGCGATCAGACCACCCGGGGCGGATCATTTCCGCCCCTGTTTTTTTGAATGATGAACAAACCGGAACTGTTGGCCCCCGCGGGGAATATGGAATGCCTCATCGCAGCGGTGAGGAACGGAGCGGACGCCGTTTATTTCGGCGGCGGCGCTTTCAACGCGCGTAAGGGAGCGGCGAATTTCACCGGCGACGCCCTGCGCGAAGCGATCGATTTCTGCCGCCTGCGCGGGGTAAAAACGCATATCACGCTCAATACGCTCCTTCTTGACAGGGAGCTTGAAGCCGCGCTCGATTTTGCCGCCCTGCTTTATTCGCTTAAGGCGGACGCGGTGATCGTGCAGGATATAGGGCTTGCCGCGCTCATAAGGAAGGAGCTGCCGCTTCTTACGGTGCACGCCTCCACGCAGATGGGCATACACTCTATTGGCGGGCTCCGTTACTGCGAAAAAAGCGGCGTCTCACGCGCGGTGCTCGCAAGGGAGGTCCCGCTTTGCGAGATCCGCCGTATGCACGAAAACAGCCCCGTGGAGCTTGAGTTTTTCTGTCACGGCGCGCTCTGCATGGGCTTCTCCGGGAGCTGCCTGTACTCCTCGATGGCGGGGGAGAGGAGCGGCAACCGCGGCACCTGCGCCCAGCCCTGCCGCAAAAATGCGACGGTGCTTTCCGCGCGCGCCGGGCAGGATGAGTTCGCGCTCTCGACAAACGACATAATGATGCTCGATATGCTGCCCGAGCTTGCCGCCGCGGGGATCTGCTCCCTGAAGATAGAGGGCAGGATGAAGAGCCCCGAATACGTTGCGACCGTCACGCGCATTTACCGCGCCGCGCTCGACGGCGAGCCCGTGCCGGACTCGAAGGGGAAGCTCTTTAAGATCTTCAACCGCGGCGAATTCTCCACCGCGCACCTGACCGGCGATTCCGTCACGACGGGGCACGTCGGCCGCGCGAAGCCCGATAAGGCGCTGATCGCCGAAGCGCATGAGAGCGTGCGGCAGGACAGGCAAACGCGCCCGCTTGGCGCATATCTTTCGCTCGAGGTCGGCAGAAGCGCAGAGCTTACGCTGGTTTCCGAAGCGTTTTCGGCAAAAGCCGCTGGCCCCGTTTGCGAGGCGCCCAACAAGCCGATCGACTTAGGAAGGCTCGCCGAGCAGCTTAAAAAACTCGGCGGCACTCCGTTTTATTTGGAAAAGTACGAGATCGCGGGATCGGGCTACGTACCCGTTTCCGCCATCAACGCCATGCGGCGCGAGGCGGCGGAAAAGCTCTCCCGCAATATTATCGGCTCGCCCGATGAAAAGCAAGCGATAACGGCTGAAACGGTCGAAAGCAACATCCGCCCCGCCGGCGCATTTGCTGGGGAGCCGATCAGATACCTCCGCGTGAGGGACTTGAGCCGCGCAAAAGAGCCCGCGGATATCATCGGCATCGATCCCGTATTCCCGGGGGAGACCGATCCCGGACAGCTTAAAAAGCCCGGCAAAAAGCTCGTTTTGATACTGCCGAACGTGATAATGACCGAACGCTCGCGGGAGGCTTACGAAAGGCTACTTTCAAGCGGCGTATTTTCGGGCGTGGAGGCGAACAATATAAGCGAATGGGAGATGGGCAAAGACCTGCCCGTCCGCATAGCGGGCATAGGCATGAACGCCTTTAATTCCGCCGCGGCGACGGAGCTTATCGGCATGGGCTTCACGCATTTCATGCCCTCGCCGGAGCTGACCCGTCCGCAGCTCAAGGGGTTGGCAGAGCGTTTCGGCGACCGCATGATAGTTAATGTGTTCGGGCGCGTGCCTGTGATGCAGCTTATGCACTGCCCCGTCAAGGAGTACAAGGGCTGCCGCGCGTGCAGGGGCTCTGCCGGGCTCCTCTCGGACGGCGAAGGCAGGCGCTTCCCGCTCGAGAACGTCCGTTTTCCGGACGGGTACTGCCTTGTCAGGATGCTGAACTCCGCCGTTACCGATATCCGCGGGGAGTTCAAAAACAGCGGGATATCGGTTTTCGGCGCCGCCGAGACGCCGGACGAAAACGAAAACGCCCCCGTCACGAGGGGACATTGGGCTCGCCCCGTTGAATAGATACGGAGAACAATATGAACGCAAAAGCATTGAAAACACTTGAATACGATAAGATACTCGCGATGCTCCGCTTAAAATGCGGCTGCTGCGTGAGCCGTGAAAACGCCGGTTCGCTCCTGCCCTTTGACGAGATCGACGACGTAAACGCGGAGCTTCAGTTAACGAGCGAAGCGGAAAGCTATTATATCCGCACGGGGAATTCCCCCGTGGACGATTTCCCCGACATGCGCTCCGCGTTAAAGCGCGTGAACGCCGTGCTGCACCTTAACTGCGAGGAGCTTTTATCCATAGCGAAATGCCTCAAGGCGATCCGCTTCTGCCGCGATATGCTGACGGCCTCCGCGCCCAAGCGCCCCGTCGACGGCTCGGACGAGAGCGAGGTCACGCGCCTCGGCAATATGGCGGGCGGGCTTATGACGCACCGCGCGATCGAGGACGAGATAAATCGCTGCATACTGAGCGAGGACGAGGTATTCGACGGCGCTTCGCCCGCGCTTTCGCGCATACGCAGGCAGATGAAGCTTGCAAACGAGAAGGTGCGGCAGAAGCTCAACGACATGATCCATTCGCCGACTTACTCGAAATATCTGCAGGATCCGCTCGTAACGATAAGGAACGGGCGCTTCGTAATACCCGTAAAACAGGAGTACCGTCAGAACATCCCCGGGCTCATACACGATCAGTCCGGCACCGGCGCGACGCTGTTCATAGAGCCCTCCGCCGTGGTGGAGCTCGGCAACGAGTACAAGAAGCTCGTTATGGAGGAAGCCGCCGAGGTCGAAAGGATCCTCACCGAGCTGACCGAGATGATAAAGCCCGCCGCGAACGACATATTCCAGGATCTTATGACCCTGGGCGAGATCGATCTTTGTTTTGCCAAGGCGAAGCTCGCGCGCGATATGCGCGCCGTGTGTCCCAAGCTCAACAGCGAGGGACGCATCACGATAAAGAAGGGGCGCCACCCGCTCATAGACCGCGAAAAGGTCGTGCCGATAGATATCTGGCTCGGCGGCGATTTCAACACGCTGATCGTCACCGGTCCCAACACGGGCGGCAAAACGGTAACGCTCAAGACCCTCGGGCTGTTCACGCTGATGGCGCAGGCGGGGCTTTTCGTCCCCGCGAACGTCGGCACGGAGCTTGCCGTATTCCGCGAGGTCTTCGCCGATATAGGCGACGAGCAGTCGATCGAGCAGAGCCTTTCGACCTTCTCCTCCCATATGAAGAACATTGTCGGCATATTGAACGAGGCGGATGAGGACTCCCTCGTGCTGCTCGACGAGCTCGGCGCGGGCACCGATCCCGTGGAGGGCGCGGCGCTTGCCATGAGCATACTGGAGGAGCTGCATTCGCGCTCCTGCCGCGTTGCCGCGACCACGCATTATTCCGAGATAAAGGCGTTCGCCCTGACTCACGACGGCATGCAGAACGCCTCGATGGAGTTCGACGTAGACCGCCTCTGCCCGACCTACCGCCTGTTCATAGGCATACCGGGCAAATCGAACGCTTTCGAGATATCGAAGCGCCTCGGCATGAGCGATTACATAATCGAGAACGCGCGCGAGTATCTCACCAAGCAGGACGTCGATTTCGAGAACGTCCTCGCAACCGCAGAGAGCGAAAAGCACAAAGCGGAGCGTGAGCGCGAGGAGGCGGAGAACGCCCGCCGCGAGCTTGACGCGCTCCGAGCCGATATGCGCAGCGAAAGGAAGCGCTTCGAGACCGAAAAGGCGGAGCTTCGCCTTAAGGCGAAGGAGGAGGCGCGAAAGGTCGTCGCCGACGCAAGGCGCGAGATGGAGGCGGTCATAATGGAGCTTCGCTCGATAAAGACGCTCGACCAGCGCGCCGCCGACAGGGCGATCCAGAAGGCGCGCGACGCCATGCGCGAAAAGGACGCCTCCCTCTACGAGACCCCGCAGGAGAAGAAGCTCACGGAAGGCGCAGCGCCGAAATTCGTCACCCCCGGGCAGACGGTCAGGATCGTCTCGCTCGATAAGGAGGGCACGGTGATAGGCAAGGCGAAGAACGGCGAGGTCGCCGTGCAGGTGGGCATAATCAAGCTCAACGTAAACCTTAACGACCTGCGCGAAGCCGAAGCCCCCGCCGCGGCGGCGAGCACAAAGGTGGAGTATTCCGCCGCGAACACCGTCGGTCTCGAGCTTGACATCAGGGGCATGATGGTGGACGATGCAAAGCCCGTGGTCGACCGCTATCTTTACGACTGCAAGCGCCAGGGGCTCTCCGAGGTATCGATAATCCACGGCAAGGGCACGGGCGCACTCCGCGCAGGCATACAGGCTTACCTTAAAACGCACCCGCGCGTTAAGTCCTTCCGCAACGGAAATTACGGCGAGGGCGACTTCGGTGTGACGGTGGTGACGCTGAAATGATCGCCGCGGACCGTTATTTGCGGTATTTCCAAAAAGAACTCGAGCCGGGAGAATCCCCGGCTCTTTTCATTTTGGTTCACTCGTCCACGATCGTGTCGTCGCCGAACACGTAAACGGGATGGGAAGCGTCGCCCTCGCCCTGGAGCACGACGTAATACGCCTGGCGCCCCTCGAAGAGCTTATAGGTTATCGACTGCACGCTCATGTCCTTGTAATTAGAGTTGTCGGCAAGCAGCTCCATAAGCTTCGGCACGCTCTCGGGATCCACTACCATGCCCTCCATGAAGCCCTCTATCATGCCCGTTACGTCTCCGGGAGAGGAGGAGGGCTCGCCCGATGGCATATCCGAGGGTAGCGTGCTCCCGCCCGGCGCGGTCTCGGAAGGAAGCGCCGACTGAGTGGGCGCGGGTTTCGGACTTTCCGAAGCCTTATTCTTTTCGTTCGGCGCGGAGAGCTTTCCCGCGCACCCCGCAAAGCATGCGAACGCGGCGATCAGAAGCGCCGCCGCAGCCTTGATAATCGTTCTTTTTATAAAACCGTTCATATTGACCTCCGTTTTGCTGCGGAAAAGACCCGCAGAAGTTTATAATCGAATTCTTCCCGGAAAAGAACGATCCTATTCAAATTCCAAAAAACGAAAAAACAAATACCGGGCTTTTCGCCCGGCATTTGTCTTTCGCAATTTTGGAGGGATTGATTGCAGTTAAAAGGTCGGAATTTGGGGGGGATTTCTTCCGCCTTTCACTTATATAACGCACGAACTGCGCTGCGGGTTCCCTGTTTTATAAATATATTATTTGTGCTCGTGATGATCGTGATGAATATGCAGCTTTTTATTTATCTTGTTCAGCCTGCCTATCAGCACGTCGCGCTTCGACTTATGCTCTTTGATGGACTCCTCAAGCCGCGATTGCTGCTTTTTCGCGTCCCCCATACGGGCGGCGCCGACGATCACCATGACCAGACCGATGAGCGCCAGAGCGGCTGTTATGAGCGCCGTTAAAAGCGGAACGCCTCCCTCGGGACCGCGGAAAAGGAGCATCACGGCGCCTGCCGCGGCAAGCGATACGGCGCCTGCCGAGATAAGGATCCGGGCGACGTCCTTCTGCTTGCGGAAAACGTGCCTTCTTGCGCGAAGCTCGTCGATGCGCTTAACGGTATGCTTGAGCTCAGCCTTGTATTTAGCTTTGCGGTCGAGCTCCTCGGCGATCTCTTCGGGTGAAAGCTCCGGCGCGTTGATCTCGTTCGCGGTCTCGGGCGCTTCAATAAAGCCGTGAGGATCGGTTTCGGCGGGCTTTTCGGCGTCCGCAGCGCCGCTGTTCTCGACGGGCTCCTTATTAAGCGCGGCGGTGATGAGTTTAGTGCCGCAGGCAACGCACCAGCATTCTCTCATGATGCTTTCGATATTCATTTTGTGCCCGCACAACGGGCAGGTAACGGATATCTCGTTCACTTGCCGTACTCCCCCATAATTAATCTGTTAATTATTTTACAGTAAAACGGGTTGATTTGCAAGTATTTTCAGTAATTTCAATGATTTTTGATGTAATTCTTTTTCTCTTCCGAGATGCGGAAGCTGTCAAGACACTTTCTTTTGGTCATGCGCTTGACCTCCTCGTCGCCGAAGCCGCGCTCGTAGTAGGGGATCGCCGCGTCGTACTGCTTGGCGAGCGCCGTCGCGAAGAACCACGCCTTCATCATTTTAACGTAGTACTCGTCCCGGTACACGCCGTCGGCAAGCTCGAGCGCCTCGGGAACGAAATCGTCGTCCAGGAAATGCGCCATGAGCATCCCGAGCCCGAAGCGCACGGTAAACGGATGCTCCGAAGACAGGTATTCCGGGAGCTTCTCCCAAAGCTCCTTATGATGCCTGCGGAAAACCTTGGGCTTCAGCGTGTCGCACACCGCCCAGTTGTCGACGAACGGAAGGAACTCGCCGATCAAACGGACGGCCTCGCCAAAGTCCTTTTCCTCGTTTATGAGCATCGCATGGAGCATGTCCTCGTCGTAATAATCATGCGGCAGGCGTTCGAGGAAGCTTCCGGCCGTTTCCGTGTTTTTGACGCGTTTGGCAGTCGCGCGGACGTCCGGCAGGCGCACGCCGAGTATCCGATGCGGATCTATATTCGGTATGAGCTTGCTTTGAAAACAGGCGTATTCCGCGTCGGCGCACTCGAGCAGACGGCAGAAAAGCTCGTCCAGCCTGCCGAGCGAAGCTGTTATTTCCTCATCCGCAGGGCAGAATTCGTAATTCGGTATCTCGGCGGGAGCGATCCATTCTATTGCCGTGTGCTCCAAAAGCTGCGGTTCGCCCTCATTTATCCTCGCGTTAAAGAGCGTGAGCCATACCGTCAGATCGGGATAGTGATGAACGAGGCTCATATACGTACTTTTGACCTCGATCCCGACGCCCAGCTCCTCGCGGCACTCGCGAACGAGCGCCTGCTCGCCGGTCTCGCCCTTTTCGACCTTGCCGCCGACGAACTCCCACAGCCCGCCGCGCGCCTTATTCCGGGGCCTTTTGCAGATCATGAACCTGCCGTCCCGCCATATGAGGGCCGCCGAAACGCGGGTGTAGAGCTGCTTTTTGCGTTCCGCATCCGGCACCAGCCGCCCGCCCGTCGCCCACGCGATATGGATCACGTTCTCTCCGTCGGGGATCGTCTCCTCTTCGGGAAGCTCTTCATCTATAAAAGGCCGGAACGCCAGCGAAGCCGCGCTCGAGGGCTCTATGAATATCCCTTCGCGATCGAACAACAGGTTCTGATAGGGCTGCAAAAGCTCATCGACGACCGTGATCTCGCCGGAGACCAGCTCCTTCACCGTATCGTAAACGAGCTTCGACGCCGTCCCGACGGCAAGCCCGTCCGCCTCGGTCTTCCCGGAAAGCCCGAGCTCGGTAACGGGCGTGGGTCCGCCGGTCAAAAACGCCGCGAGCATGCAGGGCGCCTGGGTCGGCTCGACGAACCAGCAGTTCACGCTGTCGCCGAAGACGACCTTCGCGCCGAAGGTTATCCCGCCCGGCGCGCCGCCCACGCCGCAGGGAAGGTACAGGTTGAGCGGATGCTCCGCGTCGACCTTGATGCGCGCCTTTTCAAGCTGCTTTTTAAGCCTCAGCGCCGCGACTGCATATCCCATAAAGAGCGGCAGAGAGTTCTCGTCGTCCACGAAATAGCTCTTCGGGTCTTCGTTCGAAAGCTCGCGTCCCCTTGCCACGGCGGAGGAATAATCCCCGTCGTACTCTATCACGGTCACGCCCTTTTCGCGGAGCATGTTCTTCTTCCACTCCTTCGCGTCGGAGGACATGTGCACGACCGCACGGTAGCCTAGCGCCGCGCTCATAATGCCAATCGAAAGTCCCAGATTGCCCGTCGAGCCGACCTGCACGGTATAGCCCCCGAGCTTCGAGCGTATCTCGTTCGGGGTCATGGAGAACACCGCCTCGCCGAGGATATCCTCCGTATGCTTGAGCACCTCGTAGATGCCGCCGCGCGCTTTTACGGAGCCCGCGATGGGAAGCTCGCTGTCCTGCTTCAGGAACAGGCGGCCCTTTATCCCATCGAACTCACGCAGTTTTTTGAGCTCGGCAAGGGGCGATTCTATAACGCCGCCCGCCCCCGCCGTCTCGGGAAAAAGCTTTGCGATCAGCGGCGCGAACCTTCTCAAACGCTCGTCCGCCTCCTCGATATCGCGAAGGGTGAACGGGAGCTTATGAAGCGCCTCCGCGGCGGGCTTCATGTTTGGGTTCCGCCAGATCTGCGGCTTGCCTTCTTTGAGCAATTCGATGCTTTCCATACCGTTATTGCCTTTCTTTTGATGGCTTTATTATATTTTATCCGCAATCGTAAATCAAGGGGATGACAGCGCCGCTTGGCAGGAGTATAATTGACCTGTCGGGAGGTGCGCCGTGACAGATATAATTATCGATTATATTGCCAATAATTTGAAATATTACCCTCTCTCCAAGCCGCAGGATATCGTAAAGCTCCTGTACCAGCGGGAGTTCGGTCCCGCGCACGCGATACCCGATCCCGGGGCGGCGCGCGAGCGGCTGCTGAGCGAATACGCCTCCTCGGTACAGGAGGAGGGACCGGCGTTCGAGAGCATCGGGAACGGCTATGCGCGGCTCGATCTCAAGCGCCTCGATGCAACCGGCATAGCTCCGGAAAAGGCGGCGGAATGGTTTGTAAAGAGCGCCGAGCCGGCGGGGGATAAGACGGCGTTTGCCGAAATGCTCAAAGAGCTGAATTCAGACGCACGTTTGGAGGAGCTCCTTCCCGGCTTCGGCGCCTTCATCTCAAGCTATATAGCCGCCGGCTGCCCCGCAGTGCACCACAGCGAGGCGTATAGAACGGCCTACTCCCCCGCTTACAGGGTGGTAAGGCCGGACGTTCTGTTTACTCGATAACGCCCGATCTCATTCGCGGGGCTTCTTTTCGTCGCTGAGTCCCAGAATGTAATCCGTCGTCACGTCATAGAGCTTTGCGAGCCCGATCAGCGTCTGGGTCGGAACGTCCCGCTGCCCAAGCTCGTAATTGCTGTAAACCTGCTGGGAACAGTGCAGCTTACCCGCAACATACTTTTGTGTATAATCGTGATCCTCTCTGAGATCTCTTATCCTGCGGTACATGATCTGACCCCCTCTATTTACTAAAGAAAGTATATGTTACCGCAATTTGTTGTATTGACTTTTACCGCAAAATGCGGTAAACTTTTATATAAGATCTATTGATGATATGGGAGGGATCAAAATGAAAAAACTTATGTCCTTTATGCTTGCCGTGATCATGCTGCTTACTCTTGCCGCATGCGGCGGGAACGGCGGACAGACCGCCAATGCCACGCAGGAGCCGACGGCAATCCCAACACAAGAGAACAAGATAGTTGAACTGACTCCCGACAACATTGAAGATTATCTTGCAATCAAGTTTTCATTCACAAAGCCTGAGTCTATAGTTGTGCTTGGGGTAAATTGTGGAGATAAGTCTGAAATGACAACATCTATGTATTCTACAAGGGCCGGCTCTTTTGACGGTGTGGAGATCAAAATGGAGATAACTTCGAATTCTTATTGGAAAGTTTCGGGAGAGACAAGCTGGGAAATTGAATTCAGACTCCCGGCAAATGGTGAATATGAACATATCCAGGATATTTATGGAAGTGTACTGTCCAGCAGTCCGAAAGCAGAGAATTTTAGTTATAGATTTATTTCTGTAACCGGAAGTTTTATTCCTATTAACTGACCAAATTGATTAATCCTGAATATTTGTAGGGAAGCGCCGCCGCGCTTCCTTTTTTCATACCCATATTCACCTATATCAAATACGCGTGCCCTTCGATAGCTTCCTCGATATGCCGCGGCTCAGACAGAAGCTCTCAACATACCGCCGGATACCATCGCAGCGAGGCGCACCGAAGGGCCTGCTCCCCGCTTACAGGGTGGTCCGCGGATCGCTGTATCACAAAAAAATATAAGATCGTTTTTGAAAAAACCCGTTGACAATCGCCTTGATAGATGGTAGAATAATTACCCGTCGGCAGGGTTAGACGGCGTGCGCCTGTAGCTCAGGTGGATAGAGCAACGGTCTTCTAAACCGTGGGCCCGGGGTTCGAGTCCCTGCAGGCGCGCCATTTTTTTAGCGGCGAAAGCGGCAGCCTTATGGTGGGTGTAGTTCAGTTGGCTAGAATGCCAGATTGTGGCTCTGGAGGTCGTGGGTTCGAGCCCCACCACTCACCCCATTTTTGATAAAGCTTTTGCACTCGGCAAAGGCTTTATTTTAAAGGCAGCGGAATCGTTGGGGTGTCGCCAAGCGGTTAAGGCATGGGACTTTGACTCCCACATCGTAGGTTCAAATCCTGCCACCCCAGCCATCTGACCCGTTAGCTCAGTCGGCAGAGCACTTGACTTTTAATCAAGGTGTCCCGGGTTCGAATCCCGGACGGGTCACCATCCACATTATGTGCGGGCGTGGCGGAATTGGCAGACGCGTTGGATTTAGGTTCCAATACCCAAAGGGTGTGTGAGTTCGAGTCTCTTCGCCCGCACCACTCACGTTGAAACCTGCGGTTTCAACGTTTAGCAAGTTTCCTTTGCGGCAGACAGCGCCGCAATTTCGCTTCGCGAAACCGAAAACTTGTCGGGTATGCATTACAGGTGTTGTTAATGAAACCTGCGGTTTCAACGTTTAGCAAGTTTCCTTTGCGGCAGACAGCGCCGCAATTTCGCTCCGCGAAACCGAAAACTTGTCGGGCATGCATTACAGGTGTTGGTAATGAAACCTGCGGTTTCAACGTTTAGCAAGTTTCCTTTGCGGCAGACAGCGCCGCAATTTCGCTTCGCGAAACCGAAAACTTGTCGGGTATGCATTACAGGTGTTGGTAATGAAACCTGCGGTTTCAACGTTTAGCAAGTTTCCTTTGCGGCAGACAGCGCCGCAATTTCGCTCCGCGAAACCGAAAACTTGTCGGTAACGCATAGCAGTTGACGGTTTCAACGATTTCAAACCGAATACGCGGGTATAGTGTAATGGTAACACATTAGCCTTCCAAGCTGAGATAGAGGGTTCGAGTCCCTTTACCCGCTCCAACTGAGTAATGGGATCCGAAAGGATCCCATTATTCAGTTAAACGATAAAGTACGATGGACCCCGAATTCGGCTTGCCGAATTCTTGGCGTTCCGCTGACGTCAGTTTGAATAAAATCAAGAAATGCGGAACGCGGGGTTCAGAGTCCCTTTACCCGCTCCATAGCGAGTATTGACAACGGATTTCAGTCAATACTCGCTTTTCTTTTGCCTAAATCACTTATTCTCCCGCCGCATGCGGGACGTATTCGACAGCAACGCCTTTTCTCGTATCCTGTACGATATTGCTTTCAAGATAATCTCTCTCAAGGTCGATATACCCCGCGAAGCGATAGTGGATCACGATCCGCTGGGTGCGGTTCTTGCCTTTGCCTTTGACCTCGGAAACTTCGATGCGGTCGATCAGCTCTTTCAGCAGCGGAGCGGTCAGTGTGTCCATTTCCATGAACCTGCGGACAGCGCGGATGAAGTATTCGTTGTTCTTCGCCGCCGTTCGCATACCGGCCAACTTTCACTCAATTTCCTCGATCTTTGCCTTGATCATAACTTTCATAGCCCTCTATCGTTGCGCCGGAAATGAACTTTGCGCTCTGCGGGGCGTTTATCTTATGCGAAGGAAATCACCGTTCCTTGGCAAATCACCGGGCTCGATTATTCACATGCACCGTATTCATCCTGCGAGTGTCCCTGCAAACGTCGCTTTTTTATACCCAAACGCCGCTTGCAAGGGCTGTGTCCTCTGACCCTATGCAGCGGGGGCGGGAAATGATCTGTATCAAATGATTATTCTGTATTATCCGACACATCTTTGCAACAGATCTATGTTATAATAACGCTGAAGAGTTATTGGAACACTTTTGATTATGTTATAATACCGAAAAAAAGGAGGGCAGCACATGGCGAGGATACTGATAGTTGAAGATGAAAAGGCGATAAACGACCTAATAAAGCGCAGTCTGACGCTGGTCGGGCATGAGTGCGGGCAGGTTTTTAACGGGCTGGATGCGATCGAGCTCATTTCGTCGCGTCCATTCGATCTTGTAATACTCGATATCATGCTGCCGGGCGCCTCCGGGTACGAGGTCATCCGCGAGATAAAGGATACGCCGGTCATATTCCTGACGGCAAAGGCCAAGCTCGAAGACAGGCTGACGGGGCTGCGCATCGGTGCGGACGACTATATAGTGAAGCCCTTTGAGATGCTGGAGCTGATCGAGCGTGTGAACGCCGTATTAAGAAGAACGAAGGCGGAGCCCGCGACGTTCGAGTTCGACGATATCTCGGTCGATCTTATCGGCAAGCGGGTGACGAAGGCGGGCAGTGAAGTGAGCTTAACGCCGAAGGAATATGAGCTCCTCGCCGCGCTGATCGCTCACAGAAACGTCGCCCTTTCCAGAGAAAAGCTGATCTATCTCGTCTGGACCTACGACTACGACGGCAACGACCGCACGGTCGACACGCATATAAGAAGGCTTCGTCAAAAGCTTGGGCTTGAAAGCAGGCTGAAAACGGTCTATAAGCTCGGTTACCGGCTGGAGGTTTGAAAAGTGAAGCTTTGGCAGAAAAACTATCTTCTGACGCTTGCACTGTTTCTCGTTTTTCTTTACGCGGGGGTGTTTTCCCTCGCGTTTTTTTCATACCGACGGAGCATGAACGACGCCGAGGAGACCGCAAAGGCCGAGGAGAGCTATATTGCCCGATCATTCGAGCGGGATCTTTCGGACATGCTTTCCTACGGAAGCGGAGCAAGCGCCGATATGCTTATGCGCTCCTACGTCAGGCATTATAATGAAAACGGGATCTGCCTCGCGTTCGTTTCCGGGGGTGAAGTGCTCGCATCTTCGTTCGAGGAGGCGCCGGCGGCGTATGATGAGGGCTCGATCCTTAGGCAAAGCATCGGGGACGAAAGACATATCGTTATATCGGATCCGCTGGAGGATGTTGATTGCATGCTCGTTTTCGCAAAGAACATCGAAGGCGTGTATCGCGAATTCAAGTCCTTTGCGCTTATCTGCGGCGCCGCGGCAGTCGGGGTATCGCTGCTGCTTGCGGCCGTGCTGCTGCCGCTGCTCAAAAAGCTGACCGTTCCGCTTGAAAGGCTCGAGGAGACCGCGGACCGCATATCGGGCGGGGAGCTCGACGTGCGCGCGGATGAGAGCGGCAATGACGAATTCGCCTCCCTGGCAAAGAGCTTCAATACCATGGTCGGCCGCGTGAACGCGCATATGGACGAGCTCAAAAAAGAAGCGGAGGTCAAACAGCGGCTTGTGGACGACATGGCGCACGAGCTGCGAACGCCCATTACCGCGATACGGGGCTATGCGGAATACCTTGAACGTGCGGCCGTCCCCGAAGAGGAACGGCTCGAGGCGCTTTCATACATCGTTTCGGAAAGCGACCGCCTGAAGCGCATAAGCGAAAAGATACTCGATTCAGCGTTTATCAGGGAGAATGAGATAAAAAAGGAGCGCGTGCGGCTCGACGAAGCGCTTCGCGAAGCAGCGCGGCCTCTTGAATCAAAGGCCGCGGAGAAAGGCGTTTCACTCGAGCTTGAAACGAGCCCCTGCGAGGTCGTGGGCGACGGCGTACTGCTCTCCATGCTGTTTACAAATCTTATTGAAAATGCCGTAAATGCCTGCGGCGAGGGAGGCGCGGTGACGGCAGGCTGTGCCGAAGGGACCGCTTTCGTTTCCGACGCCGGACGCGGAATGACGAAAGAGCAGCTATCACATATCACGGAGCCCTTCTACCGCACGGATAAGTCCCGTTCGCGCGCGGATGGCGGCGCAGGGCTTGGGCTTGCGCTGTGTCAAAGGATAGCGGCGGCGCACTGCACGCGCCTTGAATACGCCTCCGAGCCCGGGAAGGGCACTAAAGTAACCGTTGATTTAACAGCTTTGAAATGATTTTGAAACACCGGGCTGTTATTATAGTACAGAACCATAGGAAGGGAGGATGAACGCATGAAAAAAGGTCTGCGCCCCACCATTGCGGCCTTTGCGGCGGCGATACTTATGACCGCGCTGTTCACAGCGGTATTTGCGGCTTCGATACACGCGCTCTCCTTCCGGGAAGGCTCGCCGCGATACTACGAGCGGAAGAACGTTTGGGAAGGCTCGGAGCTCGGGCCAGGTTCGTTAGGCCCGGAAGCGCAGAGCCGTATGCGCGAAAAGTATTCCGTTTACGGCAAAACCGACACCTTCATTGAAGACGGCCGCGAACGCACGGTACTGACTCTGTTCACGGACGAGCAGGCAGAGCTTTTGTACTCGCGCCGCGAGGACGGGCAGAGGTCGGGGCTCAGGTATGATGAAATATTGTTCCTCATAAATGACACCGTGCAGAGCGCGTTATCAAACGGACGCGTCGTGACGCCCGGGGCCGAAAGCTGTGGTTTTCCCGGTCATAACGGCAAGCTCGTTTTCGGTTGGGATTTCGACTCGAATGCGATCGTAAGCGACTCCGAACTGATAAAACGCTATGATGAAAACCTGAAGGGTCTTGCGGAGCTGATCGTCTGCCGCCTTTCGGCGTTCGACGCCGGATTCACGCTTCCGGGCGAGCTCGAGCCCACGGCAAAACGCTTCCTGCTCGTGGATAACGGCATTGAGACCGACCTTGCCTCTTATCTCGGCGAGCTTAAAAACGAATACGAAAATTACACCTGCGGGAAAGCGCCCGAAGCCCCGCTTATCGTTTACGATCCATCGAATTCCGAAGCACACATCCGCATTATCGAAACCGACGGAACGGAGGCCGTGCTGTTTCCGACAAGGGAGCTGAGTGAAGCAAGACCTGTGAGAAGGCCTCAAGCGGCAGGAGCTCCGGAGGCGGAGTATGGCACGGTGCTTGCCCTATCATCGTATCCCGCATGGTTCGGAGCCTTCGAAAGCGGCGGCTTTGCCGTGCTCGAGTCGGGCAAAAACGGGGACGCGCTCCACTTTTATTCTGCGGAAGGGTTAGAGCTTTCGATGACCGGCATCGAGCCCGGCTCCCGGTTCGGCGTCGCGCTGTACGGCGATACGGTTTACTGTATCGAAAAAGCGGGGAAGCCGGGGGCTTCCGTGCGCAGGTTCGTTCCGGGCGGCCATGAGCTCGAACCGATACCTATTATGCGCGAAACGCCCTCAGCCTCGGTATTGGAGAGCATAAGGTTCGTATTCGACGGCGCTTCCCCGAAGGCGATCGTCAGCGAGACCCGCAGGAATTCGCAGGACGTTCCGGTCACGAACCGCTATTATCTGGATCTTACTACCGGGCATACCGAAGGCCTCGGCCGGTTCGGCCGGAATTTAGGATTTGGCGAAGAACCAGCCGCCGTATACGGCGACAGCATACTCGTCTCGGCAGGGGACACGAATACGCATACGTTCATAGTTCGCCGCAGCGGTGAAACGACGGAGCTTCCGGGGCTTGTTTGCTACAGAGTTCCCGCTGCGTCCAACCGCAATTTTGCCGCACTACTGCAGGGCAACGGGTTTGCGGCGGTGGTCGATATCGAGACCGGCAGGGTGAATTACGTGAAGCTCGCCACGATAAGGGAGGGCGAGCCGCTTGCGATATCCGCGGACGGACGAACGCTCTGCACTTGCTCTGTGTTTGACGACGGCAGCCCCGTGCAGGTCTTCCGACTCTACGATACCGCGACCGGGCTTCTCAAAGCGGAGTTTTCCGTTCCCAAAGCGCTCGATCCGCATTTTACGGGCTTCCCGTACGTTGATCAAAACCATGGCGCGCTGCTGATACCCGTTAAAAACGAAAACGGGCTGTATGCGGCGGCGGTGAATTTACCCGAATAAAACCGTAAATTCAAAACGGGGATAACAGCCCCTTTATTTCTTGTACCGTTTTTCCGAAAAGGGAGGGATTCTTTATGAAAAAAGCCATTATCGCGCTGCTGCTCGCGGCGTTCATGCTGTGCTCCGCGTGCGTTAAAAAGCCCGAAAAGCCCAAGGATGACGTCGCGTTCGGAACGCCGGAGCCGACGCACGCGGCGGAAGAGATCGACTACGCTGCGCTTGATATCGACCCGAGCCTCTGGGGAAGCGGAGGCGGCATAACTGCATTCACCGGCGGCAGCGGTTTTTCCTTCACGAAAACCGCCTCCTTTCCGTATTCGGGAGGCGAGCTGACCGCTGCGACCGATGCTCACCTTGAATATTCGGGCGGTGAAATGACGGTCGAGCTCATACACGTTTCGGATAACAACAACTGGGAATACGGCTTTGTCGTCGCGCTCGACGGCGTGATACAGCGCTCGGACGCGCAGGCGGACGGAGAACCTTTGGGATCGGGAGTCATGCACCGCGTGCGCTTCGCCGCCGGCGTGCCGCGCACCGTAAGCTTTTCCTTCATGCCCACGGTCGGCAAAACGGGCGAAACTCTCGCGCTCAATATCGTGATGGTGGATAATCCTTCGCTCAGAGTCAAGTTCAACGGGAATACTGCCGCCGTATTCGGTACGGGCTCGGGCGTGCCGATGGCTTATTGGACACAGGCCTCGTGCATCCCTGTCAGTATGAAGAGCGGCGCTCCCGAAAACGCGGCGCCCTCAAACCCCGATATCGAAGTCATGCCGGTCCCCGATGAATACGTTGAGGCACGGGAGGAGTACCTTTCCCACGGCTCAATGGAAACGCGCGATGAAGACCGCAGGCAGTACAGAAAGGTCAGCCTGTTTTCGGATCCTCCCGGAGCCGTGCCGGGGCCTTTCGACAGCGAGCAGTATCTGCTTGCGGAAAACGGAGATGCGCTCACCGCGTATTTTGAGGTGTGGGGCGAGGCGGCGAAGCTGAGGGTTTCCGTATTTATCGACCATGAGCTTGCGGAGTTTGCCGGCGGGACGTATTTCGATATCAGCGAGAGCCCGGAGGACGTAAAGAGGGCAAGGCTCGATATCCCGCTCGGCGGACGAACGGAAAACGGCTTTATCTGCGCGATCGTATTTGAAAAGAACTCCGAGGCCGAAGCGGCGTTTATACCGAGAGACAGCTACGGGACGTTGATGACCGGAAAAAGAGCGAAATTCCTCTTCATCGGCGGCGTTCCTGAGCCGGACGTGACCGAAGCCCCGGATATCACCGCCGCGCCAACGGAGACGCCCGCGCCGCCCGCGGCTGAAACCGGAACGAGGCTCGGCTTTGAAAAGAGCCTTTTCGTGCCCGCGTACACCGCGCTGACGGAGAATAATAAGCTGTTGATCGTCGACAGGGGCGAGGAGACCTCCCGCGCCGTGATCTTCGATATTGAACAGGATGAGATCATCCGCTCATTCCCCCTGCCTGAAAACACGAGGCTGACCTATTATGCGGGCGGCAAACTGATCGCGGTGCAGAACCTCGGCTTCGATCACACCGGCGTACACGTATTCGATACCGAGGGAAACGAGCTCGGATACCTCGAGCTCTCGGGCGAGCTCGGCGTTTCGGCAGGGGCGAGGGATGCGCTCAAACAAAATTACGGCAGCACGCTGTTCAATTCCATGGGCTCGTATGGCAATCTCATCATATCGGAGGACGGCAAGAAGATGCTCTTTGCCGAAGCAAAAGCCGATAAGTACGGTCTGATCACGTTCGGCCCCACGCATCTTTACGACCTGACGACCTGCGAAGACCTTGGACAAACAGACCTCACAGTCGGCGATAAGGAGGCAGAGTCCATTCTGTTCACCGGCAGCCGCCTTGTTGAGACCCGCACGGATAACGAGAACACTTTTATAACGGTTTTGGATGAAAGCGGAGACGCACTCAAGGAGTGGAGCTTCCCCGTAACGCGTGAGATCCGCCCGTTTGCCGCTTCCGTTTCGGGCGGCGTTATCGCGATCGGCGAGGAACCGCGGATCTTCCCCGCAAAGGGCTTTTCGGGCAAGCTCATATTGCTCGATACCGAAGCGCTTACGGAAACGGAGCTGGTTCTTCGCACTCCGTCCGAGGCAAAGTGGGCGAAGCTGAGCCCCGACGGAAAGCTGGTTATGACCTTGACCGGGAGCGAGAGCGCAGCAGCATTCCGGCTTTACGATACCGCAACAAGCGAAGTGCTGCGCGAGTTCTCACTTGAAAACGTGTACGGACCTTGGTGGCAGGATATCGTGCTGATCGACCGGGCGGAAAGGCGCCTCTTCATTCAGCACTATCCGCAGGATGGGGACGGGCAGCACAAGGCGATAACGCTGATAGAGTATTGAGGCAAGCCATGATAGAAATCAAAGACCTTAAAAAAGCATACGGCATAAAAGAGGTCCTGCACGGGATCGATCTTGAATTCGGGGAAGGCATTTACGGTCTGCTCGGCCCGAACGGAGCGGGAAAGACCACGCTGATGAACCTGATCGTAGGGCTGATCAAGCCCACTTCGGGCGACGTGCTTTGGAACGGAGCCAGCGCGTTCGATCCGAAGTCGGAGCATCTTAAAAAGCTCGGGTACCTGCCGCAGTACCCGGAGTATTACAAAAACTTCACTGCGCGGGAGTTCCTTTGCTATATGTCCGCATTGAAAGGGATACCCGGCAAAAACGCGGAGCAAACAGGTGAACTGCTCGAATTCGTGAACCTTGAGAGCGACGCCGACCGAAAACTCGGCGGGTATTCGGGCGGTATGCTGAGGCGGGTCGGGCTTGCACAGGCGCTTCTCGGAGACCCCTCCGTGATAATTCTCGACGAGCCCACCGCCGGGCTCGATCCGCTTGAAAGAATAAGGCTCCGCAACCTGCTTTCGGAAATATCGCAGGGTCATACGGTCATCATAGCCACGCATATCGTGCCGGACGTCGAGTACATCGCGAACGAAGTCATACTCATGTTTGACGGGCGTATCGCAAAGCGCGGGCGGCCCCGTGACCTTGCCGAAGCGGTCAATGGGAGCGTGTGGCAGGTAAAGACCGATATGGCGGGCTGTGAGGAGCTCGTGCGCCGCCTGCGCGTCAGCAACGTGTTCAGCGAAGGAGATGAATGCACTCTCCGCATCGTCTCCCGCGAAAAGCCCGCTGCCGGCGCAGTGCAGGTCTATCCGACGCTTGAGGACGTGTTCCTTTTCGGCGCAAAGGAGCAAACGCCATGAAGCTGTTCTTCTTCGAATTCAAAAAGCTGCTTTCAAGGCGTTATCTTAAGTTTATCATCGTACTTCTGCTGTTCATAAACGCCTTCAATATCTATGAGAATTACGATCTTTTCGTTACCCCGGAGCTCACTCTCTTCGGCGACGAATACGGCTCCTACGAGCATATGCGTTATGAAATGCAAAGGTCGTATTTCGGTGAGATCACTCAGGAGAAGGTGAACGCTCTCACGGCGCATATCGAAAAGGCGAAAAAGGCGCAGGTCGAGACCTCAAATGCTCCTTGGAACCGGGGCTTCTTTCGGGTGCCCGGCGCGGACAGACGCGCAGGGGAAGCGCTCATGGAGGAGCTTGAACGGCTCTATACCTACGATGAGCGCATAGTCGCGCCCCTCCTTGAAAAAAACCGGGAATTTGAGGAAACGGAAACCTCGGCATACGCCGCCCGCCTTGCCGGGCGCATCAAGCGCATCTATTCCGAAAGGCGGATAACGGAATATTACCGCGTAAACGAATACCGCCCGCTCCTTGAATACAAGCTTTCGTCGCTCCTTGCGCTGCTCATCTGCGTCTATGCCGCGTCGGGTCTGTTTGCCGGCGAGAGAGAGGCGAAGATGTATGCGCTTCAAAAGAGCACGCTTTTCGGCGTAAAGCGGCTGTTTTTCATTAAGCTTGCCGTGTTGGCGGTTTTCACCGCCGTGCTTGCGCTCGTTTTCTATGCGGAGGACTTTGCGGTGTTTTCCGTCTGCCGCCGTCCGTCGGGGCTCCATATGCCGCTGTGGTCGGTCAACGATATTTGGGGCAATTACGAGTATTCGCCGCTTGGTATCAGCGTCGGCGGTTTCCTCGTTCTGCTTTGGCCTGTCCGCTCGATCGGGCTTTTCACCGCTTCAATGTTCACCGTACTGCTTTCGGTGCTGCTGCGCCGCACGATCACCGCATTTCTCTCCTCACTGCCGTGCACCGCGGTACTGATGGCGCTCACGATGTTCACCGATGGGGTCTTCTCATACCTCCGCTGGTTTGAACCGGTGACGCTCCTCATCTACCCGCGCCTTGCGGAGAACTTCATTGTTAAAAACGTCGCCGATCTTCCTGTGTTCGCACACGAGCTTGCGCCGGTAGGGTGCGCACTGCTGCTTGCCGTGTTAATTGCACTTTCCTTTGTATTATACAAAAGGAGGAACGCCTATGCTTAAACGGGAGCTTCACAAGATATTCATAAAGCGCGGCCTCGTGTATTTCTTCCTGGTCGTTCTGGTCGCGGAGGCGGGGCTGATCTTTTCCCGGGTCTCTCGCGAGCTTCCGACTGCGGCCGACCGCGAGTTGTATTTTTCACTCGTCCGGGAGTTTTCCGGCGAGCTGACCGATGAAAAAAAGGCCGCCCTCGCGGAAGAAAAGCGGCTTTACGATGAGGCGCCGTTTGCAATGGATGATATGGGGCAGTACTCAAAGTATCTCTCCGGCAGGACGGGCGGATGGGTCTTTTTTGAGGACGCGGACTACGCCGTTTCACACGGCACACAGATAATAAACGGCTGCTTATGGCGAGCGCTGTACCCAAAGGCTTCGCCGGATCTTTTGCCCGCCGCGGCCATGCTCGTATTCGTCATCGTCTCCGAGACCGCGGAGAACGAAACGAACGTGACCATGCTGAAAAGCACGTCCCCATACGGCAAAAAACGGCTTTACCGCCTCGACGCCGCGATAGGGATCACACTTGCCGGCCTGCTGTCGCTCATGGTTTCCGTTCTTCGCTTAGCCGCCGCTTATCGCATGTTCGGACTTTCCGGCGTCGGGCTGCCCCTCGAGTCGCTCCCCGTATTCGAAAACTCACCCATGCCATCTTTAAGCTTACTGCAAGGTTTTTTGCTCGTCTGCGCTATGTCTGCGCTCGGGCTTGCGGCGTACACCTCGCTCGCGTTCATGATCGGGCGGCTGACCGGATCCGCGCTCACGACCGCGCTCATCTCCGTGCTCGCGGTCATACTGCCGCCATACGTGCTTGACGCCCCCGCGCTGTATTATTTCTCACCGGTCTCGCTGATGCAGAGCATCGGTTTCCTTTACGGCGACATCGTTTGGGAGGGCGAGCAGTACGGCGGGCGGATCGTTTGGTCGACAGCAGCGGGAAGGGGCTCGCTCGCATTCTCGGTCTGCTTCGCGCTGATACTGATGATCGCGGCGCTCACGACCGGGAAAAGGAGGATGGAACATTGAAAAGACTATCGGCGTTCTGCCTCGCCCTTCTCATTTGCACAGGGCTGTTTTCCGCCTGCGCTCATCGCGAACGCCTCGGCCTTCCCGAAGGTAAAACGGCGAATTACCTTGAACAGCGCTACATGCTTCCCTGCGGCGAAGGCTTTGTCTGCCAGTGCGGCGATATGCATTACGCGTTGTTTTCGGAAGGCGGCGTCCATTATCTTGATGAAAACCCCGTTGAGGCCGTTATGCAGAAGGACGTCACACTGCTTAACGCGGATGAGGGCTCGGTCTGTTATGCGGAGCTTGTTACCGCCGAGCACTACGGGAAGGGCACGGGCTGGCGCGTTTACCGCTTCTATCCGGCTTCGGGCAAACGCGAGCTCATATATAAGGACGTAGCGGTTTCCAGTACGGACGGTTTGCTCGGCCTTGAGGACGTGCTTGGGCTCTCCCCGCTCACGGTGGATCATCTTATGCAGCGCAACGCGTTCTTCCTGATAAACGGCGGCCGCGCAGTGCCGGAATACGAGCTTGCGGACCGTCTGCGGCAAAAAGCGGCGGAAAAGGGGTTCGATATTAAGCTTCCCGATTCACAGCTCCGCATCGCCGTCTCGGGCAGCCGTTTCTTCTTCGCGGACTCGCTCGGCACGCTTTGGCTTTTCAACGAAAAAAGCGGCGAATTCACACCGCTTTCCTATTCATCCGTCTCCTGCTTTTTCGTGACGTCCGATCGCCTTTTCGTGGTCCCGGAATACGGCGCGAACGTCGACGTGCTCGATCTTAACTGCAATAAGCTCGCCGAAGTCGAAACGGCGGGCGTCGAGCTCGGCTATCCGCTCGTTTTTGACGGGGACGATATCTATATCTCCTCCGCGGGCTTCGAGCTCGTCCGCATCGACGCCTCTCTCACGCTGCACCGGACCGGCATACTTCAGCAGGACGTCCGCTGGACCGTCATGGACGGAAGGCTGTATTCATACTCCGACGGTGTAATTGCCTCCGAAGCTATAAACAACGCCGCAGAATAGCTCCAAATCGCAGGTTTTGCCTGTAACTTTACAATTCTATTTGATTCCATCCCTAGGATGTAGCTGATACCAACAGCCATCCGAATAGCGCAAGCGGCCTGTTTTATCGGGCGCCGACTGCACGGCCTCCGTCAGCGCCGCGTGGTGGGGGTCATAATAGGTTTTCAGTGGTATAATGTTATGGGACTTGAAGGGCGAAACGATCCTGTGAATCGTTTCGCCGCCCCGGGTTTTTCGTCTCAGAGCGAGAAGGCGGCGCTTCCGTTTCGGCGTGATTGAAAACGCAGCGCGGGTGTGGTAAACTTGTCTTGAGAGGACCGGATTTGCAGGACTGATCGTGCATTTAAGGAGGACGCGGATATGAAACTGTCGGTAATATTCAAAGAAAGACCGGAACAATGGGGCTTTCGGGGGGATCCTTATTTCTGGGATCACCTGAAAAAGCTGGCGGAAAACATGGATATCATCACGCCCGACGAGCTGGAGGAATGGATTAAAGCGGAATACCTTTCGGTCTCCGGCAAGCCTCTTACCGACGAATACGGCGATTTTGCCGTGGTCGAGGAGTTTGCCCACGGAGGGATGAGCTCCGGCGGCGTTGATAATCTGTGGTGGCTGGAAAAGGGCATCCCGCTGCTGAAGCGCAGGCTGACTGCGCTCAGATGACAGACCCTTTGCCTCTCTCATACGAGGGCGGTTTTCGTTTCGGCGAGATTGAAATAGCGGCGCGGATGTGGTAAAATTGTGCCGGAGAAACAGGTATACACGGATGATACGACACGATAAGCTTTGAAACCGAAAGACCGATACTGCGCAGCTACACTACGGACGACGCGCCCGCGGCGCATGAATACTTTTCGGATGAGGAAGTATTGCGCTATGAAGTCTTCTGACCGCAGACGGTCGAAGAGGCCGCGTAAGGGCTTTCCGATTGGAAAGACATGGACGACCGCATGGGAGCAGGCGCCGGGGGCCTGATGGACGGCGAAAGCCGAAGCGCAGAGACCGCTCCGGAAACAGGAGCGGGATCGACGGATCGGGATCTGTAATACCGTTTGATACAAAAAGGAGGACCAAAGCTTATGTTTTGGACGCCGCTGCACGCATACACGCTGATACCGCAGTTCATCGTTTATGCCGCGATCGCTTTTATACTGAGCCGCGCGTTAAAAAACAAGGACCTTGAAACAAGGCTTTTGCCGCTCAAGATCTGCACGGTTTTGCTGCTGTTATTGGAAGCCGCAAAGCAGATAACGGGTATCGTCACCGGTTACAGCACGTACTGGATACCCCTGCATTTCTGCAGCCTGTTTCTGTTTATTCATCCCATTGCGTGCTTTTATAAGGGGAAACACCGGGACAAGTTTATACTGCTCGCGGGAGTAGTATCGACTTGTCTGTTCCTGTTCATGGCGGTCTATCCGAACGTTGTTTATTCGGACGATGCGATAAGGAGCATGTGGGATTATCTCACGGGACGCGGAGGAAGCTTCTTCGAGCTGCATACCGTACTGTTCCACGGGATAGGCACGTTTACTTTCTTCCTGTTCATATTCCAGGGGCTTGCAAGGTTCAATATAAAGAAGGACGTTCCTCTGGTAATACTGACTTATGGCTTATACTGCCTGATCGTGGGTCCGCTTGCACAGCTGATCGATACGAACTTCAACAATTTCGTTCGCAGCAACGCCCCGTTTTTGGAGAACATAAGGCTTAACATAATAAGCGGCGCCGGCGCGGTGTTGGGGCAGACCGTTTACGTGCTCATGATCTCCGCGGGGACCATTCTTGTCCCGCTTATCGCTTACTTCGTCCTCTATGGGCTGACGGCATTATTCGGTAAAAGCGAGGAAAAGCAATGAAACTTAAAAGCTTCCTTATAGTCGTTAAAGATATCGAAAGATCACGGCAGTTCTATCACGAGCTGTTCGGGCTTGAAATGATACTCGACAACGGCGGAAATATGATCCTGACGGAGGGCTTGGTACTGCAGGATGAGAAATACTGGAAAGAGTTCCTCGGCAGGGATATCGTTCCGGAAAACAATTCCTGCGAGCTCTACTTTGAAGAAGCCGATATCGAGGGATTTATTGAAAAGCTTGAAAGGTATTATCCGGAAGTGAAATACGTAAACCGGCTCATGACGCACAGCTGGGGACAGAGGGTCATACGCTTCTACGATCCGGACGGGAATCTGATCGAAGTGGGGACGCCGATGTGATATGGCAAATATAACCCCGGTCAGAATGGGTTAGGCGCAGCAGGACTATCCCATCAGGTCGAGCGATCGCTCCCCCTTTGCCGCCATCATTTGGGCGGCATTTTTCTTTTGCCGAGATTGAAAAAACGGCGCGGATGTGGTAAACTTGTTCCGAAAAAACCGCAGTACGCGGAAAGACGGAACAAAAAGGAGATATGGATATGAAACAAACCGTACTTCGCAACTACGCGAAACTCATCGCCCGAATGGGCGTCAACATCCGCAAGGGGCAGGACGTCATCATCCGCTGCCAGCTCGATCAGCCCCGCTTCGTTGAGCTGCTCGTGGACGAGTGCTACAAGGCCGGCGCAAGGGACGTCCGCGTGGAGTTCCGCCATCAGCCGCTCTACAAGCTGGAGGTGCGCCACAAGTCCGTCACCTCTCTTGCGAAGGTCGAGGAATGGGAGAAGGCCCGTCTGCAGCATTACGTGGACACCCTGCCCTGCACCATCAGCATCATTTCTTCCGATCCGGACGGTCTCAAGGGCATAAATCAGGACAAGATCGCAAAGGCCGATCAGAAGAGCTGGCCGATAGTCAAGCCCTATTACGACCAGATGGAGAACAAGCAGCAGTGGTGCATCGCCGCCGTTCCCGGCGCCGCGTGGGCAAAGAAGGTCTTCCCCGGCCTGCCCAAGGGCCGCGCCATCGAAAAGCTTTGGGAAGCGATCCTCTTCACCTCCCGTGCGGACGGTCCCGATCCCATCGCCGCATGGGAAGAGCACAACAAGGATCTGCACGATCGCTGCAAGTACCTGAACGGCCTCGGCATAAAGGAGCTCCGCTATAAGGGCGACAACGGCACCGATCTGACCGTGGGCATGATCCCCGAGGGCACCTTTATGGGCGCATCCGAGACCAGCCTTCAGGGCATCGTCTTCAACGCGAACATCCCCAGCGAGGAGTGCTTCACCTCCCCGATGAAGGGCAAAGCCGAGGGCATAGTTTACGCCACCAAGCCCCTTTCCTACAACGGCGAGCTCATTGAGAATTTCTGGGTGCGCTTTGAGGGCGGCAAGGCCGTCGAGGTGCATGCCGAAAAGAACCAGGCGCTGCTCGAGCAGATGATCGCAATGGACGAGGGCTCCGCCTACCTCGGCGAATGCGCGCTCGTGCCCGTCAACTCCCCCATCTCCGAATCGGGCGTCACCTTCTACGATACCCTGTTCGACGAGAACGCCTCCTGCCATCTGGCGCTCGGCATGGGCTTCACGAACACCATCCGCGGCTACGAGAACAAGACGCTCGAGGAATGCCGCGAAATGGGCATTAACGATTCCATGGAGCACAACGACTTCATGATCGGCTACGAGGGGCTGGATATCGACGCCGTCACCCGCGAAGGCAAGGTCGTTCCCATATTCCGCCGCGGCAAGTGGGCGTTCTGAAAAACTGAAGATTTGCTGATTTGAATATGCAAAAGGTTTGCCGCCCTCACGCGAGGGCGGCAATTCTCATTTGGCGAGCTTGAGATAGTTAGTAAAACATGGTATAAGCAACCGGTCGGAAGAGATAGTGCTTAACGAACCGGTTTTTATTTGAGCGGTATCAAAAACCGGTTACAACTTACCAAACGGCAAGGCGGATATGCGGCTATCCGCCGCTTTTTTTGTGTTTTTTCGTATTCGCTATTGACGGAATGAATAATACGTGCTAATATAGTTAGCGGTGACTAACTGAATGTCACCTTTCTTTTGAGGCGCGAGTTAGACACTGCTAACTGAAGGCGGCGACGTAATCACATGTTCGACCGTCATCGGGAAGACAATGAAGACGACAGCCAGATACACGGAGGATACAGCATGAACGGAAAGACACATGGCAACACGTCGAAAAAGCTCCTGATTGCCGGCATTATCGGCTGTATCCTGTTCGTGATCGCCTTTATGTTCATCGTGCCGATGATAATGATACTGCTCGTGAACGGCGCGCGGAGCTGGTTCGACTGCGCTTGGCAGTTCTACGTCCTCTTCCTCGGCGCGGAGTTCTTCGACTGGCTGTTCATCGATACGATATGGGCAGCCCTTTCGGACTGGTGGCTCATTCCAGGCGCGGAGGACCTTGAACCCATGTGGCACACGCCAAAAGCGAAGGCGTGGAAGATGCCGAAGCTCGTGTTCCTCGCAATGCCGCTCGCGGTCATCGTCGGGGCGGTCTATTGGGCGATAGGGCTGTTGTTGAAATAACGGATGGAGGATTAGAAAATGGAAAAAATCACGGTAAAGATCGACGGCATGATGTGCGGCATGTGCGAGGCGCATATTCAGGACACGATAAGAACGGCGTTCCCGGACGCGAAAAAGGTCAAGGCGTCAAGAGCGCGCGGCGAGGCGACTTTCCTTATGGAAGGCGGCTTTGACGAAGCGAAGCTCAAAAAAGCCGTTGAGGACACGGGCTACACCTTCGTTTCGGTATCTTCGGAACCGTATAAAAAGCGCGGGCTGTTCGGGAGGTAAGCATGGCAAGGAAGGATTCCGACGATCAGAAGAAGTCGATGAGCAAGCTGTTCCGCGGCAGGGCGATATTCAAGCCTCTGAACACGGGGCTGATCGACGAACGCGTCGCCTGCGTACGCGAATACACGCTCGCCTTGGGCGGGCCATACTGCGACTGCGGATACAAAAAGAAAGGGCTTTCAAGACGGATGTAGCGCTGGATTTGGGTATTGCTTTCATTTGCACCTTCCGCAACTATCGATCGTGACAATTTCTGTCCAAGTTGGACAGAAGTTAGATCCGTTCTTTCGCCTTGTCGCTTTAACGCTTCCAGCTTCAGCTTATAAGCAAACGCCTTTTCGCTCGGCAGTATGTGCTCGCGGTTCAGGTTGCTGTCGACGAGGGCGACCGCCGCCTCGTCCCTTGTAAGGCTGACTTCGATAACAGGTACGGTCTTGAGCCCCGCTTTCATAGCGGCATGGGCTCTTCTGTGCCCGCTGACGATCTCGAAGCCGATATCGATCGGCCGCACGATCAACGGGACCATTATCCCGTGTTCCCGGACGCTCTCGACAAGGGCGTCCATCTCCGCGTCGTCGCGGACCTTGTACGGATGCCCCGCGAAAGGGTGAAGCTCCGTAAGGCTCAGTTCTTTTACTTCGGTTGTGTTCATATTTGTTTTCATATTGACTCTCCTTAAAATTGTTTTTTGAAATGGAAAAGGCGCCAGCTTTCGCGGACGCCCTAAATAATCAGGTTCTTTAGTGTTAACAACGGGTTAAACTATACCCGAAAAGGTATAATGCATTTTACACGATGCTGAATTGCACCTTAACGGGTATAAATAATAGTTAAGCTCTTGACATTACACCTTAAAGGGTATAAAATAATAGTATAATTCTAATTCCGAGAGGGCATACTATGAACAGGATAGCTCAATTCATCAAGGAACAGCGCAAACGGGCGGGCTTGACGCAGGAGGAATTCGCTCTGCGCTCCGGTCTCGGGCTCAGATTCGTGCGCGAGCTTGAGCAGGGCAAATCGACGGTGCGCATGGACAAGGTCAATATCGCGCTCGGTATGTTCGGCTATGAGGCTGTCCCGGGCAAAACGGAAAGGAGCGAGGAATGAACACCTTCAGGACCGCTTACATTTACGTTCGCGACAGCTTCGCCGGGCTCCTTTCGGAGACCGACGAGGGCTATATCTTCACATACGATCCTGCCTATCTGTCCGCTCCAAATGCGTCTGCCGTGTCGCTGACGATGCCGCTTTCCGAAAAGCCGTACGTCTCGAAAACGCTGTTCCCGTTCTTCGACGGGCTCGTTCCCGAAGGCTGGCTGCTCGAAGTCGTCAGCCGCAACTGGAAGCTCGACCCGCAGGACCGCTTCGGGCTGCTGCTCGTCGCCTGCCGCGACGGTATCGGAAATGTGAGCGTGTACGATAAGCCCAGATCGGAGGTGACTGAATGAACTGCCTTTGCTGCGGGAAACCGCTTGAACCCAATACCGAACACGGCTGGCATGCCGGGTGTATCAAGAAGTTCTTCGGGACCACGAAGCTCCCGCTGATCGAGCTTGACGAGGAATCGCTTTCCGTACTCGTTGAAAAGAGCACGGACAAGGGCTTTACCGTGCCTGGAGTGCAGAAGAAGCTTTCACTCCATCTCCATTCAGGCCGCGGACAGCAGCCCCGCCTTACGCTCGCGGACTATCCGACCGGCTACATACTGAAGCCGCAGGTCGAAGCCTTCACGTCACTCCCGGAGTCAGAGCATCTTGTTATGCAGATGGCGGCGCGCGTCGGGATCAAGACGGTCCCGCACGCTCTCATAAAGGCCGAGAGCGGATACGCTTTCATTACAAAGCGCGTCGACCGCATCAAGGATAAAAACGGCACGAAAAAGCTTGCAATGGAGGATTTCTGCCAGCTGGACGAAAGGCTGACGCAGGATAAATACAAGGGCTCGTATGAGCGCTGCGCGAAGCTTATTAAGAAGTATTCGTCGATCCCGGCGCTCGATATGGCGGAGCTTTTCCTGCGGCTGGTCTTCTCCTTCGCCGTCGGCAATTCAGATATGCACCTCAAGAATTTCTCGCTCATTGAGACAGCTCCCGAAAGCGGCGTTTACGTCCTTTCCCCGGCTTACGACCTGCTCCCGGTCAACCTTGTCATGCCGGAGGACAAGGAGCAGTTCGCTCTGCCGATGAACGGCAAGAAGACCAATCTTCGCCGAAAGGACTTCCTTATCTTTGCAGATACCGCGGGCATACCCGAAAAGGCCGCAAACGATTTACTGGGCAGCGTCATTACCGCGCTTCCCGGGTTTATCGCGGATGCGGAAAGCTCGCTGCTGCCGGATGACATGAAAGCGGGCTTGATAGTGCTGATGGAGGAAAGATGCGGCGCTATCAAAGCGTGATCACCTAATCAAATCGATCTCCGAACTATTCCAATAGAAAGAGCGCCCGCACACGCGAGCGCTTTTGTATCATATTTATGCTGTTATTCTTCGCTTCTGCTGAAGCCGGATTCCCAATCGCATTTACTGATGACCCAACGATTCACAGTCCATTCGTATCTCGGTTCCCAGTTATTGCTGTTATTCATATTTTTGCACCATGCTTTCAAAATCGGGGGATGTATCATAAGTCCTGCGGCAAATGAGCTTACCGTCCTTATTGAAAACCGAATAGACCGTTTCGGTGTACTCCCAAACTGCGCTTATAAGGGGTGGCTGGTCTTCATATTTTCCGGTGTAGTTTTCCGAAACGACGAGATAATTATCGCCATAATCAAAAACGAGTATCACTATCTCGGGCACATCCTTGAAAACGGGATCGTCCGCATAGACCTCGCAGCCGTCAAGCACGCCTACAGGAGTATCATAGAAATAATCGCATTCATCGGCAAGGGCGATCCCCTTCTTTTCAAGGTTTATATCGACTTCTGCGGAAAAGCATTTTGCGTAGTACGGCAATTCTTCGCCTTCTATCGGGAAGAAGTCCCCGTCGCGGGATTGCGAATCGATATGGATGAGGAAGCCGGTCTCGGTCTGCTCTATGCGTTTAAGAAAGCAGGCGTCGCTGCCCGAAATGATATTTCTCTTAACAATGTCGCCGTCTTTATCAAGCTTATGCATATCAACGCCGCATATCCAGCCGTGCGGTTCATCCACTCGATATGAGCCGAAGCAATAATAGTATCCGTCTCTTTCTATTATCCGCTGAAATGCGCCGTGGTCTATTTGTTCAAATACCGCTTCCCATTCGATCTCTCCCATAGCGGAGCATTTCACCACCTTGGAAGAGAACCCGTTGTCACTTAACCAGCCTCCATCCGGCAAGGCGCGATCCACGAATCCGACAGCATAAATAAATCCCCCGTCGGAGGTAGCAAGCGCCTGACATACGTGGGTATCCTCAAGAAACGGCTCCGTGTGCTCTGCAAGCGTTTTTCCGTACATATCGCGCAGAATCAGCCGCGTTCCATCGATCGTTAGCTCCGTCAGAACGACACGATCCGCCGAAGGGTATGCTCCTCTTAACGAGTATCTTCTTCCCGTTGGAAACAGATCGTTCTCTATGATCTCGCGAAACTCAAAGGGCACTTCGCCCATTTCTTTAGCAGGAGCAAGTACTGCCCCGGTTTGTTTAGCGCAGCCAGTAAGCAGCATAAGCATTATTAAGGCAATTACAAAAATCCTCTTCAAAGCAAAGACCTCCTTACATAAACGATTACCGAAAACCGATATGCGTATTATTTTACTTTTGTTCATTATATCATGCTCGTATGAAAGAACACAGGCGAAACGATCGTGTTTTAACTAAGAGAGCTTTAATTGCCCGAGATTGTGCAACGGGATCATGATAAGAGCAGAAAAATTGTTAAACAGTTGAGAAAACCGAATCCAAGAGCGTGTGCAACCGGTGTGCAACGCATCCTGTTTTTTAACGATTCTAAGCTGATCCAAGTCGAAATGCGAAGCTTCAAAAAACCTTTATAATCATTGGGTTTTAGGCATTTTAAGCAAAGAAAAACCCGGGTTAGAAAACCCGGATTTTTGGTGCGGTCGATGGGACTTGAACCCATACGGTCTCCCATACGCCCCTCAAACGTACGCGTCTGCCTGTTCCGCCACGACCGCAAAATTTGATTGCGAAAGCTATTATAATTCGTCCGGGGTATTTTGTCAACACCCAATTTGGGTTTTTACCGGTATATTTTGGAAACGGGAAGCCGTCCGGATCACTGGAGCTGCAAAAAGGACGCCGCGTTGGGATCGAGCGACAGCTCGTCGGGATCCCTTGTGAGCAGCTCATAATGTCCCTGGCAGGCGATCATGGCGGCGTTGTCGGTGCAGTATTTCATATCGGGACGGCAGAAGCGGATGCCGTACTTGTCGCATTCCCTTTGAAGGCGTTCGCGCAGGGTCGTATTCGCGGAAACGCCTCCGGCGAGCGCGAGCGTGGTAAGCCCCGCGTCCCTTGCGGCGCGGACGGATTTAACCGTCAGCGCGTCGGTGACCGCCCTCTGGAAGGAGGCGGCGAGGTCCGCCTTATTCACGGTTTCGCCCTTCTGTTCGGCGTTATGGAGTATGTTCACGACGGCGGTCTTTAAGCCGGAGAACGAGAAATCGAAGCTTTCGCCCTCGTTGAACGCGGTATGGAGGGGGAAAGCGTTCGTGTCGCCGCCTTTCGCGAGCTTCTCAAGCTCGGGACCGCCGGGGTAGGGGAGCCCCATTGCGCGGGCGACCTTGTCGAACGCCTCTCCCGCGGCGTCGTCGCGCGTGCGGCCGATCAGGGTGAAATCGGTGTATGAGTTCACGCGGACGATATGGCTGTGTCCCCCGGAGGCGACTATGCACATGAACGTCGGCTCAAGATCGGGATACGTGATGTAGTTCGCGGCGATATGTCCCGTGATATGGTCGACGCCGACGAGCGGTTTTTCCGCCGCGAGGGCGAGCCCCTTAGCGAAGCTGACGCCGACGAGCAGCGCGCCGATGAGCCCGGGCCGGTAAGTGACGGCGATCGCGTCGATATCGCTGAGGCCGACGCCCGCCTTATCGAGCGCGTCCCGCACGACGGAGCCGATCCTTTCGGTATGGCTCCTCGAGGCGATCTCCGGCACAACGCCGCCGTAAAGGCGGTGCACCGGTATCTGCGTATGGACGGAGGTCGAAACGACGTCCCTTCCGCCGCGCACCACAGCCGCCGCCGTTTCGTCGCAGCTCGACTCTATGCCGAGTATGAGTGGGGCGGTCTTTTTGCGGTATTCGGCCGCTTTTATGAGGGATTTTTCGTAATGGGATTCAGGCATGCTTTTTCCTTGTGACGACCAGATAAACCGCGCAGGCGACCGCCGCTATACCGACGAGCACCGCGGAGTAAACGGCGAACCTGCCGATGAAGTCGGCGAAGAGCTCCGGCGGACAAATACGGATCATGCGGCTCTGGGCGGGATCGAAGGTGGAGCTTTCAAGATCGAGGAACACGACGTGGAACGCCGCCCAGAACGAATCGAAATCGACGGACGCCCAAATGCCGAGCGCGATCATAACGACGACAAGTACGCCGAGGATGATCAGGAACGCAGCGCAGAAAGTGCGGAACGCATCGCGCTTTTTGAAGCACAGCAGCAATATCGGAACGGCGATACCGAGCCCGAGACTTATTATCCCCAGCCACAGGACGGTCTTCGTAAGCCTGCGGACGTCCTTCATGTGGGAAAGCTCCCTTTCGTTGAAGAATGGGACTTCCTCCCCGTTTTCGACGATGGTTTCGTCAAGATCCCCGGCGCGCCCGGTGGAGTAATACATCATCCGAATGAGCACGCGGGAAGCGTCCTCGGCGGAAATGCCGTAATCCTTGTAAACGGAGTTTTCAAGGTCGCACAGGTACTCATTATAAAGCCAGCCGGTGCGGTTGAAAATGGCGTTCAGCGCGATCGTGAGCAGACCGAACAGCATGAGAGCTGCCGAAATGACCGCGATGACTTTTAAGGCTGTCTTCATAAACTGCCCTCCAGAAGCTTTTTATGCGCCTCGAACGCGCGGGCGAGATACTCTTCCGCGCTCATGCCGAAGTAGGGATCGTCCCCTTCGGGAACGAGCGCCTTGCCGAATTTATCGGTGAGCGGATGCTCTATCTCAAGGCTCCACGCGCCTGAGTACGCGGAATCGATTATCTCGCTCCGGACAAGCGACCAGTCGGTCGTGCCGTCGCCGGGGATGTTGTGCGCGTCGCGGTCGCCGTAATTATCGTGGAGATGCACCGCCTTAATGCGGTTTGAAAAATCGCGGCAGATGCGCGTTTCGGGGCAGACGTAATGATTGTGCCCGGAGTCGAAGCAGACGCCGATCCTGTCGGAATCGACGCGCTCCATGAATTCGTAAAGCCTCTTCGGGACCTTGAGGTTCTCGAACGCGAGGTCCACGCCCGCGCGCTCCGCCGCTTCCGCCATGCGCATGAAGCGAGAAAAGCCGAGCTCGTTGAACGGGGGAGGGGTGGTCGTCCTCGTCAGATGCACGACGAGCGTCTTAACGCCGTAAACGCCCGCTTCCGTGACGAGCCCTATCAGCTCCGAGAGGTATCTTTCGCCCTCGCCGCCTTTCTCCCACAGGGAGTTTATGCGCGCAAAGTGAAGATGCGCGTTCTCTACGGCAAGACCGTATTTCGCGGCGGTCTCCGCCTTGTGGGGGATGGACGGCTCGAATTCCGATTCGGTCGCCCACCAAAGAAGGACGGACTTGAACCCCGCCTCCGAAATAAGACGAAGGCGGTCTTCAAGCTCCAATGGATAGCCGAACCATCCGGCCATTGCGGGGGTGGAGTTAAACATGATCAGTCCTTGATTTCTTCAAGAAAGGAATCGAGTATCGCCGCGGCGGAGGCGACGAACACCGTACAGGGCTTCGCGTTTTCCTCGGTAACGAGGGGGTTTTCAACGCCCTTGAGCGCGGGCGCGACGGAGCTTACCAGCTCACGGCAGTTCGTCGTGCCGAACAGTTCGTTAAAGCGGGCGATGAGCTCCTGCCCTTCGCCGTAGAGCCTTTTCTTCGTGCCGAGATCCCCTGCTTCGTCGTATCCGCGGATCATTCCGAGCGCGATCAGCATGCCGGTGACGGCGCCGCAGGTGCCGTGCGTGCCGGAAATGCCGCCGCCGAGATCGGAAGCCGCCCTCAAAAGGAGCTTGCGGTCGGCGCCTGCCGCGTCCTCGAACGCGGCGAGCACGGACTGGGCGCAGTTGTAGCCCTCAAGATGGAGCGCGATCGCCTTTTCGACCCTTTCGGTGCGCTTGAGCTCAGCCATTTTTGACCTCTTCGCCGCAGATGCTTTCGGCAAGCTTATCGAGCCAATTGCCCTCGAAAAGCTCTATGAGACCCGCGTCGCTCGCGGCGGCGAGCTTCGGGTTGATCGGCAGCTTCGCAACGTTAAGTATGCCATATTCCTTAGCGATATCGTCAACGTGGCTCTCGCCGTAGATCTTGTGCTGCTTATGGCAGTCGGGGCACTCGAAATAGCTCATGTTCTCGACTATGCCGAGCACGGGGATATTCATCATGCCCGCCATCTTGACCGCCTTCTCGACGATCATCTTGACAAGCTCCTGCGGGCTGGTGACGACGATTATGCCGTCCACGGGTATGGACTGGAAAACGGTGAGGGGCACGTCGCCCGTTCCGGGAGGCATGTCTATGAACATGATATCCTCGTTCTCCCAGATGACCTCCGTCCAGAACTGCTTTACCGTGCCTGCGATGACCGGACCGCGCCATATAACGGGAGCGGCGGGGTCTTCGAGAAGCAGGTTGATGCTCATAACGTCGATGCCGGTCTTCGTCCTTACGGGGTACACGCCGTAGCCGTCCGCCTCGGCGGATTTGCCGTCAATGCCGAAGAGCTTCGGTATGGAGGGACCGGTGATATCGGCGTCGAGCACGGCGGTCTTGAAGCCGGCGCGCTGCATTATGGTCGCCATAAGACCGGTGACAAGGGACTTGCCGACGCCGCCCTTGCCGCTTATTACGGCGATGACCTTCTTGACGGAGCTCATCTCATGGAGCTTCTCAAGCATGCTCTTGGGATCGCGTGAGGAACAGTTCTCACCGCAGGTCGAACAATCGTGGGTACAATTCTCGCTCATATAAATCTCCTTTGGAGTATTATTCTTCATTTGTTATTATACCCCGAATGTGGTGCCTGTCAAGCAAAGCCCCGTGAATATAATAATTCGTCTTTTATCAATACTACCCCTTGTATAATCGCGCGCCGTATGGTATAAATATTGTAGAAAATAACGATCATCGGGGGGCCTATGAAAGAGCTTTGCGACTGCACCTGGAACGAGGGAGCCGAATCCGTCCTCATGCTTCTGCCGCGGCTGACCGTACTTCGCGGCATGCTTGACGAAAAGCCGGTAAAGGAGCTTATGCGCTGCTGCGAGGCGATAACGCAGGGCGATATAAGGACGGCTGTCGACGCGTGCTTTTCGATGACGAGCGCTATGCTCTCAAGCGGCTGCCGCAGGATAAGCGGCGATCTTTTTAAGGATCTTCTGCTCGACGCGATACTTTTGAAGCCGCATCCCTTTGCAAAAATGGCGGCCGCCAATCGGCTGGACGAGGCGCTTTACAACGCCATGAAGGAGGATCTGGACGTTCTTTACGGGCTTCGCACGCTCGGCGGGTCGGAGCTTTACCGCTTTATACAGGAAAGGTATAAGGAGGTATTGCGTAAGCGCCGCCCCGGGCGCGATAACGCCGTTCGCCTTGCGGAGGCGGCGTGGGGCGGGAGCGCGGTTCGCCCTGCCGACGACGAGCAGGAAAAGCCCATACCCGGCATACCCGCGTTCCTTCCGCAGAACGCGCCCCGCTGGGATTACGGCGAGGAGGAGCTAAGGGACAGCTTCGTTTCGGACGAGGCGCTTGAGGAGATGTACCACCGCTTCCTCGAAAGCGAGCCCGACTGGTCCGTACTGGTGGAGGATCTGTGGAATTTCTTTGCCGCGTACGGCTCCGGCGTATTCCTTAAAAACCGTGCGTTCATATGGGAAAATTCCCGTCTGGAGCCGATGGAGGAGCTTAGGCTTGCGGAGAATATCCCCTTCTTTGAAAGGGAGTACCGCCGCTGCCTCGACCATCTGATAGAGTTCATGCGCGGCGATAATTCGGAGCCGCTGCTCATCCTGGGCGAAAAGGGCATGGGCAAGACCTGCATGGTGTTCTCCCTCGCGGACGAGCTGCCCGAGATGCGCTTCGTGTACTTAAAAGGGACGGACGGGCTCGGGGAGCTCTTCGATATCCTCCGGGATCAGCCGCTCAAATTCCTCGTCGCGCTCGACGACGCACCCGTTTTCCCGCTCGCCGTGCGCACCGTGCCCGTTAACGTGATGCTCCTTGCCGCTTCGGAGGAGGTCCCCTCGCCCGCATTCACAAAGCGGGTGACGCTGGAGCCGCTGAAGCTCGACGGCTTTACCGCGATAGTCCAGCGCTTCCTGGAGGAAAAGGGAGTTTCCCTCCCGCGGGAGGAATTGAGGCGCGTATCGGTGGATCATCAGGTCGATTCGAACGGCGATATGTCCGTCGCCGCCGCCGCCGCGGTCGCAAATTCCCTTGTAAGATAAACGAACCTTTCTGCCGCCCGTTTTAACGCGGGCGGTTTTTATTGCAAACCGAGTAACCCCTGCCGTTCATTTATCGTCTTTTAAGGTGAAGGGGGTCGAGTTCATGAACGATACCGAAATAATAAAGCTTTATTTTGACCGTGACGAGCGCGCAATTTCGGAAACGCGCGCTTCCTTCGGCGGGCTGCTCTTAAGCGTCGCAAAAGCCGTCCTGCGCGACAGACGCGACGCGGAAGAAGCCGCCTGGGACGCGTGCATGGCGGCGTGGAGCTCTATACCGCCCAACAAGCCGGCTAACCTTGCCGCGTACATGGGCAGGCTTGCGAGGAACGCCGCGATAGACCTCGCCCGCAGGAATACGCGGCTCAAGCGCGGCTCGGGCGAGGCGGAGGCCGCGATAGACGAGCTCGGCGATCTCGCCTGCAAATCCAATACGGAGGACGAGGCGGTCGAAAGGCTCGTTTTCCGCCGCGTGCTGAACGGGTTCCTCTCGGGACTCACAAAGAAAAAGAGAGCGATCTTCGTAAAGAGGTATTGGTACCTGCTCCCCGTTAAGGAGATCGCACGCGATATGCTCATGAGCGAATCCGCCGTTAAGACACAGCTTTCACGCATGCGGGCGGAGCTCAGGGAGCTGCTTATGAAGGAGGATATCTACTGTGAATAAGGATAAGATAGTCGAAACGATGGGGGAGATGGATCCCGAATTCGTAAAGGAAGCGCGCCCCAAAAGCCGCTCACGGCTCGCGCTCCGCATCGGCGCCGCCGCCGCGGCTGTGCTGATGCTCGTCGGCGTATGCTTCGCGATACCGAAACTCGTAAATAACCCGGGCATGCAGGAGCCGCAGAAGCCGTCCGTTTCAAACGATCCGACGATGCGCCCCGTGCAGCTCGAGGAGGGCTGGCTTGCCGCCGCCCCGGGCGAGCTGACATTTGTCAGCTATACGGATCCCGTTTCCGAAGCATGGGTAAAGGCGCTTGGCGAGCGTAAGGCGGCGGGCGGCGATATCGCCCCGATGGACGGCTTCATGCGGGATCTGACGCTGGAGCTGATGAAGGAGGGCGGGAACGTCGTCTGGTCCCCCTCGAGCGTTTATTTGTCGCTCGCGATGCTGGCGGAATCCGCGGACGGCAGTACGAGGGAGGAGATACTCTCCGCGCTCGGCGCAGCCGATATGGCGTCCTTAAGGAAGAGCGCCGCGGCGATACTTGCGGCGGAGAACTATGACGACGGAAAGGTGAAGAGCCTCTTTGCGAATTCCCTCTGGTTCAACAAGGAGAACCTCGTCAATGCGGACACGGTGGACCGCCTCGCGGAGCTCTACCGCGCATCGACCTACTGGGGCGACCCGAACGATCCCGGCTATGAAGAGGCGATGAGGGACTGGCTGAAGGAGAATACCGGAGGTCTTCTTGACGACAGCGCGGATAAGCTTGAAATGGATCCCCGGATGCTGCTCGAGATCTGCTCCGCCGTCTGCTTCAAGGGCGGTTGGGGAGTCGGATTCGATGCGAGATACACGCGTGAAAAAGCATTCCGCGGCGCGCACGGCGACAAGACCGCCGAGTTCATGTACAAGCAGAACCCGAGCGGCAAACACTTTGCCGGCGCGGGCTTCAAAGCCGCCGTCGACAGCATAGGGGAGTCCGGCAACAGCATCATCTACCTCCTGCCGGACGAGGGCGTAAGCATAGAGGAAATGCTGAGGAACGTTGACGTCGGCGGGATACTCGCCAATGCGGAGGAGGGCGGGGTCAATCTGTCCGTTCCCAAGTTCGATATAAGCTGTGACAGCGATCTGATCCCCGCGCTGAAGGGCATCGGCTTAAGCGAATGCTTCGATGATAACGGCGCGAATTTCACTCAGCTCACGGATGACGCCGGCGTTTACGTGACCAAGGTCGACCATTCCGCCCGCGTCATGATAGATGAAGAAGGCATCGCCGCCGCGGCGTTCACCCGCATAGAGGTGGGGTATAACGGCGGCATGGAAATGACGCTCGACCGCCCCTTCGTGTTCATCGTCACCGGCGTTTCCGGCGCGCCGCTGTTCATCGGCGTGGTCAATAATATCGCGTGAGGGGGATAACAAAATGAAACGGGCGATCTGCATTTTGCTTGCGGCGCTGACGCTCCTGCCGCTCGCCGCGTGCGCGGGCAGGATACACGATATCGAATTCAGCTATAACGCCGATATGGACGAGTTTTTCTCCGTCCCAAAGCAGGCGCGAACGGGCGAGACCGTTGAGATCCGAAGTCACGTGCTTTACGACGCGGATATAGAGATGTACGTCGACGGCGAAAAGCTCAAAAAATCCCATTACGATTCCGATTACTGGGCATGGGAATTCAAAATGCCCGATCGCGGCGTTAAGGTGGAGGCAAAGCTCGTAAACGGGTTCCTGCCGTGACGCTTGCTTAAACCGATCCGAATAACAAAGCATGGCATTGGAGATTACCAATGCCATGCTGTTTTTGTTGTGAATATTCCCGAATTTAAGTTTCCCGGTCGCAGCCGTCGCCGTCCGATCCGGAGCCTGAAAGCTCGGCGGCCTCCCTGAACTTTCGCCTTTCCTCCCTGCAGTACTTACAGAACTGTACCAAGTGAACGGTCATCCGTATTCCGATGACCAAAGCAACAAGCGCTGCGAGGATCATTTCGTTGAGTCCGTTTTTTATTGTATAGAACACGACAAAAGCGATATAGGCGAACGAAGCGAACGCCCCGAGTGAGAATACGAATATGCCAAGCCGATCGGCCGCTTCATCGGTCATCGACTTATTTTCGCGAATTTCCTTGTTATCTGCTTTGGATTTGAACAGCTTCATTCGTTCAGGCCTTCCGTCCGCTTCCGCTTACTTCGCTACCGCCTTATGGAATATCTTCTTGCCCTTCTTGATCTTGACGCCGTTGCCAAAGCGCGCCTTTTCGATGACAAGTCCGATATCCGTCACTTTTTCGCCGTCGACGGAAACGCCGCCCTGCTGTATGAGGCGCCTTGCCTCGCCCTTCGACGCGGCAAGCGAGCAGGCGACCATCAGGTCGATCACGTTCATGCCGTCTTCGGGCACGTCAAGCTCGGTCGTGGGCATATTGGAGTCGTCGCCGCCGCCCGCAAAGAGCGCGTGGCTTGCCTCCTTCGCCTTTTCCGCCTCCTCCTTGCCGTGGACGAGCGCGGTGAGCTCGTATGCCAAAAGCTCCTTCTTCTCGTTTATGCGGGAGTCGTCCCACTTCTCGATTTCCTCGATCTCCTCGATGGGGATGAAGGTCAGCATGCGGATGCACTTCATAACGTCGGCGTCCGAAACGTTCCTCCAGTACTGGAAGAACTCGAAGGGCGAGGTCTTGTTCGGGTCGAGCCACACTGCGTTGCCGGCGGTCTTGCCCATCTTCTTGCCCTGCGAATCGGTCAAAAGCGTGATCGTCATGGCATGCGCGTCCGCGCCAAGCTTTCTGCGGATGAGCTCCGTTCCGCCCAGCATGTTCGACCACTGGTCGTCGCCGCCGAACTGCAGGTTCACGCCCTTGTTCTTGAACAGCCAGTAGAAGTCGTAGGACTGCATTATCATGTAATTGAACTCAAGGAAGGAGAGCCCCTTCTCCATGC
>DGHD01000059.1:0-3295 GCA_002392505.1 Christensenella sp. UBA3857 | reverse complement strand
CGCTGCTTGTAGCACTCGGCGCGGAGCATGTTGTTTACGGAGAAGCAAGCGCCGACCTCGCGCAGGAGCTCCACGTAGTTCAGGTTAAGGAGCCAGTCTGCGTTGTTGACCATCTCCGCCTTGCCTTCGCCGAACTCGATAAAGCGCTCCATCTGCCTCTTGAAGCACTCGGCGTTGTGATCGATATCCTCCCTCGTGAGCATCTTTCGCATATCGCTCCTGCCGGAGGGGTCGCCTATCATAGTGGTGCCGCCGCCGATCAGCGCGATGGGCTTGTTGCCCGCCATCTGCAGGCGCTTCATAAGCGTCAGCGCCATGAAATGACCGGCGGTAAGGCTGTCCGCCGTGCAGTCGAAGCCGATGTAGAATCTCGCTTCGCCCGCGTTCACGAGCTTCTCGATCTCTTCCTCGTTTGTGACCTGGGCGATAAGCCCTCTTGCCTTAAGTTCATCGTAGATCTTCATAGTATTTCCTTTCAGCGGACGGGAGGCGCGCCCCCGCCGCATTATTATTCAAAATATCAAAGCGTCCCATTTTCCGCACGGGAAAAGGGGACGCTGCTTCTGCGTGGTACCACCCCAATTCGGAGCCATAACAAAAGCTCCCTCATTGGAAGGCTGTAACGGGCCAGCCCGGCCGCGCCTACTCGGAAAAGCTCCCTTTCGGACGGCTGCTCCGGGATGTATTCGCGTTCGTCCTTTTCACGCCCTCGCACCGACCGGGCGCTCTCTTTGATAAAGCGGCGAACCTACTTGTTCCCTTCATCGCAAATATTGGACGCAGTATAACACACCCGATTTGAAAAAGCAAGCACTTTTTTTAAGCTTTTTCAGGCGAGATCCTATCGGGAACTTCGTTTCCGCGGCTTCCTTCGGTGTTCGCCCCCGCCGTTCACGAACCCGTGCACCCAGTCGGAGAACAGGTAATAGAATAGGAATATCACGCTCGAGATGCCCCAGGTGATGGGATACGCCCAGTAGATGAATTTGATCTCGTGAATGAAATGCATCATTATCTCTATATACGTTATGCGGAAAACGCACCACACGGCAAGCATAACGCCCATCGGCACGACCGCCTTGCCAGCGCCGCGGCAGACGGAAGCGACGGCGTGGCTGAACGCGAGCAGGCAGTAGAAGAACGCCTCGATCCGCGCCTGTTTCACGCCGAGGGCTATAACCGCGGGATCGCTCGAGAACAGCCCCACGAACACGGGCGCGAAGATCCATATGATAAGCCCGATGAGCTCCGCAAGCAGCACGGCGGAGATTATGCCGAAGCGAGAGCCCTTCTTTGCGCGGTCGTATTCGCCTGCGCCGAGGTTCTGCCCGACGAAGGTGGTTATCGCCATAGTGAACGAATTGATCGGCAGGAAAGCGAACCCCTCTATCTTGGAGTAGGAGCCGTAAGCCGCCGTGGCGACCTTCATGAACGTGTTTATGTTCTTCTGGACTATGACGTTCGCAAAGCCTATCACGGAGTTCTGTATGCCCGCGGGCAGCCCGTAAACGAGTATCTCGCGGAACATGGCTTTATCGAAGCGGAGCTTTTTGAGCTCCAATCGATAGACGGTGCCCTTCTTCAAAAACTGGATGAGGCAGAGTATCACGCTCGCCCCCTGGGAAATGGTCGTCGCGAGCGCCGCCGCCCATACGCCCCAGCGGAATACTCCCACGAAGAGAAGATCGAGCCCGATATTCAGCACCGAGGAGAATATAAGGTACCAGAGCGGGCGCTTGGAATCGCCCAGCGCGTTCATTATGGACTTGAACGTGTTGTACATGACTACCGCGAGCGCGCCTGCGAAATAAAAGCGGAAATAGGATACCGCCTCGTCCATTATCTCCGCATCGGTCTTCATCCAGACGAGGAACGTCGGCGTGAACAAGACGCCTATCACGGTGAGCAGTACGCCGCTCACGAGCCCGAACGCGACGTTCGTATGCACTGCGCGGGAGACCTTGTCCGGCTCCTTCGCGCCAAAGTATTTGGAAATGACTATGCCCGCGCCCATTGTGGAGCCGATGAAGAAGCTCGTCAAAAGGAATATCAGATTGCCGGAGGAGCTTACCGCGGCGAGCGAATCCGTGCCGAGGAACCTGCCTACGATCAGCGAGTCGATGGTATTATAGAGCTGCTGGAAGAGCTGGCTCAAAAAAACGGGCACGGCAAAACCGGCGATGAGCTTCCATGGCGTGCCCTTCGTCATATCGAGTACGGTGTTGTCGCGCTTCTTTATCTCCATAGTCCTTCCCGTCGATCCATTTGTCGACATTATAGCACGAATCACGCCCGCGCGCCACATGTCGGCGCAAAAAATAGCGCGGATGGAGCAAAAACCACTTTCATATCGGGATAAAATATGATATAATATTGCAAATCCTATCAAGGGGGAATGAAATATGTCGCTAAAGAAAGTCGGCGCTCTTATAAAGCAGGCGAGGACCGACGCCGGTCTCACGCAGGAACAGCTCGCTAGGAAGGTCAAGGACTGCTCCGCGGCGGATCTCGGCAAAGCCGAGAGGGGCGAGAAGGAGCTCACGCAGGATCAGCTCAAGCAGATCGCCAAGGCGACGGGCGTTACGCAGAAGAGCCTGCTTGACGCCGCAAAGGGGACCTCGAGCGCAAAGCCCGCGGCAAAGAAGCCGGCTTCGTCCTCTTCGGCAAGCACGGGAAGCCTTACCGCCAATGAAAAAAAGCTGATCTCGCTCTACCGCAAGGCGGACGCAAAGACCAAGAAGGCAACTATGGAGCTGCTTGAAGAGGGCGCGGAGGAGACCGGCAATATCCTGACGGGCCTGCTCGGCGGCTCGGGCAACGCGGGGAACATACTGGGTTCGCTCCTCGGCGGTTCCGGTTCAGGCTCAAACTCCGGCAGCGGAGTAGGTAATCTCCTGGGCACGCTCCTCGGCGGATCGGGCTCAAGCTCCGGTTCGTCATCCGCAGGCGGCAGCCTGCTCAATACTCTCCTCGGCGGCGCTGCGAGCGTACTCGGAGGCAAGCGCGAAATGCCGGAGGGCGAAGAGGGCGGCGACGGCGAAAAAGGTCCCGAGCTCATTAAGGAACTCTGATATTTGAACGAGATGATCCGGCGGGCGGGAAAACCACCGCCGGATCAAAATATATTGAATTATTGCTTGACAACGTGCATATGCTTTGATATAATAACCAATGCTGTAAAGCAAAGTTTCGTCGCGGGGTGGAGCAGCAGGTAGCTCGTCGGGCTCATAATCCGAAGGTCGTTGGTTCGAATCCTTCCCCCGCAACCATTTGGCGGCATAGCTCAGCTGGCTAG
>DGHD01000057.1 GCA_002392505.1 Christensenella sp. UBA3857 | reverse complement strand
GCTATTTCGACGTTTACCGCTGCCCGGAATACAGCGAGTACATCGATTATTATTACGGCGAAACGGCGCCCTCCACGGGGTACGTGCCCATATTCGACCTGCACTATCTTCCCGGCGGGCTCGTTATGATGCGTCCCTCCTCCAAGGAGCCGGACGTTCCCGCGCCGTACGTCGATTACTCCAAGATGTCCGCCGTGTTCAAGCGCACGGACGAATGGGGCCGCATAATGACCTGCTCCACCGCGAACGAGCTCAATACCCGCGTGGAGAACGGTTCCGTAAGGGAGCTCATCCGCGTCAACGAGGCGCTGCATGAAAAGATGTTTGCAAGGACCGCGGACGCCATAATCGAGCGGAAGGCGAAGGCCGTCATGCTGGCTGGCCCGTCGTCCTCCGGCAAGACGACCTCCGCAAACAGGATCGCCACACAGCTTCGCGCGGAGGGGCTCGATCCCATTATGATATCGCTCGACAATTATTACTGCGACCGCCGCTTCTGCCCGCGCGACGAAAACGGCGAGCTCGATTTCGAGCATATCGAGGCGCTCGATATAAAGCGCTTCAACCACGATCTCAAGCTCCTCATGGCGGGCGAGGAGGTGGAGACCCCCATATTCGATTTCATTGAGCAGAAGCCGAAGGACAGGGGACAGGTGCTCCGCTGCGGCAGCGATCAGCTTATGATAATAGAGGGCATACACGGGCTCAATCCCCGTATGCTCGGCGATGATATAGACCTCGCGCGCGTGTTCAAGGTGTACGTTTCGGCGCTCACCACGATCAATCTTGACGACCATAACCGCGTCAGGACGACGGATCTTCGCATACTTCGCAGGCTTGTCCGCGATTACGAAACGCGCGGCGCCTCTATGGAGCGCACTCTCTCCATGTGGGCGAGCGTCCGCCGCGGCGAGGAAAGGTGGATATTCCCCTTCCAGGAGCAGGCGGATATGATACTCAACACGATACTCCATTACGAGCCCGCGATAATGAAGCGCCACGTTTACCCGCTGCTTCTCACCGTCCCGCCCGAGAGCGAGTATTACTGCATGGCGCGCTCTATCGTCAAGTACCTCAACTATTTCCTCGAGGCGAACGTCGAGGACGAGATACCGCCGACGAGCGTCCTTCGCGAATTCATCGGCGGGAACAGCTTTTATAAATGAGGCGCCCCGTCAGGAGAAGCGCGGAGAATACTTTGATCGGAGACAAATCGAATGAAACTCATCTCATGGAACGTGAACGGCTTGAGAGCCTGCATGGGCAAGGGCTTTGAGGACTTCTTCAGGGCGGAGGACGCGGATATCCTCGCCCTGCAGGAGACGAAGCTCCAGGAGGGGCAGATAGATTTCGCGCCGGAGGGCTATCACTGCTATTGGAATTACGCCGTCAAAAAGGGCTATTCCGGCACGGCGGTGTTCACCAAAAAGGAGCCGCTCTCCGTGTTTTACGGCATGGGCGGCGACGAGGAGTTCGAGCAGGAGGGCAGGGTGATAACCCTCGACATGGGCGAATTCTATTTCGTCACAGTCTATACGCCCAACGCCCAGCGGGAGCTTACCCGCCTTGAGTTCCGCTGCCGCTGGGAGGACGCCTTCCGCGCCTATCTTATGAAGCTCGACGAAACGAAGCCCGTCGTCGTCTGCGGCGATATGAACGTCGCGCATAACGAGATAGACCTCAAAAACGCCAGATCCAACCGCGGCAACGCCGGCTTTACCGACGAGGAGCGCGAAAAGATGACCGCGCTTTTATCCGCGGGCTTTGCCGATACCTTCCGCGAGGTCTATCCCGAAAAAGCCGCCTATACCTGGTGGAGCTACATGTTCAAGGCGCGCGAAAAGGACGTCGGCTGGCGCATAGACTATTTCCTCGTCAGCCGCCGCTTTATGGAAAGAGTGGACGACGCCCTTATCTATAAGGAGATAATGGGCAGCGACCATTGCCCGGTGGGATTGATAGTCAAATAAGAGAAATATGAAAAGAGCCTTGCAGGGACAAGGCTCTTTTGCTTTTTGGATCATCCTTCCCTCCACGGCGTGAGCACGCCTCCCGCGACGTTTATCGTCTGGTGATGGAGGAGCGCGGTGCATTCGCTGCTGCCGACGACGATATGCTCTACGAGCGTGACGCCGTGCGCGGCGAGCATGCGTGAGAGGGCGTCCGTCGCCACTATATCGGCGGAGGAGGGCGCGCTCTTTCCCGAGGGATGATTGTGCGCGATTATCACGCGGGAGATGCCGTTCGATTTGGCGTTGTCGAGTATCGTCTGCACGGGGAGCGGCGCCTGATCGCCCGAACCGGAGGAGACGTTCATAATGCCGGTAACGTAATCCTCTTCGTCGATCAAAAGCTCGTAGACCGCCTCGCCGCCCTTCCTCGGGAGCGCGCTGTGGCAGTATTTCACGGCGGCAAGCACGCTCGTCAGCCTGTCCCTGCGGTAATTGAGCCCCGTCTTTTCGCGGCGGATGATATCGCCGATAAGCCTTAACAGAATGAGCGTGTGATCGGAGAGCTTGACCGTGTTCTTTATCGCGTCGCCGCTTGCCGAGAGAACCCCGTCGAAGCTGCCGAACTCGTTTATCAGCTTCTCGGCGGCGCCGTAAACGTCCCTTCTCGGTATGGCGTAGGTGAGCACGAGCTCCAAAAGATCCTTGTCGGTCAAATCGCCGATACCGTTCTCAAGGTAGCGTTCCTTTATCCTTTGGCGATGCCCGAGATGCCCGGGCTTCGGTTTGTCGGTATGCATTTTCCCCCTCCGATGCTTTGCCTTTCCCTCTGATTATATCATGCGCCGGGCGATTTGTTAATCATTTTTTTATTGCCGCGGGAATATCGTTTACCAAAAGAATGAAAGGCTATCGGTGACGAAATGAAGAAAGCTCTGATCATCATATTTGCCGCGCTCATGGCGGCGCTTGTTTTTTCGGGCTGTGCGCGCGGCGGGAAGCGCGCCCAGGAAGACCTTGCGGTGGAGCCGCCCGCGGCGGAGGAGGAAAAGGAAGTGAATGAATCAGCGTTTGTAAAGTCCACGCTGTATTTCATTTCGGACGAGGGCTACGTCGTGCCCGTAACGAAGCTGATCCCGTGGGAGGACGGCATCGCCGCGGCTTCGCTCCGGTACATGACGTCTTCGCCCGACAATATCGAGGCGGCAAAACGCATGGGACTCGTTCCGGCAATACCCGGCGGCACGGAGTTTTCGATTTCGATACGCGACGGTAACGCGCTGGTCGATCTTAAAAACATGCCTTCGCTCGAGGACGCGAAGGCGGAGCTCGACATGATCCGCGCGATAGTCAACGCGCTGACGGAGTTCCCGACGGTCACGACCGTAACGATCACGCGCGGCGGTTCGTCCGACCCGCTCGAGCATGGCACGGAGCTGCCCGTGAGGCAGACGGCGTACCCGCTCAATATAGAGGAGAGCTCGCTTTCCGCATCGGCGGGCGGCGCGCTCGCAACGCTGTATTTCCCGAACTCGAGCGGCGCGCTTACGGTGCCGGTATCGCGCATGATGAGCGGCGCGCCCTCCGTCTATTCCGTCGCCGCTGCGCTGATAGGCGGCTCCGGCTCAAGGGGACTTATGAACTGCTTCCCCGAAAACACGCTGCTTCTCGGCGCGGCGATAGAAAACGGCACGGCGACAGTGAACCTTTCAAGCGATTTCAAGGCGGTCTCCGAAACGGAGGGGATGTATTCCCTTGCGTACAGGACGCTGTTCCTCTCGCTTGAGAAGAACTTCGGCATAACCCGCTTGAGGATACAGGTCAACGGCGAGGATTATTCGCCGGAAGGGACCGCCGCGCCATCGGGCGTGAACGAAGCAAGGTGAAAACAGCCGGGTGAAGGCGTGCGCTGCATAATAAAACAAGCATGGTATGCAGATTTCTCGGATACCATGCTTGTTTGTCGGTTCGCAGTATGTTTTTTATTGCAGATAGTTTGGATCCCCGATCTTGGTTTCTCAACACCCGGCTTTTGGGCGCATTCACTTAACGATATGCAGCCTCAAAAGGTATCTTTTTGAGCCCTGCTGCGTTGAAAATGCTCGAAAGACTCTCCGAGTATTACTGCGCTTTTCGCCTTGCATGGCGCAAAAATCTCCTCTTTTGAGACGCTTCGCGGTTTTCAGCCGATATAAAAAAGAAAATCCGGGGATATGAGCTATCCCCGGATATCTTTTTATACGTTGACTTTTTTCAGGCTGAAAACCTGCATCTCCTTAAGTGAATGCACCCT
>DGHD01000030.1 GCA_002392505.1 Christensenella sp. UBA3857 | reverse complement strand
GACCATTCACCGGATGGTCAAAATTGCCTTCGGCAACCGTCAATGAACCCCCGGGGGAAGGCAGGATAGTTGGAAGCAGCCAAACCAAAAGGCTTCCCCGCCAAGGGGAAGCCGTAAAACTCAATATTCCGTCTTCAACGCACCGTGCGCTTTGCGCCGGGCGTTTTCGTTTACTCTGTCCTCAGTGCGACGACGGGATCCTTCTTCGCGGCGGCGCGGGATGGGATAAGTCCGGCGATAAGCGTCAGCAGCATGCTGATCACAAGCAGTATTATCGCGCCCTTCCACGGGAGCGCGGCGACGTTCTTTATGCCGCCGAGCTTGTAGATTATCGCGTTGATGGGGATTATCAGAAGCTCGGTTATGCCGAGGCCCAGTATGCCGGAGATAAAGCCGATTATCAGCGTCTCGGCGTTGAACACGCGGGAGATATCGCGCTTCGAGGCGCCGATCGAGCGCAGCACGCCGATCTCCTTCGTGCGCTCGAGCACGGAGATGTTCGTTATGACGCCTATCATTATCGAGGACACGACGAGCGATACCGCCACGAACGCGATCAGCACGTAGGAGATTATGTTGATTATCGTGCTGACGGAGCTCATGAGGAGCCCGACGTAATCGGTATAGGTGAGCACCTTCGATTCCTCGTCCGCCGCCTTCATATCGTCGTTATACTTGTTTATCATGGACTTCACCTTGTCCTTCGCGGCGAAGTCGACGGGGTAGATGACGATGGACGAAGGCTCGTCGAGCTTGTTCACGCCGAGCGTCTTCAAGTTGCCGTCATAGGTGTTCTTCGTGCCGGCGGGGGTGATCTTCTCCTTGAAGCGGGCGATGAGCTCCTCATCACTCATCATGTCGATATAGGGAAGTATCCCGGCCTGCTGCTCCTCCGGCAGGGAGGCGATGTAAGCCATAACGTCCTCCTTCGTCGGGACGTAATCGGCGATGTTGAAGGGGATGCCGGTGAAGATATCGGTATCGGGATCGGCGATCTGCGCCTTTACGATCTCGCTCTCGTTCACGGTTTTTATGACGTATTCGGTCAGCGCGCGGGTGTAGCAGACGGTCCCCTTCAGCGCCGTCGCCGCCGCGCCCTCTTTGGGACGGACTATGCCGACTATCCTGAGGGGCACGCCGCTTTCGTCGAGTATCGCGTCCACTCCGTCCGTCTCACGGCGGTCAACGTAAACGCCGCGCTCGTCCTTCTCATAGAAGGCGGTGGGGGGGAGCATTACGAATTCGATCGCCATTAGGTCGTCGTATGTGAAAACGAGCTGTTCCTCGGGCTCGGATTCGCCCGCCATTATGCGCTCCATAATGCCCTCGAGCTTCGACTGGTCGCGAAGACCGATGGTATAGAGCTGGAAATCGTCTATCTGCGAGTATTTGTCCACGAGCAGCACTACCTCGTCATACTTCTCGGGCCAGCGACCTTTGAGCACGTCGTACTGCGTGTCGAGAAGCCCGATATTGTCGATCATCTCGCTGAACGCATCCGTGCTGTTCGACCTGCTCATCATGTCGGAGAAGGACGAGCCGAACATCTTGTCGTACACCACGCCGGGGTTCGCCTGCGCGGTGCCGCCGACGGCGGTCCTGTTGTAGATGAACACGTCCAGATCGTAGAGATACTGCACTCCGTTCGTGTTTTCGAGAAGCGCCGCGCCGTCGCCCTCTATGTATTTCTTGAAGGAGGCGAGGTCGTTGCTGCGGGTCTTGGAATTCATCAGCTCAACGCCCTCGGAAAGGCGCCCGTTAGAGTACACGAGCCCATCCTTGTGATCCTCCTGGGGGCGTTCGTCCTTCGAGTCGCGCGTGAAGAGGGCGGACATATCCATCACCTCGCTGTCGATCGAAAGCGGGTAATTCGAGAGCGTATCCTCCTGCACGCGGTCGATGTAATTCTGGAACCCGTCCGAGATGGAGAGTATCAGCGCGATGCCGATGATGCCGATGGAGCCGGCGAACGCGGTGAGTATCGTGCGCGCCTTCTTGGTCATCAGATTGTTGAGGCTTAAGGAAAGCGCCGTCAAAAACGACATCGAAACGCGCTTCTTCTTTTCCGGAGCGGGCTGCTCCGCCGTCCTTTCGGGCGCGGCGGGAGCGTTCGCCTCGTTGCTGACGATGAGCCCGTCGAGGAGCTTCACGATCCGCGTGGCGTACGTATCGGCAAGGTCGGAGTTATGGGTGACCATTATGACGAGGCGATCGCGCGAGACCTCCTTCAAAAGCTCCATTATCTGCACGCTGGTGCCGGAATCGAGTGCGCCTGTCGGCTCGTCCGCGAGGATTATCTCGGGGTCGTTGACGAGCGCCCTCGCTATCGCGACGCGCTGCATCTGTCCGCCGGAGAGTTGGTTGGGCTTTTTCGATATCTGATCCTTAAGACCCACCCTCTCGAGCACCTCCTCCGCACGGCGGCGGCGCTCCGCCTTCGATACGCCGGAGAGCGTCAGCGCAAGCTCCACGTTGGCGAGCACCGTCTGATGGGGGATGAGGTTGTAGCTCTGGAATACGAAGCCGATGGAGTGGTTGCGGTATGCGTCCCAATCCCGGTCCCTGTAGGTCTTCGTGGACTTGCCGTTTATAATGAGGTCGCCCTCGGTGTATCTGTCGAGCCCGCCGATAATATTGAGAAGCGTCGTCTTGCCGCAGCCGGAGGGACCGAGTACGGCGACGAATTCGCTTTCCCCAAAGGAAAGGTCGACGCCCTTCAGCGCGTGCACCGTCTCGTTCTGGGAAACGTAATCCTTTTTGATACCTTTTAATTCAAGCATGTTCCTTGCCGCCCGCCGACTTTAGGCGGGCTTCCTTTCGATTTTTTCACGTCTATATCATAATACATCCCGGCGCTTTTTTAAACAGGCAATTTCGATTTTTTACAAGCATTTTACACGCTCTGCGGCAGGGGAGCGGAATGCGGACGTCCGTCACGGCCGCCGCAATTTTGCCATATTCGGAGGGGAAAAACGACATTTTCGGCATATATGATATAATGCTGTTTTTTCGCTGGCGGCGTTTGAAAGAGATATGCTATAATCCGCTTGTCATCTGTGACAATACGGTCTCAAAGGAGGATCCAATGAGAAGGATCAAATCGTTAATCGCTCTGTTTTTGGCAGCCCTGTTCGTGCTCGCGGCTCTGCCCGCGCTTTCCGAAGAAAACGCGGAGCGCGGCATAAACACGGGCGTTACAGTCGACGCCGATCCCGCCGGAGGTTATGCGGGCGATTACGTCGTCATTTATAACGCCTCGACCGATATGAGCGCCGCGGCGTCCACGGGCTCTCTTTCGGGCAGGATCAAAACCGACCTTTCGGCGAGCGTCAGCCCCTCCCGCACGGAGGCGGGGGAGAGCGATATCCCCTACGTGATAGACGTCGATTATGAGGTGTCGCAGCACACGCCGGAGAAGGCTCCCGAAAAGGCGCCCGCGCGTGAGAATTTCGTCGTCGGCTCCACGCACACCTTCGGGCTTTACAATTATCCCCCTGTTTCGGGCAGCGATTACGATTTCACGTTCAAGCTCCTTTATCAGGGCTCACACTGCAATATCTGGACTCCGACCAACGCCGATTATCACCCCCTGGACGGCATAAACTCCGATTATGCGCGCATCGCGGCGGAGAGGTTCGACGAAAAGTTCGAGCTCATGCAGGCGGCTTACGGCGATTTCAACGACGTCAATAACGACGGGCGCGTGAATCTGCTCTTCTACGATATCGGCGACGGCTGGCAGCCCGGTCAGGGCTACGTCGCGGGGTACTTCTGGTCGGAGGATTTCCGCTACAACAACCTTGCCATGATCCATATCGACACGTACCCCGGCATTGCATACACCAACGCCGCAGGCAATTATATCGATCATTTCGACGACTGCTTCGGCACGCTCGTTCACGAGTTCCAGCACTGCATCAATTACTCCGTCACGGGCGGCATGAACGTGTGGCTCAACGAGGCGCTCTCCGGCTCCGCGGAGGAGCTCTGCTTCCCGGGCTCCGGGCTTTACGAGCGCATTCCCAGCTGGGTGGATCATAAATTCACCTCGCTTGCGGATATCAACAATCCCGCCGTCGAGTACGAGTATAACCCCGATCTCGATCTTCACAAGGGCGGCTCGATCACCGCATGGGATTCGAGCGCGCTCGACATATTCGCCAGGTATGCGGAGGTCATGCTCTTCACCCAGTACCTTTATACGAATTTCGGCTCTGGCGTGTTCAAGAGCATCATCAGCGCCAATTCGGGCGATTCCGTCGAGGCGTCGATAAACGCCGTTGTTTCCGCCGCTGGCAGGAGCTGGGAGGATATCTGGCGCGGCTTCACCACCGCGATGATCGCGAACGATCCCGCCTCGGGCTATGGCTTTGAAATGAACGCGGGCTACGATCCCTCCGCGTATTACGACCTTGATTCGCTTTACAGGCTGCTTTCGCCCGTCGTCTATACGAGCACCGAGGCGGCGGAGATCTACGGCGGCGGCTTCATCACCGTAAAGCCCGTGAACGGCGTATTCGTGCCCCCGACGGATGCGTCCTCATCCTTAAAATACGTCGGTATCACCATCGGCGAGGTGGGTCTGAACGGAATAGGTCTCACGCCCGCGTCGAGCGAGATACTCCTTGACGAGACGCTGGACCTCGTCGTCGTGCGCGATCCGATCGAGGCGAACAACTACGAGATGGTTTGGGAAAGCTCCGATACCTCCGTCGTTACCGTTTCCGGCAACCGCTTTTCTGCGGCAGCCGTTCCGGTCGGTCCCGGCACGGCGGTGATCACCGCGCGCGCGACCGATAAGGATACCGGCGCGGTCTATACCGCGACCGCCTCTGTGACCGTGCTGAACGGTCATCATTACACAAAATACGTTCCCGTAACGAGCATCGAAACGGGCGTGGAATACATGATCGGCGCGGCTTCGGGGAGCGACGTTTACGTCGTAATGAGCTATAATCCCAACTATCAGTCGGCGGTGGGCGTCAACGCCAATTATGTTTCCCTGTCAAGCACCTATTATTCCTACGGCATAAAGGCCGTGCTCGACGCGGACGGCGCGATCACGGGGCTCGATACCTCCGTTTACGCCGACGCCGTGCCCAAACACGCGGAATGGCTCTTCTACACGGAGGGCGACTATTATGTGATACGGTCGGCTTACAACCGGAATTACCATCTGCGCGTTTCCGCCTGGGACAATTCCTACGACCTCTATCCGCAGGACGGCACGAGCTACGCGACCGGCTGGATCTGGGACGGGAGTTCGAGCCAGCTCAAATACGAATACTCGAAGGGGACGAGATACATAACCTACGTTCCTTCCGTGACAGGTTATGCGGGCACATTTACCAACCTGTTCAACGCCCCGAAGGCCGCCGCCTCCGTGCAGCTTTATAAGAAGACGAGCGGCGTTGTGATCGACGACGATACGACTTATTATACCGTTACCTTCAGGGATTGGGACGGCACGGTGCTCTCCTCGCAGCGCGTCGCGGAGGGTCAAAGCGCCGCCGCACCCGCAGATCCCACCCGCGAAGGCTACACCTTCACCGGCTGGAGCGCGGACTTCACCAACGTAACGAGCGACCTTACCGTTACCGCTCAGTACACGATCAACAGCTATACGCTTTCGATCAACTACGTCAAGGCGGAGGGCGGTACTGCTGCTTCCGCCTATACGCAGACCTATGAGTACGGCGCGAGCTACTCCGTAACGAGCCCGACCGTTGCGGGCTACACTCCCGACCAGGCTGTCGTGACCGGCACCATGGGCGCAGGCGACGTCACCATCACCGTCACCTACACGAAGAACGCTCCCGCGGGTCTTCTCGGCGACGTCAACTGCGACGGCGTTGTCGACATGAAGGACGTTACCGCTCTCAACGCTTACCTCGTGAACAGCGGCGAGCTCTCCGCTGAAGGTCTTGCCAACGCCGACGTCAGCGGCGACGGCAATATCGACGCATACGATTCCACGCTGATCGCGATGATCGCGCTCGGGATCGAACTCCCGAACTGACGCCAAAACAATACCGCCCCGGAGGGATGATCCCTCCGGGGCGTTTCTGTTTATCGGGGAAGCGGCTTTCGTCAGTCGCCTACGTCCAGCGCTTCGAGACCCTTCTTCGCGACGGGCTTATTGTCGCCGTGCTTTACGAAGAGCATCGTCACGAAGGCGAGAGCGACGAAGCAAACGGCATAGGGGAAGAGTATGCTCAATCCGAAGGCGTCCATAAGGAAGCCGGAGAGGATGGGGGTCAATACCTGCGCCGCCATGGACGCGGTGTAGTAGTAGCCGGTGTATTTGCCCACGTTGCCGCCCTTCGCAAGCTCCACGACCATCGGGAAGGAGTTTACGTTGATCGTCGCCCAGCCGATGCCGGCGAGAGCGAACATGGCGTTCATGAGCATTGCGGGGCTGCCCGCGCGGAGGAACGCCGCCACGAGGAACGAAACGGCCAGCATTACGACGCCCGCGAGTATCGCCTTTTTGCGGCCGATCTTCGAGGAGATGATGCCGACGGGCAGGTAGGAGATTATCGCCGCCGCCTGCGCGATTATGAGCGTCATGTTATAGTCGAGATTCAATACCTTGCCCGCGTAGACGGAGTATTTGCTCGTTACCGCGTTGTAGCCGAAGAACCACAGCGCGACGGAGGCGAGTATCAGTATGAGGCTCGCGAGCTCGCCCTTCGAGAGCTTTCTCGTGCCGGAGCCGTCGTCGTCGGCGCTGTCGTCGATGCCGAAGCGCTTCGATTCAGCCTCCATTTCGCGGACGAATTTCGGCTCCCTTACGGTGATGAGGAACAGTACGAGCGCGATCAGCATTATCGCGGCGATCACGGTGAAGAAGACTACGTAGCTCATCATGGAGTTCTGCGTCTTGCCCGTGCCGAATACTATGCCGAGCGCAAGCACCAGTATGCCGCCGAAGGAGCCCATCAGGTTGATGACCGCGTTCGCCTTGGAGCGGAGCGGCTTTATCGTAACGTCCGGCATCAGCGCGACGGCGGGGGAGCGGAAGGTGCTCATCGCGACGAGCGTTACCATCAGCACCGCCATGAATATGACGAGTATCAGCTTGTTGCCCGCGGCAGTCTTCGCGGCGTAAGCCTGACGGGCGGGCACGAAGTATTCCTCCCATTCGGCAAGCGCTTCCTTATCGCCCTGCATGGCCTTGCCGATCACGGAATCGAGCTCTTCCAAGGAGTATTTTTCGGAAAGCACGTATTCCTCGCCCTCGTGGGTCTTGAGGGTCGCGTTCGCGATATCGGTGTCCTCATAGACGGTATGCACGGCCTTCTGATCGAAATTCGCCGCGGTATCGAGCTTGCCGAGCTGCGCGTTGTCAACGAACGAGAGTCCGACGAACGCGATAACGGCGATCACCGTGCCGATCACGATGAAGGGCGTCCTCCTGCCGAAGCGGGACTTCGACTTGTCGGAAAGCGCGCCGAATATCGGCAGCATGAACAGCGCGAGCACGTTGTCGAGCGCCATAACAACGCCTGACCAGCCCTGCGCCATGCCGAATTTATCGGTCAGTATTTTGGGGATAATGCTGTCGTAAGCCTGCCAGAACGCGCAGATGAGAAAGAACGCGAATCCGACGCATATCGTGCGCCAATAATTGAGCTTCATTTATGTTCCCTCCGGATAAGATTTGCTGGGGTCTTTACACATTTTAACATATCCCGCGGCATATTACAACATAATTATATACTTCCGTCCGGCATTCCCCCCTGGGGAAAGGGGGCAAGCCGGAACACAAACGAAGCCCGGATCGGCCGATCCCCCCGCCTCCATACGGAGGCACCCCCACTTTACGCAAGGGGGGCGTTTTTTTGCTTCCGACTTTTTAGCCTTCCCCGTGGGGAAGGGGGACCGCTCTTGAACGAGCGGTGGATGAGGGGAGCTTCCAAGAAATATCTGCTTCCCGATTTCGTTTTACCGATGAAAACAGGTTGAACGTCCTTCGTCTTTTGCTCGCGCGGCGGCTTGACAATCCGCGTTGTTTATCCTATACTTTTTCCAAGGAGGTGCCTTGATCGTGCTGGAGGACAGATTCAGGGAGCTTTGCGAAGAAGAGGCAAAGAAAAACGACGTTATTTGGACGCGTTACGAAGCGGACCGCAAGGAAATTCGCTTTACGATGCTGCGCCGCGTGATCAGGTTGGAATACGCGATAAGAAAGTCGCTTGTGCTTACAACGAAAAATGTACTCTTCTGCCGCATATATCCAAATAAAAACAACGAAAAATACTATTTCCTGCCGGAGATATTCTCGGAGCTGGGCACGGATGAGTTCCGCGCGACTTTTTTCTCCATGATAGAGGATGAAGCAAGGCTGGAAGCCTGTTTCAATGCGCTTGCGGCTGTATTGAACGACCATATAAAGGAGATTGAGAATTCCGTCGACGAGGGACTTTTGCCTCTTGAAAGGAATTTGGATCCCGAGGACTCCCTTGAGCGAAAGCTCATGTTTACAGATATAAGCGGATATTCCAGGGACGATCTCGTGCTTTTAAGCTACACGACGGCGAATCCGTATAAGGCGCTTTTGCTCGGAAAAAACGATAAAGCCGTCGCGCTCTATGAGAAGAAGAGTCGAAAAAAGAAGATATTCGATTATCAAAAACGACTCATGGAAAAGCTTAAAAACAGCGGCGGGGAGTTCTCACCGATGCCGAACGAGGCGAATGCCGTTAAAGCGTTTGCCGCCATCGAGAAAAAAGCGCGCCTGCTTTATTTCACAGCCCCGTTCATACCGTTCGTCATTACGGCGATATTGCTGATAATTGTTCATTTTACGGTTTCCAAGCTTTTCGGCGTCGGCTGCATTGCCGTGTATACGGCGCCCTGGTATTTTCCGTTGGTTTTAGCCGGGATCCCTGCGTTGTTCGGCGCGATAGCCCTTCGCCGCAAGACGGCAAGACTGCTCATGCCCAAGAGCTCTGCTGCGATCAACAAGCTCGATTCGCTTCAAAACGACAAAGCCACTAACGTTCTTGCATCCGTTCTTTTCGGCGTAACGATTACCGTGGCTGCAGCACTTGTCTTCGTGATAGACTTTGCCGGGCTGAGGGTCTATGAAGACCGCCTTGACGGACCGAGAGAGAGGAACCTTCTTGCAAGGGAGGAATACCGTTATTCCGATATAGACGCTCTCGTCCATGTAAAGGCAAGGTATAACGACAGCGGCGAAAGGATCGAACGCGGCTCGTATCTTCTTATAATGAAGGATGGACGAAAACTTGACCTGGACGGCTCCGCGGACGAGGATTTCACGGAGGAAACGCTCCTTCCTTTGTTGAAGGGTTACGGGCTTGAACCTTTCGAACTCGATTCGGAAAGGGATCTCGAAAAATAGGTGTTGACACTTTGCAAAAGGACGGTTATAATAAACTTTAATGCGAAGCTTGTTTTCGCATAAGCTTATATCCCCTGTTTTGATCCGGGAGGAGTAGCGGAAAACCGTTGTCTATAAGAGAGATGGGTCAGGTGAAAGCCATCGGCATAAGGGTCCGTGAAGGTCGCCCGGGGAGCGGGAACGGGCGCGCCCGATACAGCGCATATCAAGTGGAGCGGGGCAAGCCCCGTTCAACAAAGGTGGTACCACGAGCGTCCCTCTCGTCCTTTGGCGGGAGGGACGTATTATTTTGTTCGGAGGTACAAAAAAATGTGTGAAGAACACAGGACGGGCATTGAAGAAATGCCCAAAACGTACGATCCCTCGGCAGTTGAGGATCGTCTTTACAAAAAGTGGGAGGAGTCGGGGTATTTCCATTCCGCTCCTAATCCCGACAAAAAGCCCTACACCATCGTCATACCGCCGCCCAACATTACGGGTCAGCTCCACATGGGGCACGCGCTTGACGAGACCATGCAGGACATACTGATCCGCTACAAGCGCATGTGCGGCTACGAAACGCTGTGGCTGCCCGGCACGGATCACGCCTCCATCGCGACGGAGGTCAAGATCGTCGAGCGCATGGCGAAGGAAGGGCTTACCAAAAAGGATATCGGCCGCGATGAGTTCATGCGCCGCGCCTGGGCGTGGAGGGACGAATTCGGCGGCAGGATAGTCAAGCAGCTAAGGAAGCTGGGCTCCTCCTGCGATTGGGAGCGCGAGCGCTTCACCATGGACGAAGGCTGTTCCAAAGCCGTTCAGAAGGTGTTCATCGACCTTTACAACAAGGGCAAGATCTACCGCGGCGACCGCATCGTCAACTGGTGTCCCTGCTGCAAGACCGCCATCTCGAACGCCGAGGTGGAATTTGAGGAGCAGCCCTCCAACCTCTGGCACGTCCGTTACGACGCGCCGGACAAGAGCTATTCGATAACCGTCGCCACCACCCGCCCGGAGACGATCCTCGGCGATACGGGCATCGCGGTCAACCCCAACGACGAGCGCTATGCCGATCTGGTCGGCAAGACGGTCGTTGTGCCCGTCGTGGGCAGGGAGATACCCATCGTGGCGGATGAATACGTCGAGATGGATTTCGGCACCGGCGCCGTGAAGATCACCCCCTCGCACGATCCCAACGACTTCGAGGTGGGCATCAGGACGGGGCTTCCCGGCATGTGCGTCTTCACAGAGGACGGGCATATAAACGAGCTCGGCGGAAGCTACGCGGGGCTCACCACGAAGGAATGCCGCAAGGTGTTCGTGGAGGATCTCGAAAAGGCGGGCAGCCTTGTAAAGGTGGAGCCCTATACGCATAACGTAGGCACCTGCTACCGTTGCCATACCACCATCGAGCCGATGGTCTCCAAGCAGTGGTTCGTGGCTATTAAGGACCTTGCCGAGCCCGCTATAAAGGCGGTGGAGGACGGGCGCATCAAGTTCGTGCCCGAAAGGTACGCGCAGACCTATTTCAACTGGATGTACAACATAAAGGATTGGTGCATCTCCCGCCAGCTCTGGTGGGGGCACAGGATCCCCGCCTATTACTGCGACGACTGCGGCGAGACCGTCGTCGCGGCGGAAGCGCCCGCGAAATGCCCCAAGTGCGGCGGCGCCATGCATCAGGATGAGGACGTGCTCGATACCTGGTTCTCCTCGGGTATGTGGCCCTTCTCCACGCTCGGCTGGCCCGAGAAGACGGAGGAGCTCAAGTACTACTATCCCACGTCTACCCTCGCCACGGGCTACGATCTCGTGTTCTTCTGGATCGCGAGGATGATAATGTTCGGGCTCTACGCCATGGACGAGGTCCCCTTCGATCACGTGTTCATACACGGCATGGTAAGGGACGAGCTCGGCAGAAAGATGTCGAAGTCCCTGGGCAATGGCATAGATCCGCTTGAGATAATAAAGGATTACGGCGCGGATTCGCTGCGCTTCTCTCTTACGAGCGGCACCGCCGCGGGCACCGATATGCGCTTCCAGATCAAAAAGGTCGAAGCCGCAAGGAATTTCTGCAACAAGGTGTACAACGCCTCCCGCTTCGTGATGATGAATCTCGGCGAAGGCGAGATAGGCGATATCGACATGACGAAGCTCGACATTGCCGATAAGTGGATACTGTCGCGGCTCAACAACATCGTGCGCGAGGCGACCCAGAACATCGATTCGTTCGACCTCAATCTCGCGGTGGAGAAGATCTACTCCTTCATCTGGACGGAGCTCTGCGACTGGTACATCGAGATGGCGAAGCCCCGCCTCTACGGCGAGGATGAGGAAGCCAAGAAGAACGTCCGCGCGATACTCGTGCGCGTGCTCGGCGATTCGATGAAGCTTCTGCACCCGTTTATGCCCTTCATTACGGAGGATATCTATACCAGGCTGCCCGGCTCCGGCGAGACGATAATGCTCGAGAGCTGGCCCAAATATGAGGAAGGCTTCGATTTCGCTTCCGACGCGGAGTGCATGGACGGCATAATGGAGCTCGTCCGCGCGATAAGGAACGTGCGCGCAGAGATGAACGTGCCCCCCGCAAAGCGCGCGCATATGTTCATTGTTACCGCCGAGGCAAACGTGAACTCCGTGCGCGAGGCGGCGCCCTACTTCAACAAGCTCGCCGGCGCTTCCGAGGTGACGGTAAAGCTCGACAAGGAAGGCATCGCGCCCGACGCGGTCTCCGTCGTTTCCCGCGTGGGCGACGCGTTCATCCCCCTGAACGAGCTCATCGATATTGAGAAGGAGCTCGCGCGCCTCGATAAGGAACGCGTCCGCATAGAGGGCGAGATAAAGCGCGCGGAAGGCAAGCTCTCGAATCAGGGCTTCATGGCGAAGGCGCCCGAAAAGGTCGTGAACGAGGAAAGAGCGAAGCTCGCCGCCGCGAAGGAGCTCTATGAGAAGCTGCTCGCCCGCATAGCGGAGCTCAAAAAGTAATATCATAAACAAAAAAGTCGGCAGATAAGCCGGGAAAGGATATTAAATGGCAATTTGTAAAGAATGCGGCGCTTATTACGATGGCGCGCCCGAGACCTGCCCCGCCTGCGGAGCGAGGTTTGCCGCCGAGGAGCCCGAAAGGGTCGAGGTGGTGGAGGAGTACGACAAGCAGGATATCGAGAGCAACAAGTGGATCTCCGTGCTTTCGTATCTCGGTATGCTCGTGCTGATACCCTATTTTGCAAAGAAGAATTCGAAGTTCGCTCAGTTCCACGCAAGGCAGGGCATAACCTTCCTCGTGTTCGAGATCGCAGCGGCAATCGTTTTTACGCTGATCTATGTGCTCGGCTCGGTATTCATCGGCATCGCCGCCGGAACACATAAGGCGCTTTGGGCGATCCCCGCCGTGCTGCTTTATCTCGTCGCAGGCGCGGTAATGCTCGCCGTCGGCGTGTTCGCCGTTATCGGCATCGTCAACGCGCTCTCCGGCAAGGCGAAGGAGCTTCCCCTTATCGGCAAGATAGACATACTGAACAAGGTATTCAAGAAGTAATTGCGAAAAAAAGGCTCCCGGGCGACTTGGCCCGGGAGTCTTTTTGTATCGTTTTATTATCTATCGAGCTTTGAGAAATACTCCTCGAAAATATCGCACAGCTCGTGCTTTTTCGGGCAGTACGGTATCCCGTGCGCGGCGCCTTTTATAAGCGTGTACTCCGCCTGCGGGATCAGCTTTTTCAGTATCCGGTAGGAATCGGGATCGACGCGGTTGTCGTTCCCGGCTTCGACGAGCATGACGGGGGAGGCGAGCCGCGCCGCGCCGCGCTTTACCTCGCGGGCAAGGAAGCTTATGTCCTTCAGCTTCTTCGAGGCGACGCCCATGTAGACCTCCGTCCCTTCGGGCGAGCGGTCGAAATCGTCCGCCGTAAGCATGTACGGCGCGATCGGCGCGATGAACTCCGTGAATTTGAGATACGGCTTCATTTTGACGGGCGGGCAGATCAGCATAACGCCGTCCACGCCCTTCGATGAGCGCCTTTCGGCAAGATCCGCCATAAGGAGCGCGCCCATGCTCAAGCCGCAGAGGAATATCCTTTCGCAGCCCGACGAAACGAGCGCGGAATAGGCTTCGTCGACGTTGCGCCGCCATGCCTCGTGCCCGGTCTTTGCCATTTCGCCCAGCGTTTTCGCGTGCCCGTCAAGGAGGGGCATAGAAACGGTGAAGCCCATTTCGACCGCCCTTTCGTAAAGCGGGAGCATGTTCGACGGCGTACCGCCGAAGCCGTGGCAGATCAGTATGCCCGTGCCGCTTCCCCTGTGAAAGCGGGCGGAGGAGGCTTCGGTAAAGCCCCATTCCTTATCGCGGGCGGCTTTTTCTATGCGGATGCCCTTTATGACCATCTCAATATCCCGCCTTGAATCTGACCGAATTAAGCGTATCCTCGCACTCCGGGGGGATGGGGGAAAGGCTCGTATAAGCGACGCTCATGATCCAGCCGTTCACGTTGTAGGCGTACTGGAGCACGTAGACCTTCTTGTCGGGCTCCTCATCGGGAGCGTATTCGTAAACGGCGCGCAGCGCTTCATGCCCGTCCACCTTGACGTAGCCGAAGTCCTTAAGATAATAGTAGCTGTTCTGCGAGAAAAGGAGCTTCTGGTACGAATCGAAATCATGCCCGGAAAGCTCCTGGGCAAAGGAGCCCAAATCGTCCACCGTGTATGAGAAAAGAAGCCTGTCGCCGGCGGGGGTCTTCCCCTCATACTCGGCATAATTCATAACGACGCGGCTTAATTTAAGCGTCGGGTACCAGCTTGCGGTGATGTACTGATCCTCGTAATAACCGTTCGGGCCGAGCTCGTAGGACTCTGCGTCCGGAGTCTGAAAAATATCGGGGATCGAAGTGGGATCTGCGGGAGTGTCTTTTCCCTTGCCGCAGCCCGCGAACGCAAAGCAGACGGCGAGCAGCAGCAACAGCAAGGATGATTTATAAGAGCGGTGATTCATTTCGCGGACGGAATATGCCTTTCCCGGCGGACGCGCCGATTTTCGTCCACTATTATAATATAAAAGCCGTTTTTTTGCAATGCCGTGAAAAATATTGGCATGTGGTTGCAAAGCGTTCGATTGTGTGATAAAATATACATGTATAAGTTTAGGCTTAAATACATCTGAAAGGATTTTTGAAATGAAAAAAACCATCATTGCCGTACTCTGTGCGGTTCTTCTGGCTTCCGTATGCGCTTTCCCCGTATTTGCGAGCAGCGTCCCGCACTTCTTTTTGACGGGTCCTTCCTCTGTAAACGCGGGCGACGAGCTGGAGATCATCGTTAACGTTGAGGGCGAGTATGAAGCGCATCTCATGAATCTGCGCATAGAGTTCGATAAGAACTCCTTCCAGTATCTCGGCAAGAAAAACGGCGACGCTTATAATGAGCTCGTTGAAGAAGGCGCCATCGGCAACTGTGCGATCACGCTCGACGGCAAGGCGGTCAGCTTCGCCGTAATGATGCCTACCGATCCCGCCTCCGTCGAGGGCGAGCTTGTAAAGCTCAAGTTCAAGGCGCTCTCCTCCGCCGGCGATAAGACGGGCTTCAAGCTCATTGTTGAAGAGTTCGGCTATTTGCCCGTCGGGCAGTCGAATGCGACCGATATCGAATGCACCGCGAGCGGGATTTCCGTTTCCGTCTCCGGCGGCTCCGCCACGACTCCGACCGAGCCCGCATCCTCCACTCCGCCTATCGGCAAGCCTACCCCCGGTCCCGATGAGACCGCCGATCCCGACAAGACGCAGGAGCCCGACAAGACGCAGGATCCCGACGCGACGCAGGAGCCCGGCTCCGACGTATCGAAGGTCACTCCCGATCCCGACGCGACTCCCGGCGCAGACGATCCCGGTCAGGATGAAAACGGCAGCAAAACCGCCAAGAATTGGCTCAAGTACTTGCTGATCGCCCTCGGCGGACTCGTCGCCGCGGCGCTAATCGCGCTCGGCATATTCCTTATCGCGCGTAAGGACAGAAAGGAAAACTAAAGGATGAAACGATTTGCCGCAGCTCTGCTGATGATCTGCATGACGTTCTGCCTGCCCGCCTTCGGCGAGAGGAGTGAGCGCGCGCAGATAGGCACGGACGTCAGCGGCTTCTGTTCCGAACTCATTGACGGCACGCCCGTCGACGGCTCCGTGTTTGCGTACCGCTATTCGGTCGTAACGTATTGGGCGACATGGCAGCAGGGCTGCTTCTCCCAGATGTCGGCGCTCAATGAGATCGCCGTTTCACATCCCGAGTACGGCGTGTTCGGTCTCCTCGCCGTCGACGCGACGAGCACACCCGCCGCCGCGGCGGCGTTCATGGAGCAGAACGGGTTCGATTTCCCCGTTTTCACCTGCGACGATATATGGCAGTCCGTCGTGGACCAGACCATGTATATCCCGCAGAGCTTTATCGTTAACGATCACGGCGTGATAGTCGAGGCATGGCAGGCGGCGTTCACAACGCCCGATACCCTGCTTGAAAGGCTCGCCTTCTGGAGCGAGACCGCTCCCGCGGAAACTCCCGAGCCGACCGAAACGCCCGAGCCCACCGAGACTCCCGCTCCCACCGAGACTCCCGCTCCCGACGGGGACGTCAATCTGGACGGCTCGGTAGAGGCGACAGACGCGCTCCTGGCGCTTCGCTTCGCGCTGGAGATGCAGATCCCGACCGAGGAAAACATCGCCCACGGCGATATGGATCTGAGCGGCGCAATAGAAGCGACGGACGCGCTCATAATACTCCGCATGACAATGGGTATCCAATAACGGAGGAACAAAGTGAAGCCCCTCTTGAAAAGAATCACAGCGCTCATACTCGGCGCGTTGACGCTCCTGTCGCTCACGGGGTGCTACACCTGGCGCGTAGCCAAGCGCCCCTCTGAAACGGAGCAGCAGGCGTACGTCAGCGAAACGCCGTCGGAGCTCCCGACCGAGGAAGCAACTCCCGTGCCGACGGAGGAGGAAACTCCCGCTCCCACGGAGGAAACCACTCCGGAGCCGACAGGGGAGGAGACGCCCGCGCCGACGGAGGAAGCAACTCCCGCGCCGACGGAGGAGGCAACTCCCGCGCCGACAGGGGAGGAAACTCCCGCGCCCACGGCAGGTCTTACGCCGACGCCGAAGCCCACGCCCGCGCCGACGCCCGCTCCCACTCCGACGCCGAAGCCCACTCCCGCGCCGACGCCCACGCCCGCGCCGACTCCGAAGCCGACGGAGGCGCCGAAGCCCGATTTCGTTTTCAAGACCTACGATATCGTAAACAACAGGGAATACACCGAGAGCATTTTCGCGAAGAAGAAGCTCACAATGATCAACTTCTGGGCGACCTGGTGCGGTCCCTGTATCGAGGAGCTGCCCCATCTTCAGGCGCTCGATCAGCATTACTCAAAGCTGCAGGTAATCACGGTGCTCTACGATTCCGGCGATTCCGGCGCGATTGAGAACGCGATCTATATCATGAACACAAACAACGTCTCGCTTCCCGCGCTTCGCTATAACAACTCCATGAAGCAGGCGTTCGGCAGGTTCCTTACATCCGCTGCTCTGCCCACGACGGTATTCGTCGATCAGGACGGGCATTTGGTAAAGGTCAAGTTAGAAGATGGGAAATTACATGATTGTGTAAACGGCGCGCAGTCCTATGAAGGATGGTGCGCTATCATAGACGGCTTGCTGTGAGCCGTATCGAATGGGGGATAACATGAAGAAGGAATCAAAGGCGTCACGTTACATTATCCCTGCGGCGATATTCGCCTGCGGCGTTACTTTCGTTATCATCGGAATCGCGGATAAAGAGGTGCTGACCGTTCTTCGGAAGGCAGCCGCGATCTGTATGGAATGTATCGGCTTGGGTTAAGGAGGCTCGCATGAAAGACATCATCCTGTGGGTCTTCGGCATAGACGAGAGCGCGCTTGCCGATCCCGTTACCATTACAGCCATAATCGCGACCTTCGTCGTCATTGCCGCGGCGCTCGCGGCGCTCATAGTCCTGCTCGTCAAAAAGCGGTTTCAGATAAGGCGCTTCGGCAACAAGGTCTGGCAGAGGACCAAGCTCATCACTCAGGCCTGCTTCTTCATGCTCACGAACAGCTTCATGATCGGCTGGTTCAAGGGCACCATCTATCAGGGCAAGCTCAAGTATCTCTGCGTACCTGGTATGAACTGTTATTCCTGCCCCGGCGCGTGGGGCGCCTGCCCGATCGGATCCTTACAGGCCATTTTCAACGATTTCGACGCGAAAAAATCCTGGGTCGATCAGAAGACGGGCACCTACGTAAAGGTGCCGAAGTATTGGTTCGCGTTCTATCTCATCGGCCTTTTGATGATCATCGGCGCCGTCTGCGGCCGCTTCGTCTGCGGGCTTCTGTGCCCGTTCGGCTGGGTGCAGGATCTCCTTTACAAGATCCCCGTAAAGAAGCTCAGGCTCCCCAGGGACGAGATGCGCATAGCCAATTCCAAGCATCCGAAGGCCGTAAGGTTCTTCCTCGGCGTGGATAAATACCTCCGCTATGCCAAGTACGCGTTCCTTATCATAATGGTCATATTCCTTCCGCTCCTCGTCAAGGCGGATCCATGGTTCTGCAAATACGTATGCCCCTCGGGCATGCTCCTCGGCGGCATCCCGCTCATGAGCATGAATAGATCCCTCGCGGCCGCGGCCGGGAACCTCACCCTGCTGAAGCTCTGCATACTTGCTTCGCTCACGGTGATCTCCCTCTTCCTTTACAGACCGTTCTGCCGCTATATCTGCCCGCTCGGCGCGATCTACTCGTTCTTCAATAAGGTCTCGCTTTACAGATACGGCATTGACGACGCCTCCTGCAACCGAGCGAAGGGCTGCGCGGCGTGCGCGCACGCGTGCCCGATGGGCGTCGACCCGGTCAGGGATCCCAACAGTCTTGAGTGCATACGCTGCGGCACCTGCGCCGCATCCTGCCCCAAGAAGGCGATCCGCCCCGGCTTCAGGTTCAAAACAGCGGAGGGCAACGCCATCCGCACAAAGAAAAGCAAATAATTAATTAAGGAGATAGACTATGAAAAAGATCCTTGCAATCACCGCTGCCGCGCTGCTCGTGCTCACGGCTCTGCCCGTATTCGCGTTCACCGGCTTCGAGACCGATCCCGGTTTGCCCGAGATCACGCTTACTGAGGATGCGCTTTTCCCCGTTGAGGTAAAGCATGTCGAGAACGACCCCGTCATTACCGAGAATGAATGGGGCGAGGAGGAGTACTCCTGGACGTACATGGAGAGCGATCACGCGGTCGAGCCCGGCGAGGACGTCACCTTCTCCTGCGAGATCGCCGTGCCCGCTTCGCTCGAGGGCTTTGACGAGGAGGCACTCAATTCGATAGAAGTGCGCTTCTCCTTCGACGGGCTTGAGCTTAACGAGCTCGTTATGGCTTTCGGCTGCGAACCCAATTCCGACTGCGATTTCGATATCGGCGTCTGCTATCCTCTCCCCGGCTATGCCAACGCCGCGATAGAGGATGGCGAGCTGGTCGTCTACGCGCATCTTGATTCTGAGATACAGGTCATCGTCCGCGGCATCGCGGAGGCGGACAAGATCACCGCAAACAGCACCGTCACTGTCGGACAGTACGAAGTGCCCGCGCATTTCTCCTGCGGCAAGCTCGCCGTTGAGGAAGACGGCGCTTACTACATTTACTTCAAGGACATATTCAACGTACAGCTCCGCGGCATGAAGTTCTATGCCGAGAACGGCGTTTTCGATCACTATTACGTCTGCCTCAACGGTCACGACTATATGAGGAGCGTTACAAGGGGCGTCTCCTATACCGAGGTCGGCAATGAGGAAAACGTTGTGACCGAGGGCGACGCGTTCGACGCGCTCGAGCTTGCGTATAACACCTATATGGGCTTCTTCGGCTTCACCGATGACGAGATCGCCGATGCGCTCACCCCCGGCGTGTTCGTCGCAGGCTCCGAGCCCGTACGCACCTCCTCCGCTTTCGAGTTCGGCGGCGAGGGCGGCGATGAACCCGAACCCACCGAGCCCACCGAACCCACCGATCCCGTAAATCCGCCCGATACCGGCGCGATGAGCCTTGCCGTGATCGGCGCCGCTGCTGTCCTTTGCGGCGCGGGCGTCGTGCTCTTCAAAAAGCACTGAGGTAATAAGCGGCGCATTCGATCGGCGCCGCCAAGTATTATCAGCATATAAGCTAATAAGAAACCGAGGATGTCTGAACATCCTCGGTTTTTCGTATCGTTTTTGCCGTTCGTTCAATAAGTCAGCTTTTCGCCGTAGAACGATTCATATGCCTCCACCCACAGGGCGTAGTTCTTCTTCATCATCGCGTCGGCGTTCTCCTTCGCGCTGAGACCGTCCTCGGGATAGATCACGGGCAGATAGTGGACGTACAGCTCCTGCACGCTGTAACCTTCGTCGTCGAGCACGTCCGAGTCCTTCATGCCGATAAACACGGGTATCACGGGAACGTTGTACTTTGCGGCGAATCTGAACGCGCCGGGCTTGAGCGGGCGCGGCTTTCTGTAATTGAACCACATCGCCTGCTCCGGATAGATAAGTATCTTCTCTCCGCGGGCAAGCAGCGTTTCCATGCCGGCGAAGAAGTCCTTCATCGCGGACACGTTTGAGCAGAGCGGCAGGGTGTTCGCATGGCGCATCATGATCCTTACCGGACCCTTGAAGTTGGTATAGTTCGATTCCTTTATGACCTTATAAAGATAATGATGCTTCCTGAGGATGGGCTTTATCGTCTTGTAGACGACGTAGTTATCGCTGAGATGAAAATGGTTGCAGGTGACGATCGCTCCTCCGCTCACGTTGACGGAATCGAGCCCGTGCACCTCCTTGATGATCAGCTGCCCCTTCCTGATCATGTTCTCGAAAAACGTCTTGCCGAGGAAGTTGGCAAACGACGTCTTCATCCTGCTCGAAAGCTTCTTGTTGGTATAGTCGACTTCGCCGGGCTTTATAGGTATAGGCGGATCGTCTTCTTCAACGTCTTCGTTGAAGCGCCCTTCCTTTTCGTACTGCGCGATGCGGGCAACAATGCGCTTCCTTTTTTCCGTGTCAGGCATGGCTCACCTCACACTTGAACCAAAGCTTGCGGAAGGTGCGTTCGCTGTTTTTGATCTGCTCGATGCCCTTTACAATCTCTTCGAATTCCATCCTGTCGCGAAGCATATCCTGTTCGGAATAGTTCCTGAGCCCCTGTTCAAGTGAAGGGTAGAATTCGCTGTGCTTCGCGTATTTCCAGAAATACTCGCCGTTGATCGTATCCGCGTAATGCCAGGGCTTATGCGCCAGGGCATAATGGCAAAGATTGAGTTCTCCCTCGGGCGCTTCGGGGAAGCTGTGCTTGTTCCAGCCGGTCGGCAAACGCTTTACTCTGCCGTGGCAGATGACGTTTAGATACTCCTGATCGGGTGCGAGGGTGTCGAAATTATACGTTGTAAGCATTTCGAGGAACCTCTTCTGAACGCCGAAACGCCTGAACTCCTTTAGGTTCATTACCATAACGCCCGAATTGAAATACGTGTAGTAGGGGATGCCGATGATCTCTTCGACGTAATTCGTGAACATCGGGCTGCGGTCGGTATTCTGCTCGTATGCGGCGGCAAGCAGGCAGTCCTCGACGTCGGTATCGTAAAGCTTTGCAATGTCGTTCAGCAGCACGACGTCGCTGTCGAGATAGATCGCCTTATCGTACTGCGGGAACGACGTTTCGATGAAAAACCTGAAGAACGCCGCTATGCTGTAATGGAACATATCCGGCAGCGTATCCTTTACGGGCTCCAGCATTTCATTCACGTCGAAGAATTCGATCGAGACGTTGCGCTTTGCATGCTTCTTCAGGAGCGCCTGATGTTCCTCGGTAATGTCGGTCTTCATGACGGTGATCCTGTAATCGTTTTCGTCCGAAGCGTGTGAAACTATGGAGATTATCGCCACGTCCAGATAGGGGACGTATCTGTCGTTGCAGGCAAAGAATACGGGAATGGTTTTTTTCATTTTTTGATCGTTCCTCCGCAAGTCTTTTTTTGCTTTTCTTCACGTTATAGTGTACCGCCGACCGTCAAAAAAGTAAAGAAACTGTCGGATCGCGTCACTCCCTTATATCAAGGGGTGTGTCAACTGCGGCGAGAGAGGACTCTACCACAGCGAGAAATTGCCGAAAACACTTGCTTTTCGGGAAGTCTTGTATTATAATGTCAGAGCTATGGAAGACGTAAGGAAAATCGTATCGCAAAACTTAATAACGTTAAGAAAAGAACGCGGACTTACCCAGGCGGAGCTTGCAAAGTCGATCAATTATTCAGATAAAGCCATATCAAGGTGGGAAAAGGGCGAGGTCGTCCCCGATCTTGAGACCATATACGCATTGAGCGAAGTGTTCAAAGTGCCCGTTTCGGCGATAACGGAAAAGAACACGGGGAGCGATAATACCGAAGGACCGATCCCGAAGGTCAGCAAGGCGATCCTTTCGCAGATGTTCCTTTCGTGCGAGATCTGGTTCATCATCTGCGCCGTGTTCGTCTATTTCCGGATCACGAAACAGACGAGCATCTGGCAGATCTTCGTTTGGGGCGTCCCCGCGACCGCGCTTCTTTTGTGGTACTGCAACCGGAAGGAGCAGACGAATACCCTGCAGTTCATCTGCGGAACGGTGTTCATCTGGTCGCTCATTACCTGCGTCTATCTGCGCCTGATCAGCTCGAACCCCTGGTATATGTATTTCCTCGGTCTTCCCCTGCAGGGACTGCTTATTATCAGGTACGTTTTCAACTACAAACAAAACCTGAAAAGGATCAGGAAAAAGGATAAGGCGGAGGAAGAGGCTCAACAGGACGCGGCGTGACCGCTTTTGCACCTCTTTTTCCGGGAAGCGGCATCCGGACGGACGCTCCGGGCTTGGAATAAATAAAACCGGGAATGGTCGATCCATTCCCGGTCTTTTTGTGTTTTCCGATCAATTATACTGCGCCCTCGCGCCGCCGATCAGCTTGGGTCTCACCCTTGCCATTATAACGTTGGCGTTGCCGAGCTTGTCGTTCTGGGCGTGTACGGGAACGGCGACCGTGTGCATGTGCATGCCGATCAGGACGCCGCCTATGTCCATGCCGGCGCGCGCCATGCCCTTTATGTCTTCGACGACCACGGGATCGTCGAACACCTCGGTCGCGCGGACGCTCCAGGCGCCGCCCGCGTGCAGAGCGGGCTTGACGCAGACCTCTTCAAAGCCGTACTTCTCCATGCACTCGCGCTCCACGACGACCGCGCGGTTAAGGTGCTCGCAGCACTGGCATGCGAGGTACAGCCCGCGCTCCTTCACCATGGGCAGAACTTCGCCCATGATCGCGCGCGCGATATCCTCCGTCGAATGCGTGCCCATGTGGTAGCCCATAACGCGGCTCGTCGAGCAGCCAACGACGACGATATCACCCTTTTTGAGAGGGGGGATGTTGTGAGAGGAAGTGCCGGCGTAAAGCAGCCCGACCTCCCCGTAATTCAAAAGCTCCGTAATTGCGGCTTTCGCCTGCGCTTTTATTTCATCAAGAGAAATTTCCACTTGAATCACCTCCGTTACAGTTGTATTATATAGCTAAACAAATCTAAATTCAAGGAGTTGAAGACCGATGTTTAATATACTTGTTACGCCCCCCGTGAACGAAAAGCATAAGGCTATGCTCGAAAACGCCTGCCCCGGCGGGGATTTTCATTACGTGCTCCGCGAAAACGTGAAGGAGGAGGACGTTAAGGAAGCCGACGTCATAATCGGCAACGTACCGCTCGACCTCGTAGGCAAATGCGAAAGGCTCAAGCTCCTGCACCTTAACATGGCGGGCGCGGACGGCTACCCCGAGCGTATGCCGGAGGGCGCTGTGCTTGCCAATTCCAGCGGCGCGTACGGGCTCGCCATTTCGGAGCATATGCTCGGCATGCTGCTTTCGATCAAGAAAAAGCTGTATAACTACCACGCGAATCAGCTCCACTCCCTCTGGCAGGACGAGGGCGGCGTCACCTCGATAGAGGACGCGGTCGTGCTCTCCGTCGGAATGGGCGATATCGGCGGCGAATTCACAAGGAAGTGCAAGCTTCTCGGCGCATACACGATGGGCATACGCCGCACCCTGCGCGAAAAGCCCGAATGGCTGGACGAGCTGCATACCCTTTCGGAGCTGGACGAGCTTCTGCCGAGGGCGGACGTCGTCGCGCTGTCGCTTCCCTCCGGCAAGGACTCGAACGGGCTCATGGACGAGCGCCGTTTGAGGCTCATGAAGCCCGGCGCCGTGCTCATCAACGTGGGCAGGGGCAAGGCGATCAAAACCGACGCGCTCCGGAAGGTCTGCTGCGAGGGACGCATCTATGCCGCGCTCGACGTGACCGATCCCGAGCCGCTCCCCGCCGATCATCCGCTTTGGAACACGCCGAACGTCTACATCACGCCGCATATCTCGGGCTTCTTCCATCTGCCCCAGACGCTCGACAGGATCATAAAGATCTCCGCCGAGAATCTGAGAAGATTCGTTTCGGGCGAGACGATACTGAACCGCGTCGACAGCGCGACCGGCTACCGTCAGGAGAATGACCGGGCGTGAGAAAGCCCGGAAAGGCATAAGCAATCAGCAATTATCCCTCGTCCAACGCTCGTTCAAGAGCGGTCCCCCTTCCGCAAAGGAAAGGCAGGACGTCGGCGAGGACCCGAACCAAAAGGCTTCCCCGAAGGGAAGCCTTATTTGTTTACATTTCAGTCAATGGGCTTTACAGCCTTATCACTTCTTCGCAGCCGAGCAGTTCGGCTTCCTTCTCATCGTGGGTGATGAGAAGTATCCGGGAGCCGTCCGCGTGGTCGAGTATCTTTTCGGCGATGCGGACGCGCATATCGGCGTCAAGCCCCTTGAAGGGCTCGTCAAGGAGCAGGGGATCGGGTCTGAACGCGAGCGCACGCGCGATGGCGGCGCGTCTCTGCTGACCGCCGGAGAGCTCCTTCGGGAGCTTGTCGGCGAACGGGGCGAGCTCCATTGCGTCAAGCAGACTGCCGGCAAGCGCACCGTCGTCCGTAACGAGCCCGATATTCTTCCTCACGCTGTACCAGGGGAGAAGTCTGTCCTCCTGGAACACGGCGGCGGGTCTTTCGCCGGGGTCGCGTATTATCTCGCCCGAGTCCGGCTTCAAAAGCCCGAGCATGAGCCTGACAAGCGTGGTTTTGCCGCGCCCGCTCTCGCCCATTATCGCAACGCGCTTTCCTTTGGGGAGCGAGAGGGAGAAGTCCGATATCACCTTTTCATCGCCGTATGAGAACGAAACGCGCTTTATTTCCATTTTACTATCCTCCCGACGATGAGCACGAACAGTTTTTCAAGCGCAAAGCTCAATATTATGACTGCCGCCGTCCAGGCGAACAGGTCGGGCGTTTCAAGATACAGCTTGCTTTCGTAGATCGCCTTGCCCATGCCGAACGCGGGGTGGGCGATGACCTCCGCCGTGACGCCCGATTTCCACGCGAAGCCGAGACCGGTAGTGCAGGCGGAAAGGAAATGCGGAAGTACGGACGGCGCATAGACCGTCTTCAGCTTCTTTGCCCTTGAAAAACCGAATACCTCCGCCATTTCGAGAAGCTGCGGGTCGGTGGACGCGATGCCCGCGGCGACGTTCGTCCACGCGACGGGGAGCACTATGAGGAACGCTATGAACATAGGCGTCAGCGCGGAGGAGAGGTATAAAAGAACGAGTATTATGAACGAAGTGACCGGCGCCGCCTTAACGACGGAGCGCAGGGGGTCGAGCAGCGCCCTCAAAAAGCCGGAAACCGCTGTGATTATGCCGAGCACGGATCCCACTGCCACGCCGAGCAGGAATCCCGCGAATACCCGGAGCAGCGTAAGAAAACAGCTCTTCCAGAATACTGCTGTCCCCGCGAGCGCAATGAGCGCCTTGAGCGTGACGAAAGGGGAGGGGAGCAGCAGTTTGCTCCCGACAGCCCATGCCGCCGCCTGCCAGACGAGTATCCAGCAGGCGGCTATGGCGATAGTCCTTATTATTTTGCTTTTGAAAAGCCCCTTCATCAATAGTAGAGGTCTTCAGCGGGAAGCTTGCCGCCGACGGACTTGGGCTCCGCGGCGAAGAACACCTCGTAGAGAGCGGAGGCGGACGCCTTCATCTCATCGCCGGTGATGAAAACGATGTTGCAGCGGGGGATGGCGGCCTTCGCGATGGGCGCGGCGGGCAGTATGCCGGCGTCGACGATCATCTGGCAGGCCTCGTCGGAGGCGGTGTTGACAAGCTCAACCGCTTTGCCGTAGTTATCCATGAACTGCTTGATCGCGTTCTTGTGCTCGTTCACAAAGCTGCGCCTTGCGATTATGACGCCCTGAACGAGCTTGGTGTCGCTGACCTTGTTCCACTCGGCGGTAAGGTCGAGGGCGACGCGCAGGGAATCGTTCTTTGCCATAGTGGCGGTCACGTTGGGCTCGGGCAGCATGCCGAGTGTGACGGAACCGTCCGCCATGAGCGTGGCGAGCTCGGAGTGCTCCGCCTTGTACTCAACGGTGACGTCGGTAAGACCGTTCTTCTCAAGCAGATAATTGAGCACGAATTCGGGAGTGGAGCCCTGACCGGTGGCGTAGAGGGTCTTGCCGGAAAGGTCGGCCATGGAGTTGATCTCCTCGCCGCTCTCGAGCACGTACATGACGCCGAGGGTGTTGATGGCGAGCATCACGACGTCGCCCTCAAGCTTGTTGTAAAGCACGGCGGCAACGTTCACGGGAACGCAGGCGATATCGTATTCGCCCGCGATGAAGGAGGAAGTGACCGCGGAGGGATCGGAACCGATCGTGATATCGTAATTTGCGTAGGTCTCCTTGTTCATAAGGGGAGCGATACCCATGCCGGTCGGGCCCTTGAGGGCGGCGATGCGGAGGGTGGTATTGTCGGCTTTATTGCAGCCGACGAGTGCGAATGCCGCGGCGATCATCAGCGCCGCAAGGACGAGGGAAACTATTCTTTTCATGGTTTTTCTCCTTTTTTGTATTGCTTTTCTTTATAAAAGACGGATCTCGCGCCCCGTGCGGGCGATCTTTCCGCTTTTTTCGAGTTCATCGAGCGCGCGGTACAGGCTTGCTCTCGAGAGCGATATCGCCTTCGCGAACGCGTCCATGCCGAAGGGGACGTGCATCACGCCGTCCTTGGCGTTGAGCTCCAGATAGCTCATTATCTTATCCTGTGCAGTGCACCCGGCAAGGCATTCCACCCTTGCGGTGAGAAAGCGGATCCTTCCGATAAGATAGCGGCAAAAGTTCATCGTGAGCTCGTGATCCTGCTTCATAAGCTCCGAGAAGCGCTCCTGGGTGAAAACGAGCGCCGAAAGCTCCTTTACGGACTCCGCTCTTGTGGCGGGCGGGTCGCCGTCCATCAGCGAAGCCGCGCCAAAAACGTCGCCCGCTCCGAGTATGCTCATCGTCACGTTGCCGCCCCTTTTGGGCTTCATCACCTTTGCGGAACCATTGACGATAACGCCGATGCACCTTTCTCCCGTTTGGCTGAAAAGCTCCGCGCGGGCGGGATAATGGCGTTCCTCGGCGGCATCGGCGGCGCGGCGGATGCTCTCGTCCGAAAGCCCGTTGAACAGCACGCATGCGCCAAGCGCCCTTATTCGTTCGGATCTGGTCATGAAACGCTCCTTTCCTGTCTCATATAAGACTAATGATATTATATGAGACAGAACAAAGCCTGTCAACACCCCGGGCGGGATTTTACGCAATATATTCAAAATCGGAAAAAGAGTATGTGCAAATCGCTCCGGATGTGATACAATAGAAAAAAAGGGTTTTTTAAGGAGCGTTGGTATGGCTGAGAACAATACGAGAGAAAGATTGATACTTGCCGGCATGGAGGAGATACGCGCCCACGGGATGCAGGGCTTCTCGCTCCGCCGCGTTTCGGCGGCGTGCGGCGTGTCCTGCGCGGCGCCCTACAAGCATTTCGAGGACAAGCAGGCGTTGTTCGGCGAGATGATCGCGTACGTCAACGAGAAATGGCGCGAAAGGATAAAGAAGAGCTTCCGCCTTGAAAACACGGCGGAGGCGTCCATCGCCTCTCTTGCGGCGGAATACGTGGCGTTTCTGTGCGAGAACCCCGATTTCAAGGCGATACTCATGATCAAGGAGACCGGGCTCGACAGCCCGCTTGCGGTCCAGGCGGCGGGGCTGAGCGTCCCGGCAAAGCGGCTGTTCACGCTCTACGGCAGGAAGAAGGGGCTTTCGCGGCAGGAGCTGAGGAACAGGATATTCATAGTCCGCTCGCTGATCTACGGCTCGACGATAGTTCTCGGCGCGGATCCCGAAATGCATGAGGACGGGCTTTCGCTTTTGAAAAACGCCCTTCTCGACGCGCTTAAATAATTAACAGTTTGTTTACAAAGTGACTGTTTCGGACGATTGACTTAACAGGCGGCTTCGTGCTAATATATATTCGCAGGAACTAATCAGCGATATTTTCATGGAAACCTCCTAAATTCCATAAAAATCAGCATAACAGAACGGGGACCGAAGTCCCCGTTCTGTTCGTGTTTATGCTTTGATTTTTGCGTTAAAGCAGGCTTTCGAGATACCAATCCTTTTCGTCCCTGAAAAGATCCTGCATGCGCAGCGTCCCCACGCCCGCGATATCCGCGGAGCAAATAACGCTGTTGAGCCTGAAATACAGGGTGACGAAGGGGACCGTTTCAACGAATTTCGCCTGCATATCGTAAGCCGCCTCGCGCAGCTCCTCCTCGTTTGCGGCGGAGGTCATCTGCTTTGCGGAAAGGGCGAGCGAAGGATCGTTTATGCCGCCGAAATTGTTTGCTCCGGATACCTCGAGATAATCGGCAAGCTCGTTGCTCCTGCCGAGGCTGAACCCAACGAGCGCCATATCCCAGTCGCCCTCGCGGAGCGCCTTGAGAAAATCGCTCTCGCCGCTGCCGAGGGTATGCGGCTTTGTCTCGATCTCAACGTAAAAGCCGAGCGCGCCGAGCTGCGAGGCGATCATCTGGGCGGCGTCGCTTCGCAGGGTGTTTTCCGTCGTCGCGCTGGTAAGGAGCTTCACGGCAAGATGCCCGCCCGCGCGGGAGAAGCGCAGACCTTCCTTGGAAACGACGTCATAGCCGGCTTCCTCGATAAGTGCGGAAGCCGCTTCGGAGTCGTAATTGAGCACTGCCGAACGGCTGTCGTAAAGCCAGCTGTCGGGAGGCACGGGCACGTCCGCCGCGCGCGCCTTGTTGCTGTATACGTTCGTGATGATGCGGCTGCGGTTTATGCCGTGCGCCACGGCTTTGCGAAGCGAAGCATCGGAGAATATCGGGTTTTTGTAGTTGAACAGGAGCACTTCCATGTTCTGCGTCATGGCGTCGCGCACGTTGGTCATGCCCGCCTCGGCGTATCTGCCGGCGGTGATAATGTCCGTGGGCACCATGTTGAGCTGACCCGCCTCATATGAGGCGAGCGCGGTGGAGTTCGAATCCCTCTCCGCGAAAATAACGCGCTCGATATAGGGCGCTCTGTCCCACCAGTCGTCGTTCACGCGGAGCACCACGGTGTCGTCGTCCATGCTCTCGAGCTTATATGCGCCTGTGCCCACAAGCTCGGCGCTTTTTTTGATGGGGAAGGTGAGGGAGTAAAGTCCCATAAGCCCGGGGATGTCCATCGTCACCCTTACCGTCAGCGTGCCGGTGGGCTCAACGCTCCTGATATGCTTGAGGCAGGGCTTGTAATAGCTGTCCGCCATTGCGACGAGGGAATTGTAGGACGCCGCGACGTCGTTCGCGGTAAGCTTTGACGAATCGTGCCACTTCACGCCCTCGCGCAGACGAAGCGTCCACACGCCCGCGCCGTCGCTCGACCAGCTCTCGCAAAGGCAGGGCTCTATCTCGCCCGCCGCGTTCACGGTCAGCAGCCTGTCGTAAACGAGGGAGAACAGGCAGAGCATCTCCTCCGTGGTAACGTCCATGGGATCGGAGCGGGAGGCGTTTATCGGCATGGGCAGACGAAGCGTGCCGCCGCGCACCGGCTCGACGGGGGCGGGCGAAGCGGAAGGCTCCGGCGTTTCCTCCGGCTGAACGGGAACGGACTGCTTTTTTTTGCAGCCGAAAGCGCACGTGCACAGCATACAGCACGCGATGAGCGCCGCCGCTATTCGAAACAGCCTCTTGTCAGCCGAGCTCTTCTTCATACAATTCTCCGTATTTTTTCATGTATTTCATGACCTTGTCCACGTAATTGCGCGTTTCGGCATAGGGGATCTCCTTGAGCTCCCCGTTTTCGTCCGCGCCGGTCTTCAGCCATTCGTCGAGCCTGCCGAAGCCCGCGTTGTAGGCGATGAGCGCGTTTCTCACGCTGCCGTTGTATCTGTCGAGCAGGAACTTCAAAAGCCAGCAGCCGTAATCGAGATTCGTCTCCGGATCGAAAAGATCGCACTCGGAGTAATCGAGCCCCCTGCGGAAGGCGATCCATTCCGCGGTGGAGGGAAGGACCTGCATGAGCCCCTCTGCGCCGACGCCCGAAACGGCGTCGGGCTTGAAGCCCGATTCCGTGGCGACGACCGCCGCGACAAGGTATCTGTCGAGACCGCTGCCGTCAGCAGCCGTCTTTATCTCCTCAACGTAGCTTATGGGATATAGCCGCGCGTTTATTCGATCCGAAATGCAGCCGGTTAAGGCTGCGGCGCATACCGCCGCCGCGGCTGCGAGCGCCGCCGCGCGGACGACCCGGCGCAAAAAAGTGTCAGTTTTCCTCATAATCGTTTCTTATTTCGTCGATAACGGGTCCGAGCTTCAGCTCCGCAAAGAAAGCGGCGTCGACCGCTTCGATAAGCTCTTTGAGCCCCGAGTCGTTCTCTATCACAACGTCCGCGTACGCGCGTTTTTCATCCTCCGGCATCTGGCTTGAGATCCGGGCGCACGCCTGTTCATACGTCGCGCCGTCGCGCTCCATTATGCGGCGGATGCGCGTATCGGTGCCCGCCGTTACGAGCCACACCCTTTCGCACAGCTCGTTGAAGCCCGATTCGATGAGCAGAGCCGCGTCGACGAAAACGAGGGGGTAGAGACCGCTCGCCTCCGCCTCGCCCGTCACGCGGAGGAGCTCCTCCCGTATGACGGGGTGAGTGATACCGTTCAGCGCCGCCGCGCGCTTTTCGGAGGAGAACACGCGTGAAGCAAGCTCCACTCTGTCAAGGCTTCCGTCCGGCGCAAACACGCCGCCGCCGAAAGTCTCTCTGATCTTTTCGAGCACGGCGGGGAACGATATGACCTCGCGCGAGACCTCGTCCGCATCCGCGACGAACGCCCCGAGCGCCTTGAGCCTTGCCGTTACCGTGCTCTTTCCGGAAGCGATACCGCCAGTCAATCCGATCATCGAAAACACCTCCTGACTAGTAATAATACCACATTTTGCGCCAAAGAGCAATAAAAAAGACCGCTGTGAAAAGCGGTCTATGGAAAAAGTGCCGGTGCTTCTGAGTTACGCCTTAACGTCTTCGCCGGTGAAGTATTTCTTGAGGGGCTTATAGACGAGCATCGCAACGATCTCCGTGATGATGAGCTCGGCAAGCATATACCAGCCGTTGTAAAGCAGCGAATAAAGCGCCGGGCTGGTCATGGTAAGACCAAAATACTCTTCGGGCATCCACTCGTCCCATACCCATATGCCGGTCATGAAGTGGCAGAGGAAGCGGAGAGTGAAAGTCACCGCGATACCGATTGCGACGGAGGAACGCTTTTTGCCGAATATGCCTGAAAGACCGATCACGGTATAAGCTATGATGTAATCGAGGAATACGATCGCGACAGCCATGATGAAGCTCGTCGCCCAGCCCACATTGTCAAGACCGAATATGAGCTGGATGATACTGTAAACGAACGCCGTGAGGATACCCCATCTCCAGCCGTAGCGATGGCTGATCATAACGAGCGGGAGCATGCTGACTATCGTCACGCCTCCGCCGAAGCTGATGTCGATCTTTACAAGGCTGCAGACGGTCGCAATAGCGATCATGAGCGCGCTTTCCGTGAGCTGCTGCGTGGTGATCCTGCCGTTTGACCTGCTCCAATTGGGGATGATGATCGCGACGGTGATCAGCGCGGCGACAACGCCCGAGACAATGGCGTAGGGGATGGCTTTTTTGATCCTTGCCTTCTTTTCCGCCGCCTTGCGCGCGGCTTTCTCTTCGGGAGTCTCTTCATGCTCTTCTTCGGTCTCGCCGGTAGTGGCAGCGTCGCCGGGATCGGCGTCTCCGACCTCGCCAGGTTTTTCGCCGTCTTTGCCGTCTTCGCCGGGATCGGCGGAATCGACGGTCTCGGTGGTTTCGGCTGTATCGGAAGAACCTTCGCCCTCATCGGCATAGACGGCGCGGGCGGCGCCGAACGCCACGATGGAAGCGACGAGCATCAGGCAGAGGATGAGGCTCAAGCCCCTCATGCCGAACATGGAACGAAACTTATTCATTTTCCCTCCCAAAACAAAACACCCCCGTTTCGGTGCGGAGGGCATAATGCATTTATTTCCGTACCGCTTCCCTACGCAGGTATTGACCCGACAGGTTCGAAGGCTCATTCTCAGCCGCTAAAAAAGCAGCGCGCCCAGCGGAGCTGTTCTGTTTTTACGAGCCCATTATAGCACTCTTTGGAAAAAAAGCAATAGGGATAATGCTTGCAAGCGGGCTGTAATTATAATATAATGCTGAAAAAGGATTCGGAGGATTCACTGTGGATATAAGGATCAACGGCTCCCCGTGCTCGCTCACGCCGGGGGAGACCATTCTGGAATTATTGAAAAAGAACGGCATGGCGGGAACGAGCCTTAAGGACCGTCCCCTTGCCGCGCGCATCGGCGGGGAGATATTCAACCTTGCCTATACCCCCATGCACGAAGCGGATATCGACCTCATCTATTACACGGACGAGGAGGGCAAGCGCGTTTACGAGCGCACGCTCCAGTTCGTGCTTATTATGTGCGTGAGGAAGCTCTTCGGCAAGGCGAGGGTGTTCGTAAGATACTCCCTCGGCAAGGGCGTTTACATCACGATCGACAAGGAGCCCGCCTATTCCGAGGCGGATAATAAGCTCCTTTATGAAGAGATGCGCCGCGTTACCGCGCTCGACCTAAAGCTTGTAAGGAAGCGCATGAGCATACAGGACGCGCTCGATTTTTTCGAGAAGGACGGGCAGCTTGACAAGGCGGCGCTCCTCAAATGGCGCAGGTTCAGCTATTTCGACGTTTACCGCTGCCCCGAATACAGCGACTACATTGACTATTACTATGGCGAAACGGCTCCGTCGACGGGGTACGTTTCGCTGTTCGACCTGCATCTTTTGGACGGCGGGCTGGTTATGCTCCGCCCAAGGCGCGAGGCGCCTCTTGAGCCTATCAAGTACGTTCCGAACCCAAAGATGGCCGCCGTGTTCCGCCGCAGCGACGAGTGGGGGCGCATCATGACCTGCTCCACCGCGAACGAGCTTAACACCCGCGTTGAAAACGGCACCGTGCGCGAGCTTATCCGCGTGAACGAGGCCCTGCACGAGAAGATGTTTGCAAAGACCGCCGACGCCATTATAGAGCGCGGCGCTAAGGCAATAATGCTTGCCGGTCCGTCGTCCTCCGGCAAAACGACCTCAGCAAACCGCATAGCCACCCAGCTTCGCGCGGAGGGGCTCGACCCCATTATGATTTCGCTTGACAACTACTACTGCGACCGGAAATACTGTCCTCGTGACGAGAACGGCGAGCTGGACTTTGAACATATCAACGCGCTTGATATAGGGCGTTTCAATCACGATCTGAAACTGCTTATGGCGGGAGAGGAAGTCGAGACCCCCATATTCGACTTTATCGAGCAGCGTCCCAAGGATAAAGGGCTCGTCATAAAAGCGGGTAAGGACCAGCCGCTTATAATCGAAGGCATACACGGGCTCAACCCGCTGTTTACCGACGCTATTGCCGACGAGGCAAAATACCGAATCTACGTCTCGTCGCTCGCACCCATAGAGTGGGACGACAATTCGTCGGTGTCGCGCACCGACAGCCGCCTCATACGCCGCATCTTGCGCGACCGTCGATACCGCAACACCTCGCCACAAGCCACCATCGACCGCTGGCCCAGTGTGCGCCGAGGCGAGGAGAAGTGGGTATTCCCCTTCCAGCAATATGCCGACACGGAATTCAACAGTGTGCAATTCTACGAACTCTCGGTGCTGCGCAACAAAGTGTTGCCCATACTGGCCGAAATCACTCCCGACCAACCACAATACCCCACCAGCGACCGCCTGCGCCGCCTGCTGATTCAGTTTGAGCCTATCGACGACATCAGCCTCCTGCCCCCAATATCGCTGCTGAGGGAATTTATGGGTGGCAGTTCGTTCAGATACTGACGATGTGACCGCCGG
>DGHD01000019.1:2456-28946 GCA_002392505.1 Christensenella sp. UBA3857 | reverse complement strand
TCTCCTTAAGTGAATGCACCCTTGATTTAAGAGCGTTCTTTATTCACTCAGTTTATAGATCAGTATCGCCGCGGCGACGGCGGCGTTAAGGCTCTCCGCGCGCCCTTTCATGGGCAGGCGGTAGAGGGTGCACATTTGCGCCGTTTCGGGAGATACGCCGTTCGCCTCGTTGCCTATCACTATCACGCGGTTTTCGGGAAGCGGGGGCAATACCTCCTCCCCGGCAAGATGTCCGCAGACGACGCCGAAGCCCTGTTCCTTGAGCCTCGGTATTTCCGTTTTCAGCTCGCCCTGCCAGACGGGGATATGGAAGGTCGACCCCATTGCGGAGCGCACAGCCTTAGGCATGAAGGGATCCACGCTCCCCTCCCCCACGAGCACGCCCGCCGCGCCGAACGCGTCCGCGGTGCGGAGCACGGTGCCGAGGTTGCCCGGGTCCTGCAGCCTGTCGAGCGCAACGATCAGCCCCTTGGGGTATTCCTCCGGCGGCTCGGAGGACGGCGTTTTGACCGCCGCAAGCACCCCCTGGGGGGAGTCGGTATCGGACGCCGCCTTCATCACCTCGCCAGTTACGGTGACGTATTTGACGCCGAGCTCGTCGAGCTTCGCTCCGGCGGTGGTGTTCCATTCGGCAACGAGCACCGTATCGGGCACGACGCCGGATCTTATCACGTCCAAAACGAGGCGCTCGCCCTCGATAAGGGTCAGACCGGTATCCCGTCTGCCCTTCTTCGATGAAAGCGAGCGCAGCTCCTTTATCTTTTCATTTTTGGCTGAGGTTATGATCATTTCGGCGCCCTTGTCTCCGCGATGTTCATCGCGTGATCGCCGACACGCTCAAGGTCGGTCAGCATTTCCACGTAAAGCATACCGATATCCGCGGAGCACTGCTTCTTCTCCATACGGGCGATATGCGCGTTCTTGTACTCGTCTACCAGATCGTCGATCTCCTGCTCCTCACGCTCGATCTCGGCATAATCGATCGAGGTCGGATCCATCATGTAGGAATGGGCGTTCTTCATTATGCTGATGACCTTGCCGAAGAGGTTGTCCAGCTCCGCCATTGCCGCTTCGGAGAGGCTGAGTTTGTTTTCGCGCATATGGGCGACGTAGCCGGCGATATTCTCCGCATGGTCGCCGATGCGCTCGTAATCGGTTATGACGTGGTGCATACGGTCGATCGCACGGGCTTCCGGCTCGCCGAGACCCGCGCGGTTGATGTCGACGAGCGCCTTTGCGATCTCGTGATTAAGGAAGTCGATGGTCTCCTCGTCCTTATCGATCGTCTCAAGGTCGTCCTTCTTCCTGGTCTTCAGGGCTACCGACACGCGCTCCATATTGGCGACGGCAAGGTCGAACATGCGGTTGCACTCAAGCTCCGCGCCGGAGACGGCGACCGCCGCCGAACCGAAGCCCTTTGCCGGGATGTGGATGAGCCGCAGCCCGTCGAAAGCGTCCTCGCCGCGGATGATAACGCGCGAAAGCTTTATGAGCAGACCGGAGAGCGGGAACATGATCAGCGTTGCGCCGATCTTCAGGAAGGTGTTGGCGTTGGCGAGCTGCTGAGCGGGGTTGTTCGGCGTAAGCTTTTCGATCCAGGTATTAATGGGCATGAACTGGAGGAGTATCACGCAGATCACACAGGCAAACACGTTGAACATAACGTGTATCGCGGCGGTGCGCTTCGCGTCCTTCGTGCAGCCCATCGCGGCGATGACGGAGACCGTGGTGCAGCCGATGTTCTGACCGCAGATCAGGTAAACGGCTATAGCAAGCGGATGCGCGCCGAGCGCGCCAGCCGCCGCCATTGCCTGCAGAACGCCGACCGAGGCGGAGACCGACTGCAGAAGCATCGTCATTATAGTGCCGAACAGCACACCGAGCAGCGGATTATGCTCCACGCTCAGCACGATATTCTGGAACCAATCCTCGGTTGCGAGGGGCTTCATATGCGTCTTCATAAGCATCATACCCATGAAGAGCATGCCGAGACCCGCGACAATGTAGAATATGTTGTTCCAGGGCTTTTTCTTTAAGAATGTCATGCCCATGACGCCGACGAACGCGATGATGGGCGCGAATTTATCGATGTTGAACGCGATGAGCTGACCGGTGATGGTGGTACCGATGTTGGCGCCCATTATAACGCCGACCGCGTTTTCAAGCGGCATCAGCCCCGCGTTGACGAAGCCGACAGTCATTACCGAAACGGCGTTGGAGCTCTGTATGATACCGGTGATGACCACACCGAGTAAAAGCCCCATGAATCGGTTCTTCGTCAGCTTTTCAAGTATTTTTTTGAGCTTGGAGCCGGCAAGGCGCTCTATGCCGTTTCCCATAATACGGATGCCGTACAGGAATAGCGCGATGCCCCCCGCTATGCTGATCCAATTTTCAAAGGTCATATCTATCCCCCATAAAACTGATTATTGCCATTTTTAACCAGATAAATGATATCACCAAATTCGGTATATTGCAATAATGACCGCATAAAAAAAGACTCTGCCGTGATCTATTGTTCACTGCGGAGTCTTTTATTCTTTCATACTGCGGATCTGTCTCGCAGGAGCGGTCCGGCGGACTTGATTTGACGAGTTCCGCGCATGACGCGGCGCGGCGCCTGCTCGCTTCAGCCCGCGGCCGGCTTAAAGTGTATAAGCAGTTTGATATCCAAAGCAGTCTATTGCAGGTCTTCCCTGCATATCATCATTTCCTTCACGTTAAGCGTTTCGCCGTTATGCTCGAAGGTATGCTCGATATAAGGATGCATGCCAGCCTTCTCCTGCAGGCGCTTCGAGCCCTCGTTGAAATCGAAATACCCGGCGTTTATAAAATCGAAGCCGTGCTCCTTCAAAAAGTAATCTATGATCCTCTTCAAAAGCTCCGACATCAAACCGCGCCGCTGATAGTTCTCATTGAGCACGAACGACAGCGAAAGCCCCTTTTTCCCTTCGAGCGCTGGGTCGTGAAGCAGGAACGGATAGAAGTTGATGCAGAAATTGCCTATCACCTTGCCCGTCCCGCGAAGCACTATCGCAAAGCGCGTGGGACAGATCCGGTTCTGACCGATGAGCCATTCAAGGCTCTCCCGCGCTTCCTTACGCGTATTTATCTCCGGATTGCCCGAGAGCCTTTGCAGCTCCTTCTGCGAGATGTACTCGAAAAAATCCTCGAGATCGTCCGGCGTGAAAAGACGCAGATAAAGCCTCTCCGTCTCCACCGGATAAGCCGTCATAATATCCGCCGCCTCGCGGATGAGCTGCTTTGCGCGATCCTCCGTCATCAGCCGATACCAACTATCTCGCCGATGTACATGGTGTGGGGCGCCTCTTCCTCATAATAGCGCTCTATGACCGCCTCCGGCATAGCGCCGGTATCGAGATCCTGACGGTAGATCTTGCGGCAGACGAGCGTGCTCGCCGCCTGCACGTAGCCGACGATGCCGTCGCCGATCCTTACGGGAGTGAGCCCTGCGAGAGCGACCTTGTCGCAGTCCCTTCCGGACTTCGTGCCCATCACGGAGAGCGCCTTCCTGTACTTCTCGTCGAAAAACGACACAGTGAAATAGTCGTTTGCCTCCATAAACTCGTGGGTGTACCTGACGGGCTTCACGTAAACGGTGGCGACGGGCTTGTTCCACAGCGTGCCCATGCCGCCCCAGGAAATGGTCATCGCGTTGAAATCGTCAAGATCCCCCGCTGTGACGAGCGCCCATTTTTCATCAAAAAGCTTCAAGATATCGGTTTCGTAATTCATGTTTGTTCCTTCTTTATCAATTGTAATATGCGCTGCCGCTGATTAACGCTTTCAGCAGGTTATCGGGATCGTTTATCTGCACATCTCCGTTTTCAACTAAAAGCTCGAATTCAACGGGATCGTCGAAAGTTACGTCCTCGCCGGGATGCTCGACCTGTTTCTCCCATACCATGTAAGGCTTGCCGCCGCGCGCGGTAAGGGAGATTTTTCCGAATTTCATGGTGTACACCGTACGCGCCTCGCTTACGAGCTCGCCGTTCTTTATGCCGAAAGACTCGAAAATGAAATCGACAACTCCGGACCCGTATCCGTAACCGATCGTTATCGCCTCGTTTGCGCCGTCGCCGTCGATATCGGCGGCAGCAGCGGAGAAGCTTCTTACCTCCAGCGCCCCTTTCCGGGCGCAGATAAACGTCGCCTCGCTGAACGCGAGATCCTTTGAATCCTTATATGGCGAACCGTCGAACAGCGCGCGGAAAACCTGCGCTCCCGTCGCCTCATAAAAGCCCTCGGGAGATATCTCGAGCACCGCGGCAAGGTTCCTCGGGGCGTTGGCGGTGTTCGTCCACGGTCTGGTGTTCGCCGCGACCTCCGCGCTGATCAGGGCAAACGCCTCCTGGGCGCCCATGCCGCCGTCGTGCGTCCTCAGGATGACCTGTATCGAACAATTCTTTTCCGATTCGGCGTTGTCCGAGATATTTATCCACGCGTCGCCCCGGTAGAGCATCTTGCCCCATTTGCCTTCCTCGTTCTCGAGGAGGGTAAAGCCCTCCGCTGCGCGCCTGTCGGTGAAATCCCGGACCATCTGTGGGGTCACGTCCTTATAATAATACCATCCGTCCTTCTCGCTCGCCTGCCAATCGGGCAGCAGCTCCTCCACTGTCACCTTCTCCGTCTCCTCCGGATCGGGAGCGTACTGCGGCGTTTTTTTGCAGCCGCAGAACGCCGCCAGAAGCAGCGCGGAGAGGATCAGCGCAATGACCCTTTTCACAGCCGTCCTCCTTTACACGTTGAACCTGAACACCACAATGTCTCCGTCCTGCATTACATAGTCCTTGCCCTCGGAGCGGACGAGCCCCTTTTCCTTGCATGCCTGCATGGTGCCGTTTTCGATGAGCGTGTCGTAATGGACGACCTCCGCGCGGATGAAGCCGCGCTCGAAATCGGTGTGGATCTTGCCCGCCGCCTGGGGCGCCTTCGTGCCCTTGGTTATTGTCCATGCGCGGACCTCCTTGGGTCCCGCCGTAAGGAAGCTTATCAGACCGAGGAGCCTGTAGCCCGCCTTGACGAGCTTATCGAGACCGCTCTCGCCAATGCCGAGCTCCTCGATGAACTCCTTCTTTTCCTCGGGAGAGAGGCTCGAAAGCTCCTCCTCCACCTTGGCGGAGACGACTATCACCTCCGCGCCCTCCTTCGCCGCCTGCTCCTTCAGCTTCTTCACGTTCTCGGTCTCCGTTCCGATCTCGTCCTCCGCTATGTTCGCGGCGTATATGACGGGCTTCGTGGTGAGAAGGAAGAACTGGGCGATCTCCTCGCGCTCCTCGTCGGTCTGCGGCATGGAGCGGACGGGCAGCTGCTTTTCAAGATGCGCGTAGATGCGCTCGCAGAGCTCTATCTCGTGAAGGAATTTCTTATCGCCGGATTTGGCGGACTTCCTCGCCTTGTCGAGCCTGCGCTCGATCGTCTCCATATCGGCAAAGATCAGCTCGATATTTATGGTCTCCATATCGCGGATGGGATCGACGGAGCCGTCCACGTGGACTATGTTGTCGTCCTCGAAACAGCGGACGACGTGCACCACGGCGTCTACCTCCCTTATATGGGAAAGGAACTTGTTGCCGAGCCCCTCGCCCCTGTGCGCGTCCCGCACGAGCCCCGCGATATCCACGAACTCTATCGTGGCGGGGGTGTACTTCTGCGGGTCGTACATCTTTGCCAGCACGTCGAGCCTTTCATCCGGCACGGCTACGACGCCCACGTTCGGCTCGATAGTGCAGAAGGGATAGTTCGCCGCCTGCGCGCCCGCCTGTGTGATCGCGTTGAAAAGAGTGGATTTGCCCACGTTGGGAAGACCGATAACGCCTAATTTCATATTCCGCCTCCGAGAAGATGCATATTTTTACATATACATTTTAACCCCGCCCCGCCTTTTTTGCAAGCTGTTTTTGCCCCGCTGCGTATTGATTGAGCCGCCGATCTATGGTAAAATCAAATATATGAAGAAGCATCTGCGTTACTTTTTGATAGCCATTCTCTGCGGCGTCGCCGCGGGGCTTGTTTATTTCGGCTTCGCAAAGCTCAAAAGCTTTGTGAAGCGCTCCGGTCCGCTGACCGAAAGCGAGGTCGCCTCCGTGCTCGGCAAAAACGAATACCCCTCAGAAACGGAGCGCATCGCCGTGACAAAGGCGGTTTCGCTCCTCGGCAGGGTGAAGTATTTTTGGGGCGGCAAATACAACGAGCCCGGCGAATGCCCCAAATGGGGCGAGCTGCGCACCGTTACGAGCGACGGCAGCTCCTCCTCCGGCAGCGAGCGGCCGTTCGGGCTCGACTGCTCCGGCTTCGTCACGTGGTCATACGTGCAGGCGGGCGTGTCACCCGCCGATATAGGCGAGGGCACGTGGAACCAATGGATGCTCTCGCGCGGGATAGACAAGTCCGAGCTGCGTCCCGGCGATCTGGGCTTTACGAACAAATACCCCGGCTCGAGCGGCAACCATATCGGCGTCTGCATTGGCTACTATAAGGACAAGCCCGTTTTCATACATTGCTCCAACGTTTACGATACCGTCGTCGTCACCTATTCGGACGGCGTTTTCAACTATTTCAGGCGTCCCTTTGAGGGCGAGCAGGATGGATAACAGTATGGCATGCACGCTTGAATTCATATTGGGAAGGGCCGGCGCCGGCAAGACGCAGGCGCTTTTTGAGCGCATAAAAGCGGTGAAGGAGACCGGAACGGCCGCCGAGTGCATCGTGATCGTGCCCGAGCAGGCGACCTTCGAGACCGAAGCCCGTCTTTCCGACGTGCTCGGCGGAGGTCTTTTCGGCGTTACCGTCACCTCATGGAAGCCCCTTGCGAGGCGCGTGCTCGACCTTATCGGCGAGAAGCGCGCGTTCCTCTCCGCGCAGGGGCGGCTCATGCTGATACGCCGCTGTACGGACGCCTGCCAAAGGGATCTCACGATATTCCGCCGCTCGAGCGAGAGCCGGGGCTTCCCCGCGGAATGCGACTCTCTTATTGCGCGGTTCAAAAGATGCTCTATGAGCGCCGAAGACGTTTCCGCCGCCGCGGACCGCATAGGCGCAGGCAGCCCCCTTCACGACAAGCTGAAGGATATCGCGCTCATCTATTCCGACCTTGAAGAGCGCTGCCGCGGCCGCTATATCGATTCGGAGGATATGATCCGGGAGATGATAAGCCGCATCGGCGAGTCGTTCATAAATGGCGCTTACGTATTCATCGACGGCGGCGACACCATGCACGAGCATTCGTATCCCGCCTTCCGCGCGATGCTCTCGCACGCCGCGGGCGTTACCGCCGCGCTGACCGTGGGCGAGGGCGCTATATTCCGTCCGGAGATAAACGCATTCGAGCGGCTGAAGACCATTGCGGACGAGGAGGGCGTCCCTTATTTAGTGACGAGGCTTAACGGGAGCATGCTTTCCGCATCCCCTGCGATAAGGCATATGGAGAGGGAGCTTTTCAGCTTCCCTTCCACCAAATTCGAGGGCGAGCCGGAGGGGCTTTCGATAGCGTTCTATTCAAACCGTACCGACGAGACCGCCGCCGCCGCGGAAAAGATTCGCGCTGCGGCGATGAACGGCATGCGCTTTTGCGACATGGCGGTGATCGTCAGCGACCTTAAGGGCTATGCGCCGGTCATCGCGCGCATATTCGGCGCATACGGGATACCGTATTTTACCGACGCGGGCACGAGCCTTGCATCGCACCCCGTCGCGCTTCTGATACTCTCCGCCCTGCGCGCCGCCGAGCGCGGGTTCGACGCGGCAAACGTGCTTTCCGCGGTCAAATCGGGCTTTATGGACGTCTCCCCCGAGGAGGCGGAGATATTTGAAAATTACCTGCTTTCAAAAGGCTTTTTCGGAAGCCGCCTGACCGAGGCTTTCACCGACGAAGGCGCGCCGGAGGATATCCGCCGACGCGTTATGGAGCCGCTGATCCGCTTTAAGGAAGCGCTTATGAACGGCTCCTGCGAGTCGCGCACCCGCGCGATCCATTCCCTTTTGTCCGATCTCGATCTGTACGGGAAACAGAGCGAGCTCTGCGCGCGTCTTCACGAGGAAGGGCGCTTCCGCGAGGAGGAGGAGAACGCGCAGGTGATAAACACCGTGCTCGAGGTGCTCGACCAGCTTTACGTTATAATGGGCAGCGAGAACATCGGTCTCAAGCGATACATCTCCGTCGTGAAGGAGGGCTTTGCCGCGCATGAGATAAACGCGATACCGACCACCCTCGATCAGGTGCTCGTCGGCTCCGTCGAAAGGACCCGCTCGAAGGAAGTGCGTCTCATCATTGTACTCGGCATGAACGAGGGACTTTTCCCGCGCATGCGCACGGACGACGGCGTTATCGACGACGCGGATCTTAAAAAGCTGAACGACCTGGGGTATGAGCTTTGGCAGAACACCAAAAGCCTCTCCGACGGCGATTCGTTCGCCGTCTACTCCGCGCTTTCAAAGGCAAAGGAGGAGATAGGCTTCTCCTATCCCACGAGCATAGCGGGCGCGGGCGCGATGGATTCCCCCGCCCTGCCCTGCCGGATAATAGGGAATCTTAAGGAAGTGTTCCCGCTTATTCCCGTGACGGACGGCTCGCTCCTTCCGCCGCCCCTCGGCAACGAGGAGCTTGCGTACCGCACCCTCGGGCGGAGGCTGCGCCGCATGATAGATACGGGAATAAAGGACGGGGAGACCGCCCTTCTTGCCGCGCATTTCTCCGTCAGGGACGAATACCGCGGCGCGTTCAAGACCATGACGGACGAGGCGTTCGGGTTCGGCGAGGTAAAGCCCCTCGGAAAAGCGCTCGCGGGGAAGCTCTACGGAAGGAGTCTTTACGGCTCTGCCTCGCGTCTTGAGGCGTTCAACGGCTGCCCGTTCCGCCATTTCATACAGTTCGGCTTAAAGGCTAAGGAGCGAAAGGAGCGCCGTCAGAAGAACACCGACCTCGGATCGTTCTATCACGACGTTCTGGACGCTTACGTCAAGTACGTCGCCGATAACGGGCTCGACTGGCTCGGGATCGACGACGAGAAGACGTTCGCGATACTTCGCGAGATAGTCCCGCCCATAATGAATTCCGAAAAGGGGTACCTATTGATGGACACCGCAAGGCAGCGCGCGCGTCTGCCCGGCGTGATAGAGACCGTGCAGTACACCTGCTGCGCCGTGACGAGGCATATCGCGCGCGGTTCGTTCCGCCCCGCGGGCTCCGAGATAAGCTTCGGCAAGCCGGATTCCGTGTTCCCGCCCCTTCGCATAAACGCGGGCGACGCCTCCTTCTTCATAAGCGGCGTCGTCGACAGGCTCGATTCCGCCGACGGCGGCATGAGCCGCATCGTAGACTATAAACTTGGCGGCAAGGATTTCTCCTTCGCCGAGCTGAACGCCGGGCTCCAGCTGCAGCTGCCGCTCTACGCCGCGGCAGTCGGCGCCGCCGACACCGTGGGCATGTACTATATGCCTATCACGGACGTCCCGTCGACCTCGGGCGACGGCGGCGAGGCGGTGAAGGAATTGAGCGAGAAGCTCCTCGAGAAATTCCGTCTGAACGGGCTTTCGCTGAGGGACGCCTCCGTGCTCAAAGCCACCGAGGAATTCGACGGAGCGTCCTCCGTCGTTAAGGTGAAATACGATACGAAAGGCGTCCCCGTCGGCACGGGGCTCGTCGACGAGGATGAGCTCGGCGAGGTAATATCGTTTGCCAAGCGTATGGCGGGGCGCACGCTCGAAAGGATATTCGAGGGCGACGCCGCGATCTCACCCGCACGGGTCCTCGGGAAAAACAGGACCGCCTGCAGCATCTGTCCCTACGGCGATATCTGCAGGTTCGATCCGGATCTCAGCTCCGGCGGATTCCGCGATATCTACCCGATGAGCGCCGATTCGTACTTCGGAAGGAACTAACATTAAACCCCCGCACTGCGGGGGTTATTTATGCGTTTTTTACAGATCGTCCCGGCGCTGAGCCGATGGATCCGCAGGCGGCCGAATGCGGCGCTTCATTTCAGCGCCTTCGAGAGCGCGTTCGGCACGCCGCGCGGACCGCGCACGGCGAAAATGCCGAATTCGTCGTTGAGCCTTCCGAACGTGAATTTGTCCGCAGGATATCTTTTTACAAGCTTTATCCGCATAAGGCTCTTTATCGTGAGCTTCCCGTCTGCGAATTTGTACGGGACGTCCGTCTCCGTGACGGTGCATTTATAGAGTATCGCCGATACGGGCGCGCCGACGTACATGAATACCGTATCGCCCTTCTTTATGCCCGCGCCCTGTTTCCACATTATTTCATCCGAAGCGCCGAATGCGCTTACGATATCGTAATACTTCGGATTTGCCGGAACGAGCCACTCCTTCTTGGGGCGCAGCTCCTTTTTCTTCTGCGCGGAGGCGGTCGCGGCAAAGCTCTTGTCGAGGAGCGCCGCAAGCTCCTCAAACGGGACCGTCCCGTCGAGCAGCACCGTCATCCAGTTCCTGCGGCTCATGTGCCAGCCGCGAAAATGCCCCGGCTCCTTTATCATGAGCTCGAGAAGCAGAGGGTCGTCCACCTTGACGTTCATCACGTCGATCATGCCCTCGCCCTTAATGCCCAGCCTGTCCGGTGTGATCCCCATCAGGACCGCGAACCATTTGCCGTTGTCCTTATGGCGGAGCACGGCGTATTCCGGCCAGCGCATCCAAAGATGCTCCGGCTCGGCGCCGTATTTCCTGCGCGCGTATTCGGTTATCCTTTCCTTGATCATAGCGGCTCCTTGTTTCCATGATAGCATATCGCCCTCACGTTTTCAAGCGAAAAGAAGCTGTTGAACAGTCCTGCGAAAAATGATATAATAAGGAGTACGATGTTTATTCGGAGGTTTTTGTATGAGGAACTCTGCAAGGATTTCTATTAAGGCCGCCGCGCTTATAATGGCGCTTTTATTCCTTGTTCCCGCGGCAGGCTGCATAAAAGATATTAAGGAAAATGTTGTTGTGGATATCGGCGTGACCGACGACCCTTCGGCGGCGGAAAGCGCGGCGCCCGTCGGCGATCCCACCGACGCGCCCTCGGAACAGCCCTCCGCCGAGCCGACCGATTTAGTCACGTCAGCTCCTACCGAGCAGGCGACCGATACGCCCACGGAGGCCGTTACCGAGACGCCGACCGTCGCTCCGACCGCCGAAACTCCCGCGCCCTCGACCCCTGCGCCCGCAACGCCCGCGCCCGCAACTCCCGCGCCCGCAACTCCCGCGCCTGCAACGCCCGCGCCTTCAACTCCCGCGCCCACGGCTCCCGTTCCCGCGACGCCCACGCCCGAGCCGGTAACGGACGGCAGCATCAGCTTCTCCGAATCCGCTTCGCTGCCGCTTCCGGGCTATTACGGCGAGGGCGTACCCCAGGGACAGCCGTTCACGTTCGGCGGGATAGTGACTTCTTCCGATCCCCTCACGGCGGTCACCGCGGTGGTCGCGAATTCCTCCGGCACGGTGGTGATAAACCAATCCGTGACCTTCAACGCTTCGGAGAGCGTGACGCGCGTCGAGCTCTGCGACAGGACTTTCCCCAAGACGGGGAACAACTCCCTTACCGCCAAGACAAAGATCGGCGAGCTTCCCGCCGGCAGCTATATCTTCAGCCTTTACGCATCCACAAGCTCCTCGACGGGCGTGCTCTTAAAGAGCCGCGGCTTCAAGGTGGTCGGCGGCGAGTGGCGGCAGCTCATCTCCAACAATCTGAGGAACAGCTATGCGTACACGCTGCAGTTCTTCGGCTCGAGGGACGAGTTCATGTTCGAGTATAAATGGAACGCCTCGACGGGACGCGATATCACGTTAAGGGATTCCTCCTGGGGCATGAAGCATATGACCACCGTAACGAACCCCTCCGGCGGTCATTGGACGGTGCATAAGAAAGCGGCGCCCGGCTTCAATAAGGCGGTCAATTACCTGAAGACCACCTATGTCCGCGTGCACGGCACGAACGGCGACAGCGGAGTGATAAAGCTTTCGGACCTTATTTCGAGCTTTGACGGCACGTGGAACCCGCGCTTTGTTTCCGACCGCAGCTTCATAAGCCATCACGCCTTCGGCGCGGCGATCGATCTTAACGCCGCCATGGACGCGAACGTCAACTACGTATCGAACCGCAATCTCATAAAGACGGAGGTCAGGGACAAGCTCACTTATACCGGCATAAAGACCGCGAACGGCGTAAGCTATTACGATTTCGAGTACTCCGGCAGTCATTCGAACAAGTATAAGGGCGTGCCCACGACCGTTATCAACTATCTGCTTTACGAGCTTGCCTTCTACCGCGCGGGCTTCAACTGGGGCTACTATTACGACCACACCTGCGACGCGATGCACTTCGGCCTTTCGGAGTTTTCCGCAAACGTGCACAATACCTCCCCCCGCTCTTTGAGAAAGGTTACGAGCTACATAAACTGAATCGGACGATATGAAAAAGCCGCTTGAGATCGTCTCAGGCGGCTTTTATTGTTTAGCGGGTCACGCCCTTATATCCTTCCTGTTGTACTTTATGAACGCCGCGGCGATACCGATAAGAGTGAACGCGGCGCCGGGGATCAAGTATTTCGCCTCGATCCCGCCGTTCGCAACTATCGCCGTGCCGTCGGCGTAGGAGAACGGGGTTATGTACCTTAAAAACTCCGCTTCGTCCGTAAGGTTCGCGAGTATGTTCATGAAATAGAGCACGAACGCGGCGCCGAGACCGATGCCGAGCCCGTTCCCCTTTATGAACGCGGAAAGCCCGAACATCACGCAGACGATCTCCGTCTGCATCAAAAGGTAGCCGAGGAACACGCTGAAGAACAGCTTTGTCCCTATCTTCTCGCCTATGGCGAGGCTTGCGAGGAACGAGGCGAGCGCGACCGCGATATTGAGTATCAGCACCTCGGCGATCACCGCCGCGAGCTTGCGGGAGACCACGTACGAGCGGGAGACCGGATGGGTGAGCAGGAACTCCGCCGTGCGCTCCCTTTCCTCTTTGGCGAGGGCGCTTATGCCGAGGAGTGCCGCGAAGAACGCGCCGCCCAATCCCAGCACGTTGCCGCATTCCACGGCGAAATAGCCGCTGAACTCGCCGAAATTGATCTTGTCCATATTGAACGCCTGCGAAAAGCCGCCCATCTCGGCGAACATATCGCCCATCTCGCTCATCTGGGAGGTCATCTGCGGGTAAATGAGTATGCTCAGGCACAGCATGAAGGCGATCGCCGCCGTCCATACGATGAGCTTTATCCTGTCCCTTTTAAGCTCATGGAAAAACAGAGTCATATCACTCGCCCTCCCTTTCGTAATAGTGCATGAAAACGTCCTCTATATCGGGATCGGTGAGCGTGATATCCTCGAACGAGAGCCCCGCGAGCGCCTTGACGAGCGCGTCCGCGCGTCCGCTGTACAAAAAGCTCATTCCGGAGGCGCTTACGTTTACGTCCCTCATGCCGTCTATCTCGGGCAGCCTGTCCGCGCCGTGCAGGGTAACGCGCTTTACGCCCGTGCCGGTGAGCTTATCGACGCTGTCCTCCTTGATAAGCCTGCCCTCGCGCAGGATCCCGGCGCGGGTGCAGTAGCGCCCGATCTCCGACAGCACGTGCGAGGAGAGGAACACCGTTGCGCCCTCCTCGTTCCTTTCCCGGAGCAGAGCGAAAAACTCGCGCTGGATGAGCGGATCGAGCCCGCTCGTCGGCTCGTCGAGTATGTAGAGGCGGGGCTTGTGCTGCATCGCGGCGACTATGCCCACCTTTTTGCGGTTGCCGAGGGAGAGCTCCCCTACCTTGCGGTCAAGCTCGAGCTCGAGCCTTTCCGAAAGGTGCTTTGCCTCCTCGCGGCAGTCCTTTTTTCTGAGCTTTGCGGAGAATTCGAGCACGTCCTTCACGCGCATACCGCTGTAAAACGACGCCTCTGAGGGAAGATAGCCGACCTCCTTCAATATCCTTTCCTTGTCCTTTTCGATATCCATGCCGAGCACGCTCGCGCTGCCGCCGCTCTTTTTTATGAGCCCGAGCAGTGTGCGGATCGTGGTGCTTTTGCCCGCGCCGTTGGGACCGATGAAGCCGAATATCTCGCCCTCCTCAACGGTGAGATCGACGTTCTCTATGCCCCTTGCCCTGCCATAAAACTTGGTAAGACCCTTCGTTTCGATGGCTTTCATCCGGTGATCCTTTCCTTTCTCCATTTAAGATAATACACTCCGAACAGTATGAACAACAGAAGATTATGCCCTATCATGCACGCCCAGGCCGCCCCGAGCCCGAGACCCAGGAGCTTTATGCATATGAACGTGCCGAGTATCCTGACGCCCCACATGCCGACCATATTGAATATGAACGGAGCGACGGTCTTGCCCGCGCCCTGGAGCATGCCCTCAATGACCAGCGCGACGCCGAATATCGGCTCCGAACAGGCGACCATCCTCAAAACCGTGCTGCCGAGCCTTATCACCGCGGGATCCTTGCTGAAAAGCCCCGCCATGCGCGGCGCGAAAATGAACAGGAGCGCGCCCGAAACGACCATGAGCGCCGTCTCGAACAGCATAATGACCCTCGCGGTGTCCCTGAGCTTCTTCCTGTCGCCCGCGCCGATGGCGTTCCCCGCAAGCGTTGCGGAGGCGCTCATCATGCCGTAGCCGGGTATGTAGAACGCGGACTCGACGGTATTCGCGACGGTGTGCGCGGCCGTGGATATCTCGCCAAGCGAATTGATCATCGCCGCGAACGCGACGTAGCCGAGGCTTGTGCCGAACCTTTGCAGCATATTCGGGAAGGCGACCCGCATACAGGGGACGAGCACCGTTTTATCGGGCTTTATGGAGAAGCCCCTTGGCGAGACCTCCTTATGCTTAAAGAGCGCGATCGTTATCGCGGCGCCGCCGAAGAGCACGCTGACGGCGCTTGCCGCGGCGGCTCCCTTCACGCCGAGCCCCGCGCCCCAGACGCGAAGCTCGCGCCCGAAAACCGAGATATCCCGCGTTTCGTAGATCAGCAGGAAATTGAGTATCACGTTTATAAGATTCACGCCTATCCCCACCCGCATGGGCGTTTTCGTATCGCCCGCGGCGCGGAGCACCGTGCCGAATATTATGGTCGCCGTCCTCGGCAGAGTGGGCAGGTACAGTATGAAGAAATAGCTCCACGCAAGGGGGCGGATGTTCTTGTCGACCTGCATCCACGCGGGTACGAAGAAACTCAATGAAAGCGTTATCGCCGTGAACAAAAGCCCCACGACGAGCACCGCGAGCACGCTTTGGGCGGACGCCTTCTTCGCAAGCTCCTTTTCCCCGCCGCCGAGCTTCTGCGATATGAACGCGAGGAAGCCCACGCCGAACGCGGAGATCGTACTGCCGACGAGCCAGTTGACCGTCGTCGTCGAGCCGACCGCCGCCGTCGCCGCCGTGCCGAGCGCGCCGACCATGGCGACGTCGATGTACTGCACGGCGGTCTGCATGAGCTGTTCGAGCATCGTCGGCCAGGCGAGCGTTATCACGGGCTTGAAAAGCGAGGCGTTTATTAACTTTTCCCGTTTCTTTTCCATTCTGTTCCTCTTTCGTTATATCGTTTCGATTATACCAAATCGGCGGTCAGTTTACAATAGCGCTTCCGATGTTTGAATCCCGCGCGAAATATGTTATAATCTGATAAAACAAAGCTTTAGGAGGCGTTCATGGACGAAAGGCGGAAGCTGTTTTTGAAGCGCGATCCCTATTCCCCGCCGAAGGACGGCGCGCTTTTCCTGCGCTCCGTCAGGGCGCTTACGGAGCATCATATCAGGAATTGTCCCGAATACGCGCGCATACTCGAGGAGCGCGGGTTTTCGCCCGATATGCTCCGCTCCGAGAAGGATCTTTACAAGCTCCCCGTAATACCGACGCTGTATCTTAAGCGGAACCGCCTCTTTTCCGTTGATGAAAAAGAACTGCGCGTAAAGGCGTCCTCGTCCGGCACGAAGGGCAAAAAAAGCGTGGTGGGGCTTGACAAAAAGAGCCTTCGCCTCGGGATAGGCATGATGTTCCGCTTTTTCAAATACCACGGGATAATCTCTCCCGTGCCCGTCAACTACATCGTGCTTGGGTACGAGCCGAGCGCGCACGCCGACATGGGCGCGATAAAGACCGCCTACGGGACGACGAAATTCGCGCCGGCACTCTCCCGCACGTACGCGCTGAAGGACACCGGCAACGATTACGAACTCAACCTCGAGGGCGTAAAAACGGCGCTGATCAAAGCGGCGAAATCCCCCTTTCCGGTAAGGTTCGTGGGGTTTCCGCCCTATATGTATTTCCTTATGAAAATGCTTAAGGACGAGGGGATCCGCCTGAAAACGGGCCGCCGTTCGACGGTGCTTCTCGGCGGCGGCTGGAAGGGCTTCTCCGGGCTCGAGATCGACCGGGAGGAGTTCCTTCGTCTGCTTGACGAGGTCCTCGGCATAGGGCGGGAGCGCTGTTTTGAGTTTTACAGCGCCGTGGAGCACCCTATGGCTTACGTGAAATGCAGCGAGGGGCATTTCCACATCCCCTGTTACAGCCGCGTGATAATACGCGATACCGCTTCGCTTGAGCCGGTGAAGGACGGCGAGGCGGGGCTCTTGAGCTTTGTAACGCCGCTCGTCACGTCCATGCCGCTCGTCAGCGTCGTTACGGACGATATCGCCGTAAGGCATGAAGGACCCTGCGCCTGCGGGCTCAAGGCGCCGTATTTCGATCTTTTGGGCAGGGCGGGCGTATCCGGTATAAAGACCTGCGTTTCCGGCGCGAACGAGTTTTTGGGAGGGAAAGATGCTTGACGCGATAAACAAGCTGATGGGTACAGCCGAAAAGCCCGATATGGAAGCCCTTAAAAAGCGCGTCTCGGCGGCAAGGCGGCTTCCCGCGCTTGACCGTGAGAAGGTGATATGCGCCTGCGGCGCGCTCTCCCGCGAGCTTGCCTCCCCCGAATACGCCGCCATGCTTTCGGGGCTCGGCATGCCGGAGGAAAAGATACGGCGCGAGATCTCGCTTGCAGCGGAAATGCTTTCGGAGGGGTATCTGCGCGAAAGGGTCAAAACGGAGCTCGGCGAAGCGGAGGACGCTGCATTCACTCCGTTCGGGAGCTCCCGCCCGGTAAAGCGCGGTTTGAGGCCCCTCGGCGTGCTCCTTCACATATCGGCGGGGAACGTGGACGCGCTGCCCGCATTCAGCGTGATAGAGGGGCTTTTGACAGGCAACGTGAACCTTCTGAAGCTCCCGCGGGAGGATAACGGGCTTTCCGCCGCCGCACTCGAGCGGCTTTGCGTGATCGAGCCAGCGATCGAGCCGTTCGTCGAGGTGCTCGACGTGCCCTCGACCGATACGGAAACGCTTGCTGCGCTCGCCGAGCTTTCGGATGCGGTGGTCGTCTGGGGCGGAGACGAGGCGGTCGCCGCCGCAAGGAGGCTTGTTAAGCCCGATACACGCGTGATCGAGTGGGGACATAAGCTGAGCTTCGCCTATTTTTCCGGCGCGCAGGCTGACGAGGCGCTTTATTCCGCAGCGGAGAACATCTGCATGACCGAGCAGCTTTACTGCAGCTCCTGCCAGGGGATATATCTCGATACGGACGATTTTGAAGAGGTCTGCCGCTTTGCGGAGCGGTTCGCCGCGATACTGGGCGAGGTATCGGAAAAATATCCGTTCTCCGGCGGAGACCGGATACGGGCGCAGAAAACGCTGGAGCTTTATACCGAGGAGCTTGAAGCCCGCCCGAACGAAAAGCGGGTATTCTGTGCAAACGGTGCGGGTGTGATCGCCGTGAACGACGGCGCCCTCGAAGCATCATATCAGTTCCGCTGTCCGTGGGTGAAGCCGCTGAAAAGGGAGAGGCTCCCCGAAACGCTCGCGCCGTATAAAAACCGATTGCAGACGGTGTTTTTGAGCTGTGCCGACGAAGAAAAAGACGCGCTGTCGGAGCTTTTGCTCAAGACCGGCGTCTTCCGTATAACGGACGGGAGGCTCATGTCCCGGGAATACTGCGGCATGCCGCACGACGGGGAGTATCCGCTCCTCAGATACGTGAAGCGCGTGTCAGTGGAAATATGAAAGAAGCGTTCCCGGATGCGTCCGGGAACGCTTTTTACGACTCAGCTTATATTCAAAAGTATCAGCGCGCCGATTATCATTATAATGCCGATCACCTTGCGGACGCTCAGTTTTTCTTTGAACAAGAGTATCCCCGCCAGGCTTATGAGCACTATCGCGCCGACGTTGTAGATGGGGTACACGATGACCGCCTTGAGATCCTGCAGCGCTAGCAGCAGGAAGCGTGACGCAAAATAGTTCGGTACGCCGATAATCACGCCGAAAACCAGGTCCTTCCAAGTGATCCTCTTGCGGGTGACTATCGTCATGATCCCCGCAAGCGCGAGCGCGGTCAGGAAATTGCAGAACAGGAAATGATCCTTGACAGCCTCAACGCCGAAGTTATCGTAGATATTAGCCATGGATTCGGTTAGCCCGCTGACGAAGAGAAGCAGCAGCAGGAACACGCCGGAGCGTTTGGAGCCTTCCGCCTTGCCGGGCTCGAGGTAGATTATTATTATCGCCGCCACCGCCAGAACGAAGCCGACGATATTGAACACGGTCGGCTTTTCGCCAAAGGCCGCCACCGCCATGATCGTGGGAACGAGCACGCCGAGCTTCATGAAAACGGAGGAGAGCATCACTCCGTTTTTGCTTATGTTATGCTTCATCAGCATGAAGCTCAAAAGATACAGGCAGCCGCTTCCAAGACCGAGCAGCACAGCGAAGGTCATCCCCTCCTGCGGCGCGAACGGGCGCTTGTCCTCCATGAACAGGAAAGCGATGAGCGAGCAAACGAAATAGTTCGCCATGAACATCGCGAAATTGTTTTTGATATGTTTTTCGCCGAGGCGCATTATTATCGCGACGGCGGAGCTTGCGAGCACTGCAAAGACGAGATTCATTATACCCTCCGGTCTGATCAATGCGATGGTTCGATCACTGTTCCCCGTCCTCCGGCGAGGGCTCGGGCGGGAAGAGCGCTTCCCGGAGCCGATCGGAGAAAACCCTCAGATCGTTGATCTCGCTGAACGCTTCGTTGTAGTACGGGTGGCTGATCGCGTTCCCGCTCAATGCAACGAACCCCTCGTAAGGATTTACCATAAAGTAATAATCGCTTTTAACGTCCTCGCTCCTGAGCAGGAAGAAAATGTATCTGCTCCCCGCCTTCGGACCGTGGGCGGAATGGGCGTCGACGATCTTCGGCGTTAAGTCGGTTGCGTTTATCACGGGGCGCCCGTTGTAGGGCGAAAGCACAACGTCAAGCCTGTCCCCGTACCTTAGCCCGCCGAAGAAGCCGTTCTCGACCTTTATCCTGATGAAGACCTGTTTCTGGGTGGAGAAAGTGCTCTCGCCGCCGCCGACCGACCGACAGGGGATATCCGTAGGCTCGCTTACGGAGAGCACGCGCGCGGCGACGATCTCGTCGCAGGCGTTTGCAAGCGCGCTGAATTCGCCGTAGAAGAAGCTCTGCGAGGGCACGGTAAGTATTTTCCGCTGTTCCTCGATATCGCGCTTAATGCTTTCGATACTGCATACCGCGTTCTCGAATTCCGCAGTTCCGCCGTTAACGGGAACGGGCTGACCGGTCATTATCCGGTAGTCATCCCCGTCCTCCGCGCCGGGTGCGAGATAGAAAAGGTACCTTCCGCCGAGCTGCGCCTCCGCGGCGATATCGAAGGTGCTCCCCGCCTCAGCCGCGCCGTCGAGCACCTCGTCCACACGGAATGTGGCAAGGGGCCTCCCCGCGTCGGGGTTGGCGGTCCTCATGCAGGTGGAAATAACGATCTTTTCCGCGTCGCGGTATAAAAGGCTTACGGAGGCGGGCGGAAGCTCCGTTTCATTGGGATCGGACCTGTCGTCGGGCAGCGGCAAACCAACCGATACCGCGAACAGTATCAGCAGAAGCATAAGCACAGCCGCTATCCTTTTGAGCGCCCTCATTTCAGTCTCCTCCGATATGGGCATACTCGCCCTATTATTTGATTATAACACCTGCGAATGAAATATACAAGCATGACGACGCTAAAATCATCTTAACGACTGTTGCGGATGAACGCGCCCTGTGCTATAATACCCGCGATATTTGAAAGATCGGCAGATATTGCCGAGAAAGGTGCAGGTAATCCATTATTTTGAACGAATACGGTCTTCGCTCAAGCGATCTTTTCAGAACTTGTTTCCGCAAAAGCCCCGATACGGTGCTTTTTGCGCCCGGCAGGGTCAACCTGATCGGCGAACATATAGATTATAACGGCGGACGGGTAATGCCCTGTTCGCTGTCCCTCGGCACTTACGCCGCCGCGGCAAGGCGCAATGACGGAGTGATCCGTCTTGTTTCCGTCGACATGGGCGGCGCGGTCGTCGAGACCACGTCCGAGGAGCTTGCTTCCCTCCCCTGCGTGCCGCTGAGTTTCGCCCGCTTCGGCTGGGCGGAGTATCCGCTCGGCGTTGCCGCGAAGCTGATCGAGAACGGCTTTTACGTCGGCGGTTTCGATATGGCGGTCTGCGGCAGCCTTCCCCGCGGCTCCGGGCTTTCTTCCTCCGCATCGCTCGAGGTGCTCACCTGCGCCGTTTTGAAGGAGCTTTTCTTCATTCGGCTGACCGGCGAGCAGGCGGCGCTCATTTCCCTCGCCGCCGAGCGCGACTGTGCTGGCGTGAACTGCGGTATCATGGATCAGTTCATCTGCGCGAAAGGCAGGAAGGATCACGCCGTGCTGCTCGATACGCACACCCTGTCGAACGAATATCTGCCCTTCGATCTGAAGGATTCGCAGCTTTTGATAATGAATACCAAAAAGCCCCGCCGGCTCGCGGGCTCCAAGTACAACGAGCGCCGCGCCGAATGCGAGGAGGCGCTCCGGCTGATCGTCGCTTCCGGGATGGACAGGAAGCACCTTTGCGAGCTTACGCATGAAGAATTCGCTTCCGTCGAAGCCCTTCTGCCCGAAACGCTCCGCCGCCGCGCGCGCCATGCCGTGACGGAGAACGAACGCACGCTCAATGCCGCCGAAGCTCTGAAGACCGGCGATATCGTCACGCTCGGCAAGCTCATGAACGCCTCCCACGATTCGCTTAAAAACGATTACGAGGTAACGGGCAGGGAGCTCGATTCCATCGTTTACGCGGCAAGGGATCAGGAGGGCGTCCTCGGCGCGAGGATGACCGGCGCCGGGTTCGGCGGCTGCGCCATCGCGATAGTCGAAAAAGACGCCGCCGAGAGCGTAAAAGCCGGCGTGACCGAACGCTACAAGGCGCAGACCGGGCTGAACTGCGAGATCTACATCGCTGAAACGGGCGAAGCGCCCTTCGGAAAGGGTTGACGGAAATGAAAAAGCTCGCCATTATACTTCTCGCGGCTTTACTGCTCTCTTTTGCGGCGTGCAGTTTCGGCAAAAACGATACTCCCGTTCCCACCGACGATCCCGCGAACACCCAATTGCCGACCGCCGAGCCAACGGATGAGCCAACGGTTGAGCCAACGGAGGAACCCACCCCCGATCCGACTCCGGCTCCCGGCGAATTCGTATTTCCGGACGATATTACGGACTATGCCTTTGAGTGCATCGGCAATGCCGATTCGCATATGACCGAGGCTGTCGAGTTTATCAGGCAGCACCCTATAAGCGTGCCCGGGGAAACGCACCCCTTCGTTCCCCCCAATGAATTCGAAAAGCTTTCCGGGGATGCGCTTTCGGTGTACAACGCCATGCTCGAAGCCGCCGGCGCTTTCAGCGAGCTTACCGTCGACTCCTGTTCGTCTGACGATATGGAGGCGGCGCTCAATGCGCTTTATACCGATCATCCCGAGATAGAGACCTATTTCTCCATGATCGAAAGCGAGGACGGTTATTGTTCGCTCTATTCGATGCCGAGCGGGCGCTACGTCGAGCCCGCGGAGGATATGGATGCATTGAAGGATCAGGTCGCCGCGCTCGAGCTGACCGCGCGCTATATCGCGAGCCTTATCCCCGAGGAGTTCTCTCCCATTGACAAATACCGCACGCTTGCCTATTACATCTGCTTGAACACGCAGTACGCGCACGTTGAGGGAGAGATCCCCCGCTATGCGACGACGCCCTTCGGCGCGGTGATAAACGGCTACTCGATCTGCCAGGGATACGCCCTCGGGTTCGAGTACCTCTGCCGCGCGGCGGACCTCGACTGCCGCAGGCTGACGAACGGGCGTACCGACGACAATATGCATTTCTGGGATATCGTGACCCTCGATCAGGGTACTTATTTCGTGGACGTCACCTGGTCGGACACGGGCAGCCCCTGGTACCAGGACAATCTGTTCTTCGATTGGTTCATGTTCCCCGCCGATCGGCATCACGTCGCCGCGGACGGAACGACCACAACGGGTAAGGCTTTCAACAAGCTCGATTGGTACGTATCGGATGAATAAACGTACGTTTTGACCGAATCGTCGTAAGACGATGACCGATCTCACTTCTGTCGAACAACAAAAGACTCTGCGGCGGACGCGATTCGCGGCAGAGTCTTTTTATTATTGAGTTTTTCAGCCTTCTTTTTCCTTGAGCATATCCTTCGTCTTCATGAGGCGGGTCAAATTCCCGCGCTCGTTTTCGTCGAGCTTCATGGAGATATCGTGGATGGCGTCCTTGAGCTGCGGTATCATTACGTACTCCAGCGCGTTGACACGGCGGCGGGTCTTCTCGATCTCGTCCGCAAGAAGATTGCAGGTTTTTTCCACCTCGGCAAGCTCGATGAGAAGCGGCATCAGCTCGGAGAATTTTGCGACGGCGTTATCGAGCTGGGACGAAGTGCCGAGCACGCCGTAGGGCAGCCCGTGCGATTCGGTGGGGATGTAATTGAGGCGCGGCACCTCCGTCGAGAGCACCTTCGCGCTTTCGACGCCTATCCTCGCGGCAGAAGCGGGATAGCAGAGCGCCTCCTCCACGGCGGCGGAGCTCATGGTCGCCTTTGCGATGACGAAGCTTTGCATCGACTCCGCCATGAGCTTTTCGACGCGCTCCCTCAGCTCCTTGTTGCGGCGCACGTACGTGATGAAGCGGCGCACCGTTTCATCGCGCTTGTCTTTCATCAGCTTGTGTCCCCTCGTCGCAGTAACGAGCCTCTTTTTTAGGCGGCTCATTTCCATTCGGGTGGGCTTATAAGAAATTGCCATGAGCTATGGTCTCCGTTTACTGCTCTTTCTTTTCGTAATACTTGTCGAGATATTCGTCGCGGATACGCCTCAGTTCCGACCTCGGGAGTATCCTCAAAAGCTCCCAGCCGATGTCGAGGGTCTCCTCCACGGAGCGGTTGGTGTAATACCCCTGGGAGACGTATTTCGCCTCGAACTCGTCGGAGAATTTGGCATAGAGCTTATCCACGTCGGAAAGCGCGGCGTCGCCCAGTATGACGGCGAGCTCCTTCGCTTCCTTGCCGCGCGAGTATGCGGCGAAGAGCTGGTTCATCGTGTCGGCGTGATCCTCGCGCGTTTTGCCCTTGCCTATGCCCTTATCCTTCAAACGCGAAAGCGACGGCAGAACGTTTACGGGCGGGGTTATGCCCTTCCTGTTGAGCTCCCTTGAAAGGATTATCTGCCCCTCGGTGATGTAGCCGGTAAGGTCGGGGATCGGGTGGGTGATATCGTCCTCCGGCATGGAGAGTATCGGTATCATCGTGATGGAGCCCTTCGAGCCCTTTATCCTGCCTGCGCGCTCATACATGGTGGCAAGGTCGGTATAAAGGTAGCCGGGATAGCCGCGGCGGCCGGGGACCTCCTTGCGGGCGGCTGAGATCTCGCGCAGCGCCTCCGCATAATTGGTGATATCCGTGATTATTACGAGCACGTGCATGCCGAGGTCGTAAGCCAGATACTCCGCGGCGGTTATCGCCATGCGCGGGGTGGCAATACGCTCGATGGCGGGGTCGTTCGCAAGGTTGACGAACGTGACCGTCCTTTCGATCGCGCCTGTCTTTTTGAAATCGTTTATAAAGTAATCGGCTTCCTCGAACGTGATGCCGACGGCGGCGAACACGACGGCGAACGGCTCGTTCGTGCCCCTGACCTTCGCCTGCCTCGCTATCTGGGCGGCGAACTGTGCGTGAGGAAGACCGGAGCCGGAGAACACGGGCAGCTTTTGCCCGCGGACAAGCGTGTTCAAGCCGTCGATCGCGGATACGCCGGTCTGTATGAACTCATTGGGATAATCCCTCGCGGCGGGATTCATCGGCGAGCCGTTGATATCCAGCATCTTTTCGGGGATGAGCGGCGCGCCGCCGTCCTTTGGGCGGCCCATACCGTCGAATACTCGCCCGAGCATATCTGGCGCGACGGCGAGCTCAATGCTGTGACCGAGGAATTTAGCGCGGGAGTCGGATATCTTCAGACCCTGCGAGCCCTCGAAGAGCTGCACGAGCGCCTTCGACCCGTTTACCTCCAGCACCTTGCCGCGGCGGATATCGGAGCCGTCGGTCCTTTTGATCTCGACAAGCTCGTCGTATTTTACGCCGTCAACGCCGTCCACCATTACGAGCGGACCGACTACCTCGCGGATCGTTGTGTATTCCTTACGCATTTTCGTTACCCTCTGTCAATTTTCTGACCTCATTCGCGAGCTCGGCGGAAAGCTCTCTCGCGAGCTGTTTGTGATCCTTCTCCTGGCAGTACTTGAATCTGCCGAGCTTTTCCCTGACGGGCATCGCAGCGAGCTTTTCGAACGGAGCGCCGGCTTCGAGCGCGGCGGAACCCCTGTCGTAGAACTCGAGCAGGAGCTTCAAAAGCGCATGCTGCTTATCCGGGGAGGTGTAGGTATCGGTCGCGTCGAACGCGTTCTGATGGAGATAGTCCTCGCGGATGCTCCTCGCGGTCTCGAGCTTCAGACGGTCGCGCTTCGAGAGCGCGTCGATACCGACGAGAGAAACGATCTCGGAAAGCTCCGCCTCCTCCTGCAGGAGGGTCATCGCCCTGGTGACGCATTCGCCCCAGTCCTCCGCGATGTTCGAATCGAACCACGGCTCGAGCCTGTCGGTGTAGAGCGAGTAGCTCGAGAGCCAGTCAATCGCGGGGAAGTGCCTCGCGTAGGCGAGCTTTGCGGAAAGTCCCCAGAACACCTTTACGATGCGGAGCGTCGCCTGTGAGACCGGCTCCGAAATATCGCCGCCGGGAGGCGATACGGCGCCGATCGCGGAGATCGCGCCCTTCCTGCCCTCCGAACCGATGGTGAGCACCTGACCCGCCCTCTCGTAGAACTCGGCAAGGCGGCTCGAAAGATAAGCGGGGTAGCCTTCTTCGCCGGGCATTTCCTCAAGACGGCCGCTCATTTCACGGAGCGCCTCCGCCCAGCGGGATGTGGAATCCGCCATTATTGCGACTTTATAGCCCATATCGCGATAATACTCCGCGATCGTGATGCCCGTGTAAATGGACGCCTCACGCGCGGCGACGGGCATATCGGAGGTGTTCGCGATAAGCACCGTGCGCTTCATCAGCGAGAGCCCCGTCCTCGGATCGACGAGCTCGGGGAACTCGGTAAGAACGTCCGTCATCTCGTTTCCGCGCTCGCCGCAGCCGACGTAGACGATGATATCCGCGTCCGCCCATTTGGCGAGCTGATGCTGAACGACCGTCTTGCCGCTGCCGAAGGGGCCGGGGACCGCCGCGACGCCGCCCTTCGCGATGGGGAAGAACGTGTCGATAACGCGCTGGCCGGTGATCATCGGCTCATTGGGAGGGAGCTTTTCCTGATACGGTCTGCCCTTTCGGACTGGCCATTTCTGCGCCATGGTAAGCTCCTCCTCGCCTTTTTCACCCTCTATGACGGCGATGGCGTCGTGGATCTTGTAGAGCCCTTCGGGAACGAGGCGCTTCAAAACGCCCGTCTTTCCCGGGGGGACCATTATGTAGTGCTTGACCGCGCCGGTCTCCTGCACGAAGCCGAGCACGTCGCCGCCGACAAGCTTTTTGCCGACCTCTGCCGTCGGCTGGAAATTCCAGACCTTTTCAGGATCGAGCGCGGGAGCGGCAATGCCCCTGGTGATCCTTGAACCGGCGGACTCGAAAAGCACGTTCAAGGGCCTCTGGATACCGTCGTAAATGGACTCGATAAGTCCGGGACCGAGCTCAACGGAGAGCGGCGCGCCCGTGGGATAAACAGGCTCGCCGGGACCGATGCCGCCCGTTTCCTCGTAGACCTGTATGGAGGCTCTGTCGCCCCTCAATTCAATGACCTCGCCTATGAGCTCCTTTTCGGAAACGTGGACGACGTCGTACATCTGCACGCCGCCCATGCCGTCCGCCGTTATGAGCGGACCGGCTACCTTGACGATGGTTCCGTGGTTCTGGGTCATGGATATGTATCCTCCGTTAGTATTGTTCGTGGTTGGTGTTTTCCGCCCGAACGGCGGCGTGTGAGGCGCCTGGGTCTGACAGGTCACACTCGTTCGGAAAAGCAAAATGTCCGTTTCATCTGCTTCGGGACTTTTGCGGTTTCAGA
>DGHD01000019.1:0-2327 GCA_002392505.1 Christensenella sp. UBA3857 | reverse complement strand
CGGGACTTTTGCGGTTTCAGACGGCGAAGCCGCTTTTTTTCTTCCGCTTCGGGACTTTTGCGGTTTCAGACGGCAAAGCCGGCTGAAATTTTCGCCTTCCCGCGAAAAAGCAAAATGTCCGAATCTTTAACAGCGGAGCTGTTAAAGTATAATTTCCGCCTTCCCGCGAAAAAGCAAAATGTCCAAATCTTTAACAGCGGAGCTGTTAAAGTATAATTTCCGCCCTCCCGCGAAAAAGCAAAATGTCCGAATCTTTAACAGCGGAGCTGTTAAAGTAAAATATCCGCCCCGATCGCTTTCTCGACGTTCTCCCTCACGCTGCGCATTGCGGCGCCGGTCGTGCCCCTGCTGTCGGGGATGGGGATTATTGCGGGGAAGGCGCTCGACCTGTACTTTGAAACGGTCTGCGCCGCCGCCTCGAACACGGGCTCGGTTATGAATATCACCTTTGTGTTCCCGGCGGCAAGCTTATCTATCAGCTTGCCCGCGGCATGTCCGTCGGTCTCGAAATACACGTCGAGCCCTGCGGCTCTTCCGAGCAGCACGGAATCCTTATCGCCTATCATTGCTATATCAGCCATAAAGCGCCATGCTCCTTTCCTCGATCACGGACGCGGGAATGCCGCTCCTCTTTGCGGTCAATATGAGCCTTACGACCTCCGCCTCCCTCTCCCTTGCGAGGAGATACCCAACTATGGGCGCGGGGGTGTCGATATCGGATCTGTTGCCGGAGGCGAGCCCGATAAGATACTCGTCCCTTGCCTTTTCGACGGGGGCAACGGCGCCCGTCTTCAAATACTCGCTGAACGCGGCGCGGATGCGCTCCTTTACTTCGCTGATCTCAAGCGGGCTTTTGAGCAGAGCCGCCGCCTTCTCCTTCGAATCGGAAAGCGCCTCGCGAAAGCGCTTAAGCTCCGCCGCCGAGTATTCGCCCGTGGGAAGCAGCCTTTCGTCCGGCACGTCACGGAGTATCGCGATCAGGTTCGTAAAATCGGCGAGCGCGGAAAAGTACTTCTTTACAAACTGGTTTTTGAGCCCCATGGCGTATTTCATATACGCGCAGTCAAGCTTTACCGAGACCGCCTGCGGATCGGCGGAACGGTACGTGTCGACGTCAAGCTCCTCGAGCGCCGCGGCGATCGTCTTCGGCAGCATGGAATAATCGCCCTTTTTGACGGCGGCTTTAAGCTTCTCCCCGTCATAGATACCGCCGAAGCCGAGCTCCGCCTTGTCAAGCTCCGCGCCCAAGAGACGCAGCTTGTAGAGAAGCTTTATGTTCGTGATATCATGCCGCATACGGAAGACCTCGAGCACCGGGGCAAAGTGCCTCGGCATGAGCTCCTCCGTTACAGAGTATGCCTCGCCGAGCTCCGCGCGGATCATCGCCTCCGCCCGATCCGGCTCATCGGGATCGGACTTCATGCCATAGCCGGACTCCGAGAGTATCTTCAAACACTCCTCGTAGTCCTTCGCGGCGGCAAGGCGGGAGACCGTCTCTCTCGTAAGGAGGCGTTTCTCTATAACGCGCAGTCTCGCTATGCTGTTTATAAGGCTTTCAGCCATAGTTCGCACCTTGATCAGTTAAACAGAAGCTCCGCGGCCTTTGCGGAGGTAAGCTGGCGAACTTCCTCCATGAGCGCGTCGAAGGAGCAGTTCTTGACGTAGTTCGAGCCCTTAATTATAAACCCGTCGGTTATCGAGGGATCGGCTTCGCCCACGCTGACGCCGGAAACGGCGCCGCCTTCGATCAGCGCGCGGACGGTCTCCAGATCCTTTTCGGCGGGGCAGACGGTCTCGCCGCCCTCGCACTCGCGCTCCAAGAGGCGCTTTAACAGGGCTGCGCGCCCCTCGCCGTCAAGCGCGGCGATGCGCTTATATGCCTTCGCATACGCCTCGTCAATGAGGGCGCGCTTGCGGACGAGCAGACGCTTCCTGCCCGTGAGCTCGGCGTTCGTCCTTGCCGTGGCGAGCGTGAGCTCCCTCTGGCGGGACGCCTTTTGGGTAAATTCGTCACGCAGGGCTTCCTTATCCGCCTCGAGCTTCTGCCTGACGGCGTTGATATCCTCCGTCGACTTCCACTCGATAGCCGCGGCGTCGGCGCGCGCTTCCTCCATTATGCTGGCTATGAGCTTTTCGGCTCCGTTATTGGTATCCATATTTCACTATCAGGCGTTTACGGGAACGCCGACGACCATCAGTATGGAAATGATCAGCGCAAGTATCGCGTAGAGCTCTACCATGATGGCGAAGGTGATACCCATGCCGCCGTTGCCCTGCTTTGCCACGATGCCGATGCCCGCGCAGCAGACGCGGGACTGGAAGTAGGC
>DGHD01000020.1 GCA_002392505.1 Christensenella sp. UBA3857 | reverse complement strand
GAAATATCCGGAGATATGAGCTATCTCCGGATATCTTTTTATATATTGGCTTTTTTCAGGCTGAAAACCTGCATTTCCTTAAGTGAATGCACCCTTATCCGTTCCTTTTTAATGTTCCTTTTATATTTGTTCTTTATTCTTCCTTCCTCTGCTTCTCCTTCTCGAACTGGAGCATATAGAGCGCGTGGTACTTGCCGTGGAGGTTCAAAAGCTCCTGATGCGTGCCCTGCTCGACGATCTCGCCCTTTGAGAGGACTATTATGTTGTCGGCGTGCTGTATGGTGGAAAGGCGGTGCGCGACGATGAGCATGGTGCCGATGTTCATCATCTTTTCGAGGGAATCCTGTATGAGCACCTCGGTCTCGGTATCGATATTGGCGGTCGCCTCGTCGAGTATCATCACCTCGGGCTTATGGACGATCGTCCGCGCGAAGCTCAAAAGCTGCCTCTGTCCGGCGGAGAAATTGTTGCCGCGCTCGCGTACTATCTCATCGAGCCCGTTTTCGAGGCGGTCGATGAAATGATCCGCGTTGACGTAGCGGCACGCCTCCATGACTTCCTCGTCCGAAACGCCCTTCTTGTCAAGGAGTATGTTGCTCCTTATCGTGCCTGAGAAGAGGAACACGTCCTGCAGCATCTGCCCGAAGTGCTTCCTCAGCGACTTTATCTTTATCTTCCTTATGTCGACGCCGTCGATCAGTATCTCGCCCTTCTGGAACTCGTAATTGCGGCAGATGAGCGAGAGTATAGTCGTCTTGCCGGAGCCGGTCGGACCGACGAAGGCGACCGTCTCGCCGGGCTTTACCTTGAACGAAACGCCCTTGAGCACCCACTCGTCGGGGATATAGCTGAACCACACGTCCTTGAATTCAATCTCGCCCTTTACCTCGTCAAGCTCGATCGCATCGGGCGCGTCGACGAGCGCGGGCTCGATATCCATTATCGAGAAGACCTTCTCCGCCGAGGCGAACGCCGACTGCAGCCAGTTGAACTGCTCCGCAAGGTTCTGGATCGGGTTGAAGAACTTGTTGATGAACATATAGAAGCTGACGATGGTCGCCGCTTCGATGGTCTGCCCGAGGAAGCTGCCTCCCGACAGCACGCCCCTGCCGCCAAGATAGAACAGGCAGAGCACGGAGCTGATATAGAGCATGTAAACCAGCGGGCGGAATATGCCGAATACGAGTATCTGCTCGCGCTTCGCCTTGCCGAGCCCGCGGCTCTTGTCCTCGAACTCACGCTGTTTTTCGCCCTCGCGGTTGAATATCTGCGTGATCTTGATGCCGGAAAGGTTCTCGGAAAGGTAGGTGTTGATATCCGTCGTGCGGTCCTTGACGCGGCGGTACGCGCGCCTTGCGAACTTGCGGAATATGACCGTGAACAGCACGATGAACGGCACGAAGCAGAGCACCATCAGAGTGAGCTCGAAATTGAGCGCGAGCATCGCGACGAGCACGCCGACGATTATGAACACGTTCTTGAGAAGGTTGACGAGGAGCGACGTGAACATGAGCGAAATGGCGTTCGTGTCGTTCGTCACCCTTGTGACGAGCTTGCCGACGGGTATGGAATTCATCTGCTCATGCGAAAGCTCCTCTATATGGGTGAAGAGATCCTCGCGCATGCCGGAGATTATCTTCTGCCCGACGCGCTGCAGTATTATAGCCTGCGCGTACGTGCAGATCATCGAGACGACGAGGATCCCCGCGTAGATCGCGACGAGCGTATAGAGCCGCGGCAGCTCGAACCCGCTCTCGGCGCTTATGAGCTTGGTTGCCTTGCCGAGTATGAGCGGGGAAACGATATCGTAGGCTATGCCGACGAGCATTATGAAGAACACGAGTATGAAGCTGCCGACGTACGGCTTCGCATAGCGCAGCAGGCGCTTCACGATCTCGGAATCCTTCATGTGGCGGTCGAAGCCGATCGACTGTTTCTTGTCCTTGATCGAGGCGAACGCGATTATGAGCACTATCGATATAAAGCCCAATATGCCGCCGACGAGGAGAAGGGGATAGTATTCACGCATCTTAAATCATCTCCTTCCTTCAGCGTTGAGCCTCTTCTTCGAGGCGCTGCAGTTCGACCATCTTTGCGTATTCCCGGCAGGAGGCGAGAAGCTCCTCGTGACTGCCGACGGCTGTCACCCGTCCGTCCTCGACAAATATTATCTTGTCGAGCTCCTTTATCGTGGAGATCCTGTGCGCGATGAGTATGGTCGTCTTCCCGGCGCGGCTCTCCTTAAGGTTCCCGAGTATCACCTTTTCCGTGTCGGTATCGACAGCGGAAACGGAATCGTCGAGTATCAGTATCGGGGCGTTCTTCATCAGCGCCCTTGCAATGGATATCCTCTGCTTCTGCCCGCCGGAGACGGTAACGCCCCTCTCGCCGAGCACCGTTTCGTACTTATCCTTGAACTCGGCGATATTATCGTGCACGGCGGAGAGCGCCGCGGCGTTTTCGATCGCCTGCTCGTCCTTTTCGTCGAAAGCGAAATTGATGTTGTTCGCGATCGTATCGGAGAACAGGAAATTATCCTGCGGGACGTACGCGCAGCCTTCGCGCAGGGAGCGGATCGTGACCGTATTCACGTCCTTCCCGTCGATGAACAGCGTGCCGTCCGGCACGTTGTACGCGCGGAGCAAAAGATCGACTATCGTAGTCTTGCCGGAGCCGGTCTTGCCGACTATGCCGACGCTCTCCCCCGCGTTTATCCTGAACGAAACGTCAGAAAGCGCGTCGTATTCCCCGTCGGGATAGCGGAAGGTGAGACCCTTGAATTCGATATCGCCCTTTACCCTGCCGATATCCTCCGCTCCGGGCGCGTCCTTAACGGTGATCTCGGCGTCCAGAAGCTCGCTGACGCGCTTTAGGGAAGCCTTGCCGCGCGCGGTCTTTTCTATCAGCATGGAGACCGCCATTACCGGCCATACGACCGACGTGAAATAGCCGACGTACTCCATCAGCTTGCCCGCGGTGAACAGGCCCTTATGGACGAGGTAGCCGCCGTAGCCGAGAATGACGCAGATGACCGTTTCGACAAGCGTCACGATGAGCACGTGCATGAGGTTCGATACCTTGACGTAATCGACGTTGGTATCCTCGTTCTCGATATTCAGCTTCCTGAACGAAACGAGCTGATCGAGCTCCTTTACGAACGCCTTTACGACCGCATAGCCGGAGAAGCTCTCCTGCGCGAAATCGGAAAGGTTGGAAAACGCCCTCTGCCTGATCTCCCATTTTTTCATCATCGCCTTGCCCATCAGCGTGCCGATGAGGAGTATCAGCCCGAGGGGTATCAGCGTGAGGAGCGTCAGCACGATGTCCATGCGCCACATGTTATAGAAGCCGAGCGCGCCGAGGAACAGCGCGTCGAAGAACATGAGCATGCCGTCGCCGAAGCATTCCTGGATGGTATCGAGATCGTTGGTGAAAAGGCTCATCAGATTGCCGACCTTGTTCACCTGGTAATAATCCCTTGAAAGATCCTTGCAGTGATCGAACATCCTGATGCGGACGTCCGTCTCCACCCTTATCGCCGCGCCGAAGAAGCAGACGCGCCAAAGGAACCTGCCGACGACCATTACGGCGACTATGCCGATTATGGGAAGGCAGATCTTATCCAGCAGAAAATCCACGGTGAACGGGATGAGCTCGCCTTTGTAGGTGACTTCCCGGTAGCTTACGCCGTCGATCAGCATGCCGTAAAGATTCGGGATGATGAGTTGGAAATAATCGACCAATATCAGCGCCGCGGCGCCGAGTATCAGAAGGGGCGCGTACTTTAAGTAGTAGCGGTTGATGTGCTTACCGAAAACCATTACAATCCCTCCGGGTCCAAGCAACTATTTGTAGCTTAATTATAAAGTAATATGCGGTTTTGTCAAGCACTTAATAATTCGCCCGCGCCATTCCGATAATTATTGACGGGAAGCCCCCGCATGGTGTATAATGAACTGTAAAATACAAATGGAGGTATTTCCATGGGTCATATAAACGTAAAGAGCGAGATCGGGCCTTTGAAGAGAGTCATGCTGCACCGCCCCGGCGTTGAGCTGGCGAATCTGATGCCCGACTTTTTGGAGCGCATGCTTGCAGAGGATACTCCCGACGTTGAGATGGCGGGCAGGGAACACGACGTGTTCGCCGGCATATTGAGGGACGCGGGGGTCGACGTCGTCTACATCGAGAAGGAATTCGCCGAGGTCGTCAAGAACGACGATATCCGCCGTTCCTTCATCGACGATTTCGTCGATATCGGCGTTTTCGGCGATTCTCTCAAGCCCGCGGTGAGGGAGTATCTCCTTTCCGTTCCGGCGGAGGGGCTGTTCGACGCGGTTGCGAAGGGCATTACGAGGGACGATCTCAAGGGCGTTTCAAACAAGCCCATTCAGGCGACCGTTCTGAGCGATTATCCGTTCCTGACCGATCCGCTCCCCAACATCTATTTCACGAGGGATATCAGCTTTTCCATCGGCACGGGCATCGCGATCTCCGCAATGAGCATGCCCGCCCGCATGCGCGAGACGCTTTTCATCCGCTACCTTCACAAGTACGGCGAAAAGTTCGGCAAGGGCACGGTCGATCTCCTTTACGACTACAACTGCGGCTGCCCGATAGAGGGCGGCGACGTGCTCTCCCTCTCCGATAAATGCGTGGCGATAGGCTGCGGCGAGAGGACGAGCGTCGCGGCGGTGGAGAAGCTCGCAAAGACGCTCTTCACGCGCGGTTATGAAAAGGTGCTCCTTTTCAAGAATCCCGAGAGCCGCACCTATATGCACCTTGACGTGCTGATGACGCACGTCGATTACGACAAGTTCCTCGCGCATCCCTGCATGGTGCACAAGTGGTTCGACGTTTACGAGCTCACCCCCGCCGGTCACGGGGAGATCAACGTCACGCGGACCACCGACGGCGTCGACAGGATACTTGAGCGCGCGCTGCACCTCGATCACGTAAGCTTTATCGAGATGGGCGGCGGAAACGATATCGTCTACAAGCGCGAGCATTGGAACATGGGCTCGAACTCCCTTGCCATCGCCCCCGCGAACATAATCACTTACGACCGCAACCACGTTACGAATGAGCTTCTTGACAAAGCCGGCGTCCACGTGAATCCCATCCCCGGCGGCGAGCTTTCAAGGGGCCGCGGCGGTCCCAGATGCATGAGCATGCCGATGATAAGGGAAGATATCTGGTAAGAAAAATCACGCACATAGTGCAATTCACGTCCAAAGGACAATTACCTATCACACAATTCCATGTAATGATTTACAATTGTGTATATGCAATTATCCAAGGATCGACCTTGAGTATAAAAAATAGTGGTGTAGATTCAACTAATTAGAAAGGCAGTGTTTTACTCATGCTCGTGAAAATGATTTGTCCTCAGTGTGGTGCCTCTTTGGATATGGACGACAGCAGAGAATTCATGTTCTGCTCGTTTTGCGGCACAAAGATTGCCAATCTATCCGAGAAAGTCCACGTTACTCATTCAGGAACTGTCACCATCGACGAATCAGGTAAAATTGGCAACTTTTGGTTCATGGTTGTGAACGCTCTTAATTCACGCAATTTCATTGAAGCATACACCTATTGTATGCGTATAATGGAGATTGATCCAACACATCTGTGTGCCAATCTTTACAAAGGACTTACTGCAGTAATGCAGTCAACTCCAACTGTGAACCGCATTGCTGAGGGCAAAAACGCCATGAAGCTTTTAGACTTCATCAAAGAGATCAGTGCCGAAGAAGCCGAAGAATTACGAAGCTTTGTAGATTATACAAATAGCGTTATTCCCATTTTGTATGAAACTCAGTGCGTTGTGCAGCCTAGCCAAAGTCTGAGTTTGCAAGAGGCTAACAACCTATCTCGTCTATCATATGACATAGTGTCCTACCTCACTGTTGTCGCATCGTCATTAAATGACAATTTACTCCGAAGTGCTCCTTCATTGGAGGAAAGTAAACTCGCCATATCGTTCACTGGAATCAAGCTCGCTGAGCTTTCCAAGAAACCAGTGCCATATGTTTCTGGTAACATAACCAAGACCGACCGAAAAGGACGTGCTGTCACAGTACCAAAAATTGTCTCTGCACCATGCAAACATGCAAAGGAGTTGCAAAACTGTATCATTACTCTAAAGCATTGTATTGCAGATATTCCATCAAGGATGGATGAAATTGCCCGGTTAGAAAATGAAATAATTCAACGTAAGCAAGTAGTCAACCAGTATGAAATAGCACTGAATGCATTCTTTGCTGACCGTCCTTATCAGAAAAAAGCCTACATGCATCCAGGGTTGATCGGCCGTGATAAAAAGCTTGCTGTTATTGAAAAGACTTTCCCGCAGGAATTAATAGATTTTAAAGCACTTTCTAATCAGGCAGAAGCGGAGATAGCTCAGATGACAGAAGAAAAAAACAGACTCCTGAGGCAACGTATAATAAAATAACAATGAGACGAAACAAACCGGGAAGTACTCTTCTCGGTTTGTTAGTTTCTGCACTTCTTTTTCACAGCACGTAGTCCGTAATGCAGTCGTACCAATGCACGTAGGTCTCGCCGTTGACGGTGATGCGCTCGTTGTCGGGCAGCATCTCGGTCCAGCGCCTGCCGTAGCGGGCGAACTCCCATTCGTCGTGATTGAATCTGCGCCAGAGCACCGTCCTGCCGTTTCTGTCAAGGTACTGCTCTGATGTGACCTTTTCGCCCTCCATATAGGTCGCGTGGTCGATCACGCACACGGTATCGTACTCGCGCCCGTTGATCTTTACCTTATAGCGGCCCACTATGTCGAGCAGGAATTTCTTGTCCGCCGTGGTGACGGACGGGCCGTCCTTCACGATATCGCCCTTCCTTTTGAAGTTGACCTCGTTGCCGCAGTTATCCTCGCCGAAGCCCCAGTTATCGAGGAAGGCGTCGCCGTCGAGGAAGGTATAGAAGCGCTTTACGCCGCCCTCGGTATAGCTCATTGCGAGCATGCGGCAGTGCGTTTCGGTAAGCTGCGCGATAAGCCGGCGCTCCACCTTATCCTGTCCGCCTGCGCTGTTGCATTCCATCGGGTCGTACTCGACGGAGCGGATCTCGACGCCTTCTATTCCGTGCACCTCGGCGCGTCCCACGACCTCCATCTCGCAGAGCTCGGTGCGCTTCCTCTCCGGGAAATCGTACATCGCCCAGGAGAGCTTTTCGCCCACCTTCGGGACTATGAACCAGCCCATGAGCTCCTCCCATTTCACATCGAAGGGCTCGGCGTTGAGCTTCTCTATGCTGTATTCCGGCATTATTTTCGGCATTTTCTTCATGGTTGTTTCTCCTTTTCCTATCGTATCGAGATATGCTTTTCTGAATTTCGTTTTGGCGTTGTGCAGGCGGCTTTTCACCGTGCCGAGGGGGATCGAGAGGCGCTCCGCTATCTCCTCCTGCTTCATCCCCTTCAAATAATAAAGCGTAAGTATCCGCTTTTCCTCCTGCTTCAAAAGCTCCATTGCCTCATGGACGGGCGGCTCCTCCGCCCTTCCGTGAATGCCGACGGTCAGCTTTTGCTCGGGGACACGGTCGATCGAAAGCTCGTCCCTCCCCGCCGCGGCGCGGTAATGGTCGCGGCAGAGATTCCTTGCGATCGCTATCAGCCACGGCTTGAACGAGGCGGGATCCTTCAGCGTATCGCGCTTCGCGAACGCCTTTATGCACGCCTCCTGGATAATATCCTCGGCGTCGTGCCTGTTAGCTATGCGGAACTTGACGAAACGCTCAAGCGCAGGCAGATGCTCTCCGAGCAGGCTTTCAAATCCCTCCATCCCCGTTCACCTCCTTTTCAAAACGATATCGGGATCGATCTCGCTTATAAAGACGCGGAAAAGATCGAAAAGGTTCATTTCAAACAATTATATATTAAAATATCCGCATGAGCAAGTACTCACGCGGATCTTATTTCCGTTGATGGATCAAAGCTCGGGCTTTGAGTTGTCGACTATGCCGCAGACGATCTCAAGATTGCCGTTCCTCACGCGGAGGGCGTCGATCATCTCGCGCTCCTTTTTGGGATCCTTGAGGGTGATGCTGTAATAAAGCCTGAACAGACTGCCCATGTTGGTGGTCTTGACCCTTTCAAGCTCGCAGGAGGAGGCGTACTGCTTGAAGATATCGTCGAATGCGCCGTCGTAATCCATGCCCTCGGGCACGGTGATGCGAAGCTCCCTCTTCGAAAGGGACCTGCCGCCGTAGCCGACCTTGAGCAGAATGAAGCCTACCGCGCAGATGAGGAGCACGACGCACACGGCGAGCAGCACGTAGCCGGAGCCGCATATAAGACCCGTCGCCATTGCGAGGAATATCGCGAGGATATCCCTTGCGGTGCCGGGAGCGGAACGGAACCTGACGAGACCGAACGAGCCGCCCAGCGCAATGCCAATGCCGAGATTGCCGTTGACGACCGCAACTACCGCCGCGACGACCGCGGGCAGCAGCACGAGAGTCGCCGCGAAGCCCTTGTTGTAGCTGTTTTTATACATGTAGAGCAGCGATACGGCAAAGCCGAGCACGAGCGCCGCGCCGACGCAGGCGGCGATGAGCAGGGCTTTGGGCACGACATAGCCGTCGTGAAGCAGAAGACTTGTGAAAATACCGTCAGATATCATTCGAGATAACCCTCCGTAAGCAGTTTTTTATAAGCGTTCCCGTACTTTGTGTAGGAGCCGGGATAGATCTTCAGTTTGTCGAACGCGTCCGCGAGCCACAGCGGCATCGCGCCGTTCGTTTTGAGTTCGAGTATGTAGGTGCTGCCGTCTATCAGCGTATCGCCGTAGGAGCCGTTCCTTAAGTCGATATCCGTGAGGCGGTAGTTGATGTTGGTATCGAGAGTCATGCGAAGGTCCGGATCCTCACAGCCGAAGTACGCCTGCCTGTCGTAGCAAAGCGCGATCGCGGGCTTGAGATCGGGCTTGGACTCAAGCACCCATTCGATCTCCTTCACGATCTGGGTATGCTCCCCCGCATATCCGCCGCGGCTCAAAAAGCGCAGCGCATCGGAGTAGGGCATTGTGACCCGCCTTTTGTAAACGATGCCGTTCAGCTTTTTCTTGAGCTCTACGAACGCGGGAGTCGAGTCCGACGGCACGCCGTAAGTCCTCAGACGGAGCTTTTCCTTGTATTTGGGCTTTTCGATGGATTCGCGGATGACGCGGAACGTATCGTTATCGTAATAGATATTGCATATCCTCGTAACTCCGTACTCGTCGGGCTGCATCCTGCCCTCCAGAAGAACGAGCAGATCGTCCCGCTGCTGTTTCGTCAATATGTATTTGATCTCTTTTCGTTCAAATACGTAGCGCAACATTGTGTTCCCTTCCGCAAAAACCTGGCCGTCCCCTGTTATCTGATAACCTTGTTATCTTATAGAATTATAGCACCGTAATATGGATATCTCCACTAAAAAATATGACAAACCCGCTACAAATTGCTCATTTTCGCTTTCAAACGAGCGATTTTGCAAAGCGCATCAGGTTTTTCCAGCATGCTTTCTCGAGCGTCTCCCCCGTTATGCCGGCGTTTTTCATCGCCTCGCCGAGCTTCGGGAACCCGGACGGATCGCCGAGCCCGTCGGGGTACTGTCCCATACCGTCGAAATCGGAGCCGATGGCAAGGCAGTTTTCGCCGCCCACCTCGAGTATATGCTCCGCATGGCGGACTATATCGGTTATGCTCGCCATACGCCCGTCGCAGAGCTGCTTATGATAGAAGTTGACGCCCACGGTGCCGCCCTTTTCGGCGATGGCGCGGATATGCTCGTCCGCGAGGGAGCGGGGCGAATAAAACACCGCGCGGGAGTTCGAGTGCGAGGCGAATACCTTGACGTCCTCTTCGAGCACGTCGTCTATCCCCGCGTCGTTAAGATGCGAAACGTCCACCGCCATGCCTATGCGGCCCATCTCGCGAACGATCTCCCTGCCCAAAAAGGTCAGTCCCTTTTTATCTTTTTTCAGCGCGGGATTCGCAAGCTCGTTCTTCGTGTTCCACGTCAGCGTCATCGCCTTCGCGCCCATACGGTGCACGGAGCGGAGAATATCGTCCCAGCCCTCGACCGCTTCGCCGCCCTCGATAGTGAGCAGCGCGGCGATCTTATCGCCGTTCACGTCAAAATCCGGCGTGAGCTTAACGAGCTCGGGGTTTGAGTCTATCATCCTTTCGAACGCGTCCGCCATGCTCATGAACTGGCTCAGGAAGCCGCGGCGGTGCTTTACGTCCATCCACGCGGCGAAGAGCTGGAGCTTGACTCCGCCCGCCTTCAGCCTGTCGAGGGAGACGGACTGACGACCGACCGGGGACTTGATATCGTACCCATCGTTGACCATACCGTATAGAAAATCACAGTGACCGTCGGCAAAAAACACGATTAGCCTCCAAAAAACGCGTCCCTTCGATCAGATAAGCCCCCTTGCCTATCGGCAGGGGGGCCGCAGATAATGCATTATTATTTGGCGAACTCGACCGCCCTTGTCTCGCGTATGACGTTGACCTTGATCTGACCGGGATACTCAAGCTCGGACTCTATGCGCTTTACGATTTCCTTCGCGAGAATGATCGTATCGGCGTCGTTCACGTTCTCGGGCTTGACCATTATGCGTACCTCGCGGCCTGCCTGGATGGCGAATACCTTGTCGACGCCCTCGAAGGAATTGGCGATCTCCTCCAGCTTTTCAAGGCGCTTGATGTAATTCTCAAGCGTTTCGCGCCTTGCGCCGGGACGAGCCGCGCTTATAGCGTCCGCCGCCTGAACGAGAACCGCTTCGACCGTATTGGGCTCCACGTCGCCGTGATGGGCGAGTATCGCGTGGACTATCTGGTTGTTCTCACGGTACTTCTTGGCAAGATCCGCGCCGATGGTGGCGTGGCTTCCCTCGACCTCATGGTCGACCGCCTTGCCTATATCGTGCAGCAGACCCGCGCGCTTCGCAAGCTGCACGTTCACGCCGAGCTCAACAGCCATGAGCCCCGCGAGATGCGCGACCTCGATGCTGTGCTTCAGCACGTTCTGACCGTAGCTGGTGCGGTACCTCAAGCGGCCGAGGAGCCTTACAAGCTCATGATGCAGCCCGTGGATACCGACCTCGAAGATGGCGGATTCGCCCGCTTCGCGGATCTGATTGTCGACTTCCTTCCTCGCCTTTTCGACCATTTCCTCTATCCTGGCGGGATGGATACGCCCGTCGAGGATGAGCTTCTCGAGCGCGATCCTTGCGACCTCGCGCCTTACGGGGTCGAAGCCGGAGAGAATGACCGCCTCGGGAGTATCGTCGATTATGAGATCGACGCCGGTCGCCGTTTCAAGGGTCCTGATGTTCCTTCCCTCGCGGCCGATAATGCGGCCCTTCATCTCATCGTTGGGAAGGGGTACTACGCTGATCGTGGTCTCGGCGACGTGATCCGCCGCGCAGCGCTGGATGGCAGAAGCGATTATGTTGACCGCGCGCCTGTCCGCCTCGGCTTTCGCCTTGGACTCGATATCGCGGATCATGAGCGTCGCGTCGTGGCGGGCTTCCTTCTCCGCGTTGTTCAGGATGATCGCTTTGGCTTCGTCGCTCGTCATGGAGGCGACGCGCTCAAGCTCACCCTTCTGCTTCTCGAAAAGCTCCTTCGCGGAGACCTCGAGCTTCTCGATCTCCTTGGTGCGCTGATTCAGCTGCTCCTCACGCTTTTCGATACCTTCAAGCTTTTTATCAAAGCTTTCTTCCCTCTGCTGGAGACGGCGCTCGGCGCGCTGGACTTCGTTCCTGCGTTCCTTGTTCTCCCTCTCCTGCTCCGTCTTTATGCGATAAACCTCTTCCTTTGCTTCGAGAATGGTTTCTTTCTTCAGAGTTTCGGCGCGCTTCTGCGCATCGTCGATCATTCGCTTTACCGCATCTTCCGCTTTGGCGGTTTTGGCCTCCGCGATGTTCCGTCTGTAATAATACCCGATCACTGCTCCTATACCGCATCCGACGAGGATACCGGCGAGGATCAGCAGATAATGCCACCAGTTCAAAACTGTTTTCCTCCGATCTATATAATATGCCGCCCCGATCAGCCGTACTGACCCAGGGTATAGACATTCTAAACAATTATAATGTAAAAAGCCTGTTAAGTCAAGAACCAAATGTTCGTTTTTTGTTCTTTTACTAAAATATATATATAGTTAACGGCGTTTGCCTTATAAAAAAAGATCTCCTGCACATACTGTAACGGAACAAAGAGATCGGGGGTATCTGAATGGCAAAACCGAACCGAAAGCTGACGAAAACCGAAAAAGCCGAGCATGAGGAATACCTCCGGCTCGTCAAGGACCGTATGCCGCACAGCCGCGTGCTGCTTCGCTGCGCGCTCGCTTTTCTTACCGGCGGGCTGATATGCTGTCTCGGGCAATTCATAGGGGATATGGGCACGTTGCTATTGAAGCTCGACGGCGAGAGCCGCTCCGCGTTCGTTTCCGTTACGCTCATATTCATCGCGGCGCTGCTCACCGGGCTGGGCGTTTACGACAAGCTCGGCAGATTCGCGGGAGCGGGCTCCGTCGTGCCGATAACCGGCTTTTCCAACTCCATCGTCGCTCCGGCGATGGAGCACAGGAGCGAGGGCGTCGTAATGGGCGTGTGCGCTCAGCTGTTCTCCATCGCGGGGCCCGTGCTCGTGTACGGCATAACGAGCTCTGTCGCGGTGGGGCTGATAGCGTATTTTGTTATGCTTTTTAAGTAAACCGGGCATATTTTGGCGGAAGACTTAATAATTTGGAAACATGTGAAAGGTGGTCTTGATATGAGGCGAAAAGGCTGGACTGATGAAGAGAACGCTCTTTTATACGAGCTTACCGACGGCGCAAGGGCAAGCGGCGGCTCGCTTTCCGGCGCGTTCAGGACGATCGCGCGGGCGACCGGAAGACAGCCCGACAGCGTGCGGAACCGCTATTACTCTCTGCTCAGGGAAAAGGGCGTCAGCACCGGGAGCTTTACCCCCTTCTCCCCCGGGGAAGCGGATGAGCTGATGGAAAAAATGACCGCGCTCATCGGTCGCGGCTGCTCCGTGCGCCGCGCGGCGTTCGTGCTCGCAAAAGGCGACGCGAAGCTCATGCTGCGCTTTCAGAACAAGTACCGCGCAATGCTCAAGCCTGCCGCGGCAAGCGAAAAAACGTCCTCCCGAACCCCACTCGAAGCGGAGCCCGATACCGTGGGATACGCCCAAAGGCTCAGGGATCTCAACGATACCGTAAAGGAACAGCACGAGCGTTTCATGGCGCTCCATTCGATGTTTACGGAGCTTTGCGGCATCAACCGCGAGCTTATCAAACGGCTCGCCGCCGCAGAGGAAAACGGCTTTACCGGCGCGCCAGGCGCAGCGGACGGGACCTGAACGCTCCGTCCGGTCTCCCCCGCTTGCCGCTGTGCGGTACTTGCGCTGAAATAACAGGGCTTTTTCGGAAAAAAAGTTCTTTTCAAAAGGGACAAGCCGTATTATAATATAAGGTAAGACGTGCCGAACACGGTCCGGCACCGTTAAAAAAACAGGGGGATTAAAACCAATGAAAACAAGACGCCTCACCAAGAAAGAGATGTGGATCTTCGCGATCGGCCAGCTCGGTTGGTCTATTCTCGGCGGTCTCATCAACGCATGGCTGGTCACGTTCTACCTGCCTACGTCCGGCGACGTCGCAAACGGCGCGCCGTTCTTCCTGCCTACGGGACTGATCATTTTCGGTATTCTGACAATACTGGGCCTTATCTCGTTTATCTGCCGTATTTTTGACGCAGTTACCGACCCGCTGATCGCGTCCCTGTCCGACCGCAGCAAGAATCCCAACGGCCGACGCATTCCGTTCATGAGACGTGCGGCGATCCCGTTTGCCGTGATCGCGGTGCTCGTATTCTGCGCTCCTGTCGAGGCTATCAGCACTGTCAACATAATCTGGGTGCTCGGATTCCTCATCCTCTTCTATCTGTTCATGACCATGTACTGCACGCCGTACAACGCGCTGATCTCGGAGTTCGGCAAAACGCAGGAAGACCGAATGTATATCTCCACCGCGATCTCCGCGACGTTCTTCGCAGGTACGCTGCTGAGCTACATCCCCTTTGTATTCGCTCCCATGCTGCGCGGCATGATCGGCGCCAGCTTCCCGTGGAGCTACCGCATCTGCTTCATAGTGCTTGCCGTCGTCGCTCTGATCTGCATGCTTATCCCCACGTTCAAGCTCAAGGAGAGGGACTTCGTCGACGCGCAGCAGACGGAGGAAAAGAGCAACACCATCAAGAGTCTTATCAAGACCTTCAAAAACAAGGAATTCCTGAAATTCTCCGCTTCCGATATCGCGTATTTCATTGCGCTGACGCTGTTCCAGACCGGACTTCCGTTCTTTGTCAAGGTATCCATGAATCTGGATGAATCCTGGGCAATGTACTTCCTCGGCGGCATGACCGTACTTTCCGCATGCTTCTATCCCATAGTATCCAAGCTCGTTGCGAAGTTCGGCAAGAAGAAGCTCGTCATCACCGGCTTCATCGGTCTTGCGCTCGCCTACGTCGTGACGGCTCTTATCGGCGTTGTGATCCCGAGGGGCATCCTCCCCGGCATACTGATCGTTGTGATCTCCGCCTTCCCGATGGCGCTTTTGGGCATCATCCCGCAGTCGATCATCGCCGACGTGGCTGAAGAAGACGCGATCGTCACCGGTGAAAAGCGCGAGGGTATGTTCTTTGCCGCGCGTACGTTCGCGATGAAGATGGGCCAGTCTGTCGCCGCACTCGTTTTCACCTCCCTTGCGATACTTCTCCCTCTTGCCGACGCGAATATCAAGATCAACGGCAAGACCGACGTAGTTGTCAACACCGGCGTTCAGCAGCAGATCCAAGGCTTCGACTATGAGGTGGAGCTTACCGAAAGGGGCGAGAAAAAGAACCTCAAGGCTGAGGATTTCTCCGTTGAGCTGATCATGAGAACTTCCGAGGACGGCAGTGAAACCGTCGATCCGACGATCGCCAGGAACAATGTCTCCGGCAAGGAGACGCCCGAAGAAGGCGATCTCGTCGGCAGCTACCTGATGCCTATGAACGAGGACGACTTTAAGGTGAACGCTCCCGAAGGCGCTACCGCCAATAAGATAGTAACGCCCGGCAGAATGACCGTCGCAAAGGATGAAAAGAGCGCCGAAGAGCTGCGTGCGAAGATGACCAGCAGCGACCTGACGGCCTCCCGCTTCGGTCTGCGCATAGTCGCGATCGTCGCCGTCGCATTCTGTCTGCTCGGCGCTCTCATACTTGCCTTCTATAAAGAGAAGAAGGTCATGGGCATAATCGAAGAGGCGCACGCAAAAGAGAACCTTCCCGAATAACAAGGAGCCGGCATGGATAAGTCAAGCATTATTTTCGGAAATCCGATCGATACAAAGACCGTCAGGAAGGCCGAGAAGAGCAAAGCGAAGTTCATCAAAAAGTTCGGGGATGACAGCAATAAGGTCTATCACCTCGGCTTAAAGCCCATCGATGAGATAAAGGAGATCCGGATCCAGAACCTCGTCCATGCGGACGAACCGCTCGCGCTTCCGGAGGATCCCCTCGTCGTCGGCAACATCCGCATGGGCTTCGGTCATTACCGCATCGCCATGGCGATCGCCTCCTGCGCGCAGGAGCTCGGCCGCACGCCTTTGTGGCTCGATCTTGCCTCGTTCGACGCGACCGGCTCGAAAATGATCCGCAGCCAGAACGATCTTTACTCGATGGGCTCCAAGCTCTCCCAGAAGATCGGGCTTTTCAACAAGCTCGTTTGGGAGCCCCTTAACAGCGAGGGATTCAGAAAGATCACCTATAACGCCGCGGATCAGAAGAATTCAGAGCTGCTCGTTCCGCTTTTCGCGGATCTTCCGAAGGATATCCCCTACGTCGGCACGCACGTCTGGCCCAGCCAGGGCGCCGTCCACGCCGGGCTTACGCACGTTGTCAACGCCATTCCCGACAACTGGCCGATGGGTCTCCATCTTGCCGAGGGGAGCATCCACACCGTGCAGACGCCCTTCGCGTATCTCGGGTATAAGAAGCTTAACGGCATGGCGAAGCACCCCTTGAAGCCCATGCCCGACAAGGATCTTTACATGGTCGGTCATTATATCGATCATGAGCTCGTATCGAACGTCGAATACGACTGTGCAAAGCGTATCGAAAGGCTCGATTCCGGTGCGCCGATCCGCTTCCTGATGACGGTCGGCGGCGCAGGCGCCGGCGGAGATCTGTACCTTGCCATGGCGAAGCACCTGCTTCCCTATATAAAGAAGGGACAGGCCCAGCTTATGATAAACTTCGGCGACCACCTCACCATGTGGGAGGTCTTCCAAAAGAAGCTGCCCGAGCTCACAAAGGATTGCCGCACCTTCTTCGACGATTACGAAGGGCTCTCCGAATGGGCGGAAGGGCTTGACAACGGCTCCGAAGGCGGCGTGACCGTGTTCTGCCACAAGAACATTTTCGAGGCGGTCTACTCCACCAACCTTCTCATGAGAAAGTGCGACGTGCTCATCACGAAGCCGTCCGAGCTCGCCTTCTACCCCGTTCCCAAGCTTATGATGCGTCATATCGGTGGACATGAGGTCTACGGCGCGATCTATTCGCGCGAGATCGGCGATGCGACCTTCGAGTGCGAGACCGCGCCCGCGCTCTGCGATATGATCGATACGCTGATCGGCGACAAAGCAGTGCTAAGGCAGTTCTGCCGCCGCATCGTGGAGCTCAAAAACGCCGGCGCCTATAACGGCGGCTATGAGGTCGTAAAGCTCGCGATCGAGGGAAGGAAATAAGTTTCAGTATTAAAAGCACCGTGCCCTTGTGCACGGTGCTTTTTTTGCTAATAGTAAATGCCGAACGGTCTTAAGCCTTCCCTTTGGGGAAGGGGGACCAAAGCGCCTGCGCTTTGGTGGATGAGGGATAAGAAGTAGCAGCGTAGAAAAGAACGTTAATTGGCTCCCTTGCGTAAAGGGAGCTGCCGCGCAAGCGGCTGAGGGATCGTAAGGAAACGAGAAAGCCGTACGTGCTTAAGCCTTCCCTTGGGGGAAGGGGGACCAAAGTGCCTGCGCTTTGGTGGATGAGGGAT
>DGHD01000061.1:8683-15613 GCA_002392505.1 Christensenella sp. UBA3857 | reverse complement strand
TCGCTTTGCTCGCTTGGCGTGCGTCCTAAAGACTTTCGTGCAACTCGCTTTGCTCGCTTGGCGTCATGCCGACTATTCAGCCTTCCCCATTGGGGAAGGGGGACCGGAGCCGTAAGGCGAGGGTGGATGAGGGATGCTTCCGATAAACGTGTGCTTCCCAAGTGCGTAACACTACTGTTACAGCGTGCATACATACTGGGAAATGTCTCGCAGGAGGTTCGCAGACGGTCGCGGAGCGATCCCGACCATCCGGTGAATGGTCGGGAAGGCGGAGAACGGGCGGCTTAAGTCCGCCCCGTGAGTTTCTCGGACTTGGCATATCGTGGTTCCCCCCTCGCCGGTCGCAGACGCTCCCGGCGGGGCGCTCGCTAAAATCGTAACACTGTTACGATTTTTAACGCTCTCGCTATCGCGGCGCGGCTTGCCGAGAAAAGCATAAGCTTTCATAGCGAAATGCTTTTCTCGATAAGCAAAACCAAAGGTTTTGCGTTGCTCGCATTTGCTCGCTTAACGTGCGTCCTAAAAACTTGAGTGCTCCTCGTGGGCGGCGCTCGCTTGGCGTCATGCCGACGGCATGACGGACCTGAATATCTCGATCAATATTATCCAAAGGAGAATGAATATGGAACTTGTCAACGATCTTTTGTCCTTCATCGAGAAATCCCCGACCGCGTTCCACGCGGTGAAGAACATTTCGGACGCGCTCGAGGCTTCCGGCAGGAAGCGCCTGACCGAGGGCGAAAAATGGGAGCTTGAGGCGGGTAAGGGCTATTTCGTCACCCGCAACTTAAGCTCCGTCATAGCGTTCGATATCCCCGAGGGCGCGGCGGATTCCTACCGCGTGATCGCGGCGCATTCCGATTCGCCCGCCTTCAAGGTAAAAGAGAACGCGGAGCTTTCCGTACGCGGCAAGTACACGCAGCTCAACGTCGAAAAATACGGCGGCATGCTCTTCGCGCCGTGGTTCGACAGACCCCTTTCCCTTGCGGGGCGCGTGCTCGTCAAAACGGAGAACGGCATCAAAACGCGGCTCGTCGATATCGACCGCGACCTTCTCGTGATACCCAACGTCGCCATCCACATGAACCGCGAGATCAACGACGGCTTCAAGTACAACGCGCAGGTCGACATGATGCCCCTCTTCGGCTCCGAAAGCGCGAAGGGCGGCTATAAGAAGCTGATCGCCGAAGCCGCCGGCGTCAGCGAGGAGGACGTGCTCGGCTGCGACATATTCCTTTATCCGCGCATAAAGCCCGCCGTGATCGGCTATGAGGGCGAATTCATAATGAGCCCCCGCCTTGACGACCTTGAATGCGCGTGGTCGGGACTCAAGGCGTTCCTCGCCGCGAAAAAGCCCGAGAGCGGCGTCAACATGCTCTGCGTGTTCGATAACGAGGAGGTCGGCTCCGGCACGAAGCAGGGCGCCGATTCCACGTTCCTTTACGACGTGATGCAGCGCATCGCGATCGCGCTGGGTATGAGCGCGGAGGACGCTCACCGCGCCGCCGCCGCATCGTTCATGCTCTCGGCGGACAACGCCCACGCGGTGCATCCCAATCACCCCGAAAAGACCGACGCGGAGAACTGCGTCTTCATGAACGAGGGCATAGTCATCAAGTTCAACGCGAACCAACGCTACACCACCGACGGCGTTTCCGCGGCGTTCTTCCACAAGCTCCTTAAGGACAACGGCATACCCTTCCAGCATTTCGCCAACCGTTCCGACGTTCCCGGCGGCGGCACGCTCGGCAATATCTCCGGCTCGCACGTGTCGATCAACACGCTCGACATCGGTCTTGCACAGCTCGCCATGCACTCCCCGTGCGAAACAGCGGGCGCAAAGGACCTCGGCTACATGGTCTCCGGCATGGAGGCGTTCTACAACGCGCGGGTCAGGCTCGGAGAAGACGGAGAGTTCTTATTCGACTGACGGCATACGATCGGAAAAGCCCTGCGGCAATTTGACGCCGCAGGGCTTTTTTATGAGTGATACGATCGTTTCCCGACCGTTTTACAGGCTTACATGCCGAGCGCGAGCTTTGCGATCAGCGTGGAATCGTAGGCGTCAATAACGCCGTCGCCGCTGACGTCCGCATTGGCAAGACCCTGCTCGGATACCAGACCGCAGTTCATCAGGTAGGCGTTGAGCGTTGTTACGTCGCGCATATCTACCACGTCGTCGCAGTTGACGTCGCCGAGAAGCCCGGTGGGCTCAACCTGGATCTCGTGAAGGACTACCGTGATGGTAGTGTCGGAGGTAAATACGGTGCTGCTGTTGATCTCCACGCCGTTTACGAGGAAGGTGTAATAGTAACCCTCGGGCGCAGTGGGCAGCTCTGCCGTATCGCCTACGGCGATGACCACCGTGCCGGTATAATCGCCGACGAAGGTGATGGTGATGGTCTGCTGGTCGCCTACGATCTTAACGGTGACCGTGCCGAACGCAGCGCCGTCATACATGACGGTCATGACGTAGGTCCCGTTCACGGAGTTGTTGAAGGCGGGCTCCCAGGAATAGGTGATATGGCTGCTGTTCCAGGCGACGTTGGAGGAGGTACCGTTGCGGCCGGACCTGTAAAGGATGCTCGTCTCCGCCTGAATATTGCTCATGCTGAAGCCCGCGTCGTTTTCCGCCACATAGTAGGTGGTGCCGGTAAGCGCGGCCTGTGCGACTGCGGGAGCGTACAGGTAGCAGATATAGCTGCTGCTTGCGCTTGCCGCAAGACGCCACGTCCCGCTGGAGCAGTAGAGGTAGAGATTGGTGCTCTGACCGGGCTGACCGCCGCCGCCGGGACCGGGCTGACCGCCGGAGGAGGTCGCCGCGGTGCTGATCAATGCGCCGCTGCCGGAGGGAGATACCGTCCATGCCGCCGCGGAGGAGACGTCCGTCGTCCTCGTGAGGCTGTAGCTGGAGGACCAGCCGGAGGAGCTCCTGCTGTAGGCAAGGTAGTAATTGACGTTGTTAACGGTGTTGTAGATATGACCCGCGTCGTCCATGTACCAGAGGTTGTTGCTGCTGAGGGAACCGAAGGTGTAGCCGCCGGTCACGGAGCTCATTGTGCTCTGCACGCTGGTGGTGCTGGTAGTGCCGGCGAGCGTATAGACGCTGGTCGCCATGGATGCGTTCGTGATGACGTAGCGGCTGCCGGAGCTCATGGTGGTCACCTGCTCGTACACGTTGGTATTGCCGGAGTCAAGATCGCTCCACGGAGTGGAGTCGATGCCCGAGCCCGTCGCGGTGCCGGTCTTGGCGCTCGTGGAGCCGTTGATGTAGAGGTAATAGGTGTTGCCCGAAACGAGCGCGGGATGGCTGAACACGAGGTAGGTCGCCGTGTTGGAGGAGCTTGTGAAATACGCCCGGGTGCTCTTCAGCACGTTGCCGGAGCCGTCCTTTATAACGATGGAGTAGCCGGACTTGATGGAGAGGTTCTTGAACTCCACGTAGATGCCCGCGGAGGGGGAGCCCTGCATCTGGTTCATGCCGCAGCCGAGGGTCACGCCGCCGTAGAGCGCGAGGGTATCCTCGGTATCGAGCGGATCGTTCGAGGTGTTGGATGAGGAGTAGACCTCGAGATCGCCGCCGCGGAAGAAGGCGCCGCCGTTGGAGTCGATGCCGTCGCCGCCGGAGGTGTAAAGACGATAAACTCCGCCGTACTCGTTGATGGTGAAGTGATAGTTGCTGAGGTTCTTGTTGGCGGCGTTGATAACGTCGTCAGTGGAGTAGACGGTCGCGTTGCCGGAGTTGAGGTAGATGTCGGCGCCCTCCATACCCTCGTAGCTGTTGTTGATCGTCATATTGATCAGACCGTTGGACGCGCCCCTGATGCCGAAGTTGAGATTGCCGTTGGCATGCAGACCGTCGTCCCTGGTGGATATGGTGTACGTGCCGCCGTAGATATTCAGGTTGAGATTCGAATGGATCGCGTCGTCCGGCTCGGAGATTATGAACGTGCCGCCCTCGATGGTGAGCTCCGTCTCCGCCTTGATGCCCTTGGCGCTGTCCATGGTGTCGCCGTTGTAGCTCGAGTTGGAGTAACCGCCGTTGGGGGTTATGTTGAAGGAGCCGTTCTCGATGGATACGTTGAAGGCGGAGATGCCGTCGCCGGTGGAGGTGATGGTAAAGTCGCCCCCGGTGATGTTGATGTCGCCGGTAGTGGGAGTGTCGGCCCCGTCCTCCGCCTTGACGCCGTCGCCGGTGGAGGTGATGTTGAACGTGCCGCCGCTGATATTGACGGTCTGCCTTGCGAGGATGCCCTCATCCGACTTGGTGATGTTGATCGAGCCGCCGGTGATGTAGACGTTGCCCACGGTGCCGTCGTCGCTGTCCGCCTTGATGGCGTCGCCGCTTGTGGAGTTGAGGTTGAGCGTGCCGCCGGAGATGAGGATATCCTGCTCAACACCGAGGCAGGTGTTGGGGGCGCTGACAGTGAGCGTCGTGCCGGCAACGGTCAGATAGCCGTTCGCGCCGACCTTGACGCCGTTCTTCGCAGCGGCGTTGACGTTAAGCGTGCCGCCGCCCGCGATGGTGATGTTGGAGGCGGTCTTGCCCTTTATGACCGCGCTCTCGGCGTAGTACTGGTTGGAGCCGTCGCCGCCCTCGGTCGTCGGACCGTAGGAGTCCGCGTTATTGGCGGCGCTGTCGGCAAGGGTGCTGACCGTGCCCTTGAGACAGTTGATGTAAACGCAGGCGGTGGAATCCTTCTTTACTGTTATCGCGCTGGTGAACTGGCTCTTTAAGCTGAGCCCGTCGAGGAGGATCGTCGCGTCCTTGGTGGCTTCCTTCTTGACGGCTATATTTGCATAGTCGGAGGAGCCGCTGAAGGCGTAGACGCCGCCCTTCTTCTTGATGCCGATCAAGAGCTCGTACCCGCTCGCGACGGTGTAGACGGAATTGCCGTTCGCATCGGTCGAAACGGTCATTTCGCCGGTGCCCTCCGCGCCGGTGAATTCGGTCTCGGAAGCCTTCTCTATGCCGACGACCTCATAATTCGAGTCGCTGCCGGCGAATACGGTGACGGATCTGCCGCTGAGCTTGAAGGCGGTGTAGCCGACGGCGACCTCCATTTCGGCGGACGACGAGCCGCGCGTCACGTTAACGGTGACGACGCCCGTCTTGCCGGAGACGCCGGTAACGGTAACGGTGGTGCCGCTGACGGAAACCGTGGCGACGCCGGTATCGCTCGAAACGGCGGATACCGTGCCCGAGCCGCCGCTGACGGCGATCGTCGCGGAGGAGCTGCCTGTAACGGTCTTCGTGAGCGTAATGCCCGCCGCGTTCGCCGTAACGGGCAGAAGCGTCATGAGCATGCACAGCACGGCAAAGATGCTTATCAGTCTTTTCTTCATGTTTTCCCCTTTCCTGCCGGAAATGATCCGGCTCCTGAACGGAAGTAAACTTCCACGTTTCCTATTTTAATATACGTTTGTTTCAATTCATTCAATTAAAAAGGGCAATTCTGTGACATTTGAAAAGGGAGGCACGGATATCCGTACCTCCCGGGAGCATATGTGTTATTTTCGTTTTCCGAAGGTGATCTTCTTCTCCTCGCCCCTTAAAAGGCGCTTTATGTTGGAGTGATGCAGCGCGATGACGGCTATCGCGGCGATGGCGCCGGAGATCTTCAGCACGAGCTCCGGAGCGATCATTACGGAGGCTGCGCCGACCGTCGCCGCGCCGGCGATCGAGCCGAGCGAGACTATCCTCGTTATAAGGAACAGCACGAGGAACACGCCGATGGCGGCGAGCGCGATGCGGTAATCGATCATCAATGCGAGCGCCAGACCGACGGAGACGCATTTGCCGCCCCTGAACCTGAAGTACAAGGGAAAACGGTGCCCCAGCATGCACGCGAGCCCCGCCGCCGCGAGACCGGGGGCGCCGCCGATCAGCTCGCCGAGGGCGCATGCCGCCACGCCCTTTGAAAAGTCGCCCCAAAAAGTAAGACAGCCGAACCAGAAGCCGTAAACGCGAGCCGCGTTGGTAGCTCCGGAATTGCCGCTGCCCTTGGAGCGGACGTCCTCCTTGAACACAAGGAGGGATATCAGTATTGCCCAAACGACCGAGCCGAGAAGATACCCGATCGAAGCGGACGCAGTGATCTTCAAAAACATTTCCTTCACCGTTCGGATTATTTGCCGCGCAGTTTTGGCTTTTTATATAATACAGCATTCGGAGCGCAATTGCAAGCGGCGGACGAGAGAGGATCGGGGGCTCGTCTTGCCCGCCGGGTCAGGGGCTCGTCTTGCTCGCCGGGTCAGGGGCTCGTCTTGCTCGCCTTCGGCCAGCTTCGGTCACTTGCTTTTCTTTCGGTTCGCTGACTGTGACGGGGCTCGTCTTGCTCGTCGGCCACGGCCTCCTCGCTTCGGTCACTCGCGGGCTTCTGGTGCGCCCACCGGGCGGAAGCCCGCTCGCTTCGAGCCCCTTCGGTTTTTTCAAATAAATAACCTGTGACCCGAATGGGTCACAGGTTATTTGGTACACCTTCAGGGGCTCTGAACCCCGCGCAGCAAGTTACCGTCCTCTGTCTTTGCTTTGTTTGCGCTGCGCCGGATGGAAAAAAGGCTTGTCCGCTTGATGATGACGGGGCTCGTCTTGCTCGCCTTCGGCGAGCTTCGGTCACTTGCAAAAATCCACAGGATTTTTGCTGCGCTTCGAGCCCCTGCTTTGTATGGTGTGCCAAAAAGAGTGGCTCCCGTATGGGAGCCACTCTTTTTGGTACACCTTCAGGGGCTCTGAACCCCGCGCAGCAAGTTACCGTCCTCTGCCCTTGCTTCGTTTGCGCTGCGCTTAAAATTGCTCCGCAATTTTCAGGGTTCAGCATGTTGCTTGCATAAAAGAACGGGAAGACCGCTTGCGGTCTTCCCGTTCTTTGGTACACCTTCAGGGGCTCGAACCCTGGACACCCTGATTAAGAGTCAGGTGCTCTACCA
>DGHD01000061.1:0-8660 GCA_002392505.1 Christensenella sp. UBA3857 | reverse complement strand
CTACCAACTGAGCTAAAGGTGCATTTCGTTTTGCAAGGAGTATTATACTCGGTTTCTCCAAAATTGCAAGCCCTTTTTAAGATATATTTCGCCCGAGGGCGGTTTTTTTCAAAAAAATCCGCGTTGATGATGAAATTTCATTTGAAATGGTGTATAATGAATCAGATATACTCTTTTTTGAAGGGAGGCGCTTACCCGTAATGGCAAGCAGAGCTTCGATTAAAGACAGGGCAAAAGGCGCGTTCCGCGGGCAGTATTGGCTGTTCGTCGGCATATTTGCGATAATCACCGTTATTACAAAGCTCTCAGCGGGCTTCGGCTCCGACGCCTCGAGCGTTTCCGACGCGCTGACCGACTGCGTCAACGTATTGAGCTCGACCGGCTCCGGGATATTCTCGTTCGGCGTGCTGTTCGTCGTTTCGCTGATACTCTCCGGGCTCGGGCTCGCGTTCTGCATTTTCGTCTCGAACCCCGTCACGGTCTCCTCCGCGAAGATCTCGCTCGACGCTTACCGCAGCGAAAAGGTCGGCTTCAGCGACATCCTCTTCGGCTTCAAGCCAGCCCGCTACTGGCGCGTGGTCGGCGCTATGGCGCTCTACACCCTGTTCACCGCGCTGGCGACGGCTTGCTTCATCGTGCCCGGAGTCATCGTCGGGCTCGGGCTTTCGCAGGTCCCCTACATACTTGCGGAGGAAAACGATATCTCCGTGGGCGAGGCGCTCGGCAAATCCTGGGACATGATGGGCGGTCACAAGTGGGAGCTCTTCGTGTTCGAGCTTTCGTTCATCGGCTGGATACTCCTCACCGCAGTCACCTGCGGCGCGGTCGGCGTGTTCTACGCCTTCCCTTATATGAGGATAGCTCACGGCGGGTATCATCACGAGCTCGTCGCCCGGAGGCGCACCTACCGCACGCTTGAGGACGGTACTATCGACGTCGACGATATCATCGGCGATTGATCGATTTTACACGGATTTTACACGCTCTTGATTGACGCTTTACCGTTTTGTGGTATTATGATCCCGATAAGACCGGCAGACTTGCCGAGAAAGGAAGCCTTTCGTCCGAAAAGGCGCAGGTAAAAATATGAACAGGATCGAATTAAAAGAAAAAGCCAAAAAGATCTTTTTGAGCAGGTACTGGCTGCTCGTCGGCATATTCGCGATCATTATGGCGATCACCGGCGCAGTCGCGGGATTCTCCTCCGGCGGGAGCTCGTTAAGCTCCGGCTTTTCGGCGGTCCTGCGCGACAACGGAATGTCCGCCGAGGCGGGCGTCGCGCTCGCACTGATCATCTGCCTTGTGTCGCTCATTGTCTGCGGCCTTGCGCTGATCGTTTCGATATTCGGCACCAACATCATCTCCGTCGGCGCTGCGAACGTCGGCTTGAGGGCGATGCGCGGCGAAAGCTACGGGATAAAGGATATCTTCTCCGGCTTCAAAAAGAACGTTTATTTCAGGAACGTCGGCGGTATGGCGCTCTACACCCTGTTCACCGGGTTGGCGGCGCTCGTCATCATTATCCCCGGCACGCTTCTTTCGATCGCGCTCGCATTCCTTCTCTCCAAGCTGCCCGTGTGGGCGTTCGTGATACTCTACACGCTCTACATGCTTATACTCGTCGCGGCGGCGCTGGTCCCCTCGCTGATCATACAGTACGGTCTCTCCCGAGTACCCTATCTGCTTGCCGAGGACGATTCGATCAAGCCCATGGAGGCGATCAAAAAGTCCTGGAAGATGATGGGCGGTCACAAGTGGGAGCTCTTCGTGTTCGAGCTTTCGTTCATCGGCTGGGCCCTTCTGAACATAATCACCTTCGGTATCACCGGCATATTCTGGTCCAACCCCTACATGAGCCTCACCCTCGCCGGATATCACGACGAGCTCGTTTCCGAATACGAGGGCGTCGAGGTCGTCCCCGAAGTGATCGAATAAGCTAATATCAAAAGCTCCTCCGTCCGATCGGACGGAGGAGCTTTTTTGTACCGGATCGATCGCCCTTTTTTACAGGGTGCCGAGGACTTTTATTTTCTTGCCTATTATCTCGGTTATCCTAAGGTAAGCGGGGGCGAAAAACTGGCTGGTCATGCCGTTGTTGTAGGGCTTGACCACCGGCACGACGACGTAATCCTTGTCAAGGAAGGTCTTTATCACGCGGCAGGGGATATAGCCCTGCTCGCTGATGGCGATAGCGCCGGTTTCGTCCCTTTTGAGCACGACGCGCAGTATTATCGTGTCCTTCGTGCAGACCTTGGTCTGGTGCGAAACGAAATTGCCCAGCGAGTAGATCACGGGCACGGTGCGCCCGTCGGAGCTCTTTACCGTGTCGTAGGGCTGGAGCGCGTGCGGATGCGAACCGACTATGAAGTCCGCCCCGGCGTCGGCGATCTGCTTCGCGTAGAAGAGCTGGGAATCGTCGGGCTCGTTCATGTACTCGGTGCCCCAGTGGATGTAGACGAACACGAACTCTGCTCCCGCGGCGCGGGCGGCGGCGGCGTCATAGGTCACCTTTTCCTTGGTATAGACGTTCAGCAGCGCGTCCCGTCCGTCGACGGTCAGATGCGCCTCCTTGTGATTGAAATACACGGAATAGCTCAGCACCGCTATCTTTATGCCGTCGACGTCTATCACGTTTACCCTGGGCTCCTCAGTATTGCGGAAAAGCCCCGTGTGCATCAGCCGGTATTCGTCCACCCTGTCGAGGGTGTCGTAAATACCGCGCACGCCGGAATCGCAGTTGTGGTTGTTGCTCATCACCACCATGTCGAAGCCCGCGTAGCGCACCGCCTCGAGGAAGGTGGCGGGGGCGTTAAGGTGAGGTCTTCCCTCCACCTCGATGGATTCCGCCATATAGGGGGAGCTTTCGGAGAGGGTCGCCTCAAGATTGCCGACGACGAAATCGGCGGTATTGAAGATGCTCCTCACGTAATCGAAGCTCTCGGTAAAGGAATACCCCGTCGCGGTCTTGCCCGCCTCCTGCTGGCGGGTCTGGCACATAAGGTCGCCGGTCAGCATTATGACCGCCTCGTTGTCGCCCGTCGCGGAAGAGGAACGGTAAACGCCGTCCTCGCCCATGGAATATCTGGGCTGCGTGATGGGGTAATTCGGCTCGACCTTCGCGCGGTCGATCGGATCATACGCCAGCTTGTAGGATTCGTAAACGCGCACCGCTTCATCGACGTCCGCGGGCACGTACGGCGGCTCGGGCGTGGGCTCGGGAGTCGCGGTGGGCTCGGGAGTGGGCGCCTCGGTCGGAAGCAGGGCGGTATGCTCGGTCGGCTCGCCGACGTCGACGATAAGCTCTTCCTCCTCCCGCGCGCACGCGGCGAAGGAGAGCGCCATCGAAAGCGCGATAAGTAATGCGAGCAGCTTTTTTAACATTGAGTTGTTCATCGGGATATCCTTTTTGCCTTTGGCTTGGAGCCATGCTCCTTTTCCGGCTTTATCGGGGCAAGCTCCTTTTTATGGAGCCTTGCGAGGAAGAACATACTGACGGCGAAGGACATACCCTCCGCAATCAGGAACGACCACCACACGGCGGAGAGCTTGCCCGTGGTGACGGCGAGTATCGCCGCCGCGGGCAGCAGCGCGACGAGCTGACGCATGAGCGATACGATCATGCTGTACGCGCCCTTGCCCGTCGCCTGGAACAGAGTGCCGGTGACTATGCAGATCGCCGCGATCGGGAAATGGATCGAAATAGTGCGGAACGCCATTATGCCGGCGCTCCCGATCTCGCCCTTATCGTCGAAAAGACCGACGATCGGCGCGGGGAACAGCTGGAAGGCTATGAAGCCCGCGGTCATTATTATTATGCAGGCGACGAGCGTCTTTTTCCACGCGGACATCATCCTGTGGTAGCTCTTCGCGCCGAAGTTGAACGCGATAATGCTCATCGCCGCGTTCGTGATGCCGAACATGGGCATGAATATAAGCGACTGCATCTTGTAGTAGACGTTCATTATGGGCACGCCGAGCGGGTCGGCAAGCAGCCTCGAAAGCACGAAATTCATGCCGGTATTCATAACGGAGCCTATGCCCTGCATAATGATGGAGGGGGCGCCGACGCGGTAGATCTCGAGTATCGACCTGCCGTTAGGACGGAAGCCGCGCAGCGAGAAGGTGATCTCGTGCTTGCCGAGGACGACGATGAGGAGCGCTATGATCATGCTCACCCACTGACCCATGACCGTGGCGACTGCGGCGCCCGCGATGCCCATTTTGGGGAATCCGCCCAGGCCGAATATGAGGAGCGGATCGAACACGATGTTCGTCACCGCGCCGGCAAGCTGCGCCGCCATGGAAAGCCAGGTCTTGCCCATCGACTGGAGGATCCTGTCGAACCCCAGATGGAGGAAGAGTCCCATGGCGCCGATCATGCATATGCGAAGGTAAGTCACGCCGAGCTCGAGAAGCTCCGGATCGTCCGTGAATATGCGGAAGAACGGGCGTATTACGGTAAGCCCGAGCACCAGGAAAACGAGCGCGGTCACGAATTCCAGGAACATGCCGTTCGCGGCGGCGGAATTCGCGTCGTCGATACGCTTCTCGCCGAGCCTTCGGCTCATGAGCGAATTCATGCCGACCGCCGTGCCTATGGCGAAAGCCACCATAAGGAACTGGATCGGGTATGCAAGCCCGACGGCGGTCAGCGCGTTATCGAGCTTTGCAACGAAATAGCTGTCCACGACGTTGTAGAACGCCTGAACGAACATGGATATGACCATCGGCAGCGACATGCCGAAAAGCAGCCTGCCGACGGGCATGGTCCCCATCTTGTTTCCTTTGATCGCCTTTTCCACCTGTGACCCCTGACGCGTGATGATATAATTAAACTATTCTACCATAAAACGCGCGTCATGGCAAGGGCGGAATGCCCGCCGCGCGGGGCGTTATGCCGCTCCGCCGCCGAACTCGAGCTTCGCAAGCTCCGTGCCGGTGTAGAAATGCTTTATAATCTCCTCGAAGGTGTAGCCCTCCTTCGCCATTTCGTTAGCCCCGGTCTGGCTCATGCCGACGCCGTGCCCGAAGCCCGTGCAGGTGAAGCGCACGACGCCGTTTTCGCGCTCCGCCGTGAACGCGGCGCTCTTTAAGCCGAGCGCCATCCTGAGCTGGGAGCCGGTCACGACCGTTTCGCCGATCCTTATCAGCTGCACGCGCCCGCTCTTCGTCCTGCCCCAGACGTCAAGATCCTTCTCTCCGAGCGGCGTCTTCAGCTTCGCCTCCGGAAAGAGGGCGTTCAGCCTTTCGGCAAGCTCCTCTTCGGTGAATTCCTGCACCGATACCATGCCGTGGTCCCCCTCGAAGCTCTCCACGGAGACGAGGTAGGGCAGCGCCATGGCGAATACGGCTTCGCTCGATTCCGTCGCGGGCCCGCTCGAGGCATGGTACAGGGCGCTTATGAGCCTGCCGTCGTAAACGGCGACGAGCCCTTCGGTGTCCGTTACCGCTTTTTTGATCCGCGCAAGGTTTTTTTCATAGGCGGCGCCCCACTTTTTTTGAAGCGCCTCCGGCGTTATATAAGCCTGACAGCATTTGGGATCGGAGCAGACCGTCGCCCCGCTTTTGCACTTCGCCCCGCCCGACATATGGAGCGCCGTGAACGTTCTTGCCGCTATCGCCTGCGCCGCGAGCGCGCCGTATTCGCCGGAGGCGGGCATCTCGCCCGCAACGACTCCGACTATGTAATCCTCGAGCTCCATTTCGACCGTCTCGCCGCCGATGCTGACGGTGAGCCTGCTCGAGCCGAGCGTTACCGCGCCGGGGGTTTTTGGCCCGGCGGAAGGCGCGGCAGCCCGCGGGACAAGATCAAGTACCTCGCGAGCCGCTTCGGGTTCCGAATAAACACGCGGTATCGCGCGTTTTTCCCGTCCGCCCGCAGGCAGGAAAAGCAGCGCGAGCACAGCCCCGAGAAGCATCGCCGCGGGGATCTTTATCAGGCTGCGGAGCCCTCCCGTCCCCGCGTATTTCGCCCATCCCCTTCGGCGCCGCGCCGCAGAAAAGTTTTCATATCCGTGCTTGTACATACTTCTAACTATGCTCCGGCATGCCGGGATATGCAGAACGGGCAAAGGGGATATGCCTTCGCCGCTTGATTTTGCCCCCGCGGGGTGATACACTCTTTACATAAGACACAAAGGAGAAAGACCGTGAATTTGTATTTGCGCTCGTTCCGTTTCCCGTCTGCGGACGAGGAGGTATTGATCATCCAAAAAAGAATGTGGGAAAACGCCGGGGCTCTCGGGTATATCGACAATATCTATCCCTGCTGCATATTCCCGGAGAAGGAGCTTTTCGAGCTTGAATTCAGCCCGATCACGCTCCTGTACGGCGGGAACGGCTCCGGCAAGAGCACGGTGCTCAATCTCATCGCCGCGAAGCTCGGGCTTATAAGGAGCGCGCCCTTCAATTCCGGCGAGGCGTTCGATCTGTACGTCGGCGCCTGCGGGTTCTCGATGGGCGAGGACGACGAGGGGAATACTTACCGCGTGCCGAACGGCAGCCGCATTATAACGAGCGACGACGTTTTCGACTACATGCTCGCGGTCAGGGAGAACAACGAGGGCATCCGCGAGGATATCGAGCTTGCGAAGCGCGAGCATTATCTCCTAAAGTCGGGCAGGATCCCCGTTAAGCTCAACAGCATGGCGGATTACGACGATTTAAGGCGCAAGGTGCTCGCCTGCTCGAAGACCGTTTCGCGGCGCAAATTCATAAGGAAGACCGTCGGCACGGAGATGAAGCTCAGGAGCAACGGCGAGACCGCGCTCGATTATTTCGATTCCAAGCTCAAGCCCGACGCGCTCTACTGCCTTGACGAGCCGGAAAACAGCATGTCGCCGAAGCTCCAGCTCGAGCTGGTCGATATGATCGAGCAGGCGGCGCGGTATCTGGGCTGTCAGTTCGTTATCGCCACCCATTCGCCGTTCCTGCTCGCCATGCGCGGGGCTAAGGCGTACGATCTCGATTCCGTGCCCGCCGCGCCCAAAAACTGGTGGGAGCTTGAAAATTCCCGCGTTTATTACGAATTTTTCAAAAAGCACCGCCGTTTGTTCGAGGAAGGCGGCGAATAAGCCCGGCAGGGAAACGCAGCCGCGGGAGGCAAGCTCGATTTAAGGAGAACAAGACTCCGCAGCGTATCCCGATCGCCTCTCCGCTTGACTTTTTTGAAAAAAGGACTATATTAAAGACGCAACAGATCATTGGAAGGAAGGGATCTCAAATGCTGTTCCAGGGGCTTGACAGGCTTAAGCGCAGCGTGCTTATGACGGCGATAGTGCTGATGTTCATCGGCGTGATGCTGATGATACTGCCGGTCAGCTTTATTCCTTATTTCAGCAAGACGCTCGGCTTCGTGCTGCTCGTCGCGCTGGTGTTCTCGATATTCTGCTTTTTGAGCAGCTCAAAGGCGCTCTATCACCATCTCGTGCTCATCGGGGGGCTCGCCGCGGGCGTGCTCGGCGCGCTGCTTCTGATATTCGGCGATCTTATTACCCGGGCGGCGCCGTGGCTCATTTGCATCGTGCCGATACTGCTCGGCATTTACGGCATATATCACGCGGTCGTGTTCGCGCGCCGCTCCGGCAGGAAGGGCTGGTTCATACTTATAATACTCTCCGCGCTGCTGATCGGCTTCGGCTCCGTGATATTCTGGAACCCGTGGCGCGGCAACACGAAGGCGCTGATGATGATAATCGGCGGCGTGCTGATGTTTTCGAGCCTGATAAGCGCGCTCAGCCTCATCTGGATCTGGCCCATCCACAGGCAGGAAGGGGGCGGCGACGCGTGAAGGCGGCTGAAAAGATAAAGGATAAGCTCCGCAAGCAGCGCTCCGCGGAGATCGTCTCCGTATTCGCGAAGCATAATTTCTACGTCAATGGCTTCACTCCGCATGAGCTGAGGACGACGCTCGAGGACCTCGGTCCCACCTACGTCAAGATGGGGCAGATAATGTCCAGCAGGACGGACATACTCCCGGAATCGTACTGTAAGGAGCTCGGCAAATTAAGGAGCGAGGTCGCGCCGCTCGACGCGCACGTCGTTCGCGAGGTGATCGAGCGGGAGACCGGCAAAAAGATCTCCGAGATATACTCCGAGTTCCGCGACGAGCCGATCGGCTCCGCGTCCATAGCGCAGGCGCATTACGGCGTGCTGCTCGACGGCACGAAGGTCGTCACGAAGGTGCAGCGCCCCGGCGTCGCAGACATGATGCGAAAGGACTTCGTGCTGCTCAAAAAGCTCGCGTCCGCGGTGAATATCGCCGTCGACGCGGAAAACGGCGGCGCGGCGGTGGACTTCGTTTCCGTGCTCCATGAACTCGAGAAGGTGACGGAGGCGGAGCTCGATTTCAGGGTGGAGGCGGACAACACTCGCCTCTTCCGCGAAAAGTGCATCGAGGATCCCTCGGTCGTCTCCTGCCCCGAGATAATCGACGAGCTCTCGACCGAACGCATACTCACCATGACGTTCGTCGACGGATGCTCCGTATCGAACAGGGAATACATCGAGGCGAACGGCTGGGACAGAGTCGAGATCGGCCGCAATATAATCGAGAACTATCTGCATCAGGTGCTCGACGTGGGGCTGTTCCACGGCGATCCGCACCAGGGCAACATAATGGTGTCGAACGGCACGCCCTACTGGATCGACTTCGGCATGAT
>DGHD01000033.1:17660-17971 GCA_002392505.1 Christensenella sp. UBA3857 | reverse complement strand
GCACATCCTGCTCGCCCGTCAGGTCGGCGTTCCCTACATCATCGTCTTCATGAACAAGGTCGACCAGGTCGACGATCCCGAGCTGCTCGAGCTCGTCGAGATGGAGATCCGTGAGCTGCTCTCCAGCTACGATTTCCCCGGAGACGACACCCCCATCATCAAGGGTTCCGCTCTCAAGGCTCTCGAGGCCCTCATGAACGGCGCGAACGCGAAGGAATCTCCCGAGTGCAAGTGCATTTTCGAGCTCATGGATGCTGTTGACAATTACATCCCCACTCCCCAGCGCGCTTCCGACAAGCCCTTCCTTATGC
>DGHD01000033.1:17285-17568 GCA_002392505.1 Christensenella sp. UBA3857 | reverse complement strand
CCGTTGCTACCGGCCGTGTAGAGCGCGGTATGATCAAGGTCAACGATAAGGTCCAGATCGTCGGTCTTAAGGACGAGCCCAAGGACACCACCGTTACCGGCGTTGAAATGTTCCGCAAGCTCCTCGACTACGCCGAGGCCGGCGACAACATCGGTTGTCTGCTCCGCGGCATCCAGAGGAACGAGGTCGAGCGCGGCCAGGTTCTGGCTCAGCCCGGCACCATTCATCCCCACACCCACTTCAAGGGTGAGGTCTACGTTCTGACCAAGGAAGAGGGCGGCCG
>DGHD01000033.1:7600-17244 GCA_002392505.1 Christensenella sp. UBA3857 | reverse complement strand
AGGAAGAGGGCGGCCGTCATACCCCCTTCTTCAGCGGCTATCGTCCCCAGTTCTATTTCCGTACCACCGACGTTACCGGCACCATCAAGCTCCCCGAGGGCACTGAGATGGTCATGCCCGGCGACAACACCCGCATGGAGATCAACCTGATCACCCCGATCGCTATGGACGAGGGTCTCCGCTTCGCTATCCGCGAGGGCGGCCGTACGGTTGCTTCCGGCGTTGTTACCGCTGTTATCGAGTAATCAAGCCGACGCAAAAACAAAACGTCTGCCGCAGCTAAAGCTGCGGCAGGCTTTTTTTATTCGCGCCCCCTCGGGCGGAGAAGCCGCCGGCTTCAGCTGACTGACGAGGGGGGATATTACTATCGGGATCCATACTGTGACAAGAAATCTGTCGGCAAATGCCGACTGTGTGAGAGAGGGGAACAAAGCGTTCCCGGCGGCGTCAAAAGCCCTTTTCAAGCGATAAATATATAAGTTAAAAATGCGAAAAAACTCTTGTAATTTATGATTTTTATGCTACAATAGCCAATGTGCCCAAACGAAGGGGCAGAATAAAAACTACTATTTTTCCCGGAGGAATATAAAATGAACAAGGCTCAGCTTATCAATGCTATTGCAGCTAAGTGCAATCTTCCCAAGAAGGATATCGACGCTGTCGTCAACGCCGCTTTTGATTCCATTATCGAGACCATGAAGACCGGTGAAAAGGTCCAGATCGTCGGCTTCGGTCGTTTTGAGGTCCGTGAGCGTCCCGCCAGGACCGGCCGCAACCCCATGACCGGCGAAGCTATCGAGATCGCCGCCAGCCGTTCCGCCGCCTTCAAGCCCGGCAATGCTCTTAAGGAAGCTCTCGAGCAGAAATAATCGAGCTTTATATGCCGGAGGCCGATACGGACCTTTGGCATTTTCATACTTGATTTTTGCATATTTTGTATTATAATGTTGTTATAACCCTAACAGGAGGTATATAAAATGGCTTACAAAATCACTGATGCTTGCATCGCATGCGGCGCTTGCGCAGCAGAATGTCCCGTTGGCGCTATCACCGAGGGTGATGGCAAGTTCGAGATCAATCCCGATATGTGCGTAGAGTGCGGCGCTTGTGCCGGTACCTGCCCCGTCGGTGCTCCCGAGCAGGAGTAATTTCTTGAACAACAGCAAAACAAACCGGCTCCCGTAAGGGGGCCGGTTTTTCTGTAATTCGATCACCAATCCATCTTTGTATAGAATGGAAGCTGCTCGTTATAATCGGTTGAATTGTAGTAAGCGTACCTCACGATTTGAGTGCCAGGGTCATATGCAAACAAATAAACGAATCTGGGTTCGTGATAATCTTCAAAAGGCGACGCATAATCATCATAGATTGCGATACAGTTAAACCGCCCATGCTTTGTCATCTCATATTTTACGGTGATTACTTTATTGCCCGGTCCGATACCCTTGGGCATGTATTCTGCGTGGGATGAGTAAAAAGAGTCGAATAGCTGCGTGACCCTATCTACTTCGTCTTCAAACGCGTGATTCTTTTCCGCAGGGTACTCCTTCTGTGCACAGATATCGGTAAAGTGCCCAAAAACATCTATATGACCGTGGTAATGGTATAGAGGATCAGAACTATCGTCAGCAAAGAATTGATCCTTCGAGGGGAAAAAGTCATCGAATAGACTTGCATAGGATAGAGTTATTGATTTATCCAGTTTCATATAATTCTCCGCCCGGTCGGTAACGGATTCGGTAACAAGAAATAAACTTGCAATAAATACGATAGGTATTGTCAAAAGACACATAAGGGCAAATATTGATTTGATTACAATGTGAGCGGTTGGTCTATCGATCAAACGAGGTATAGTCAATGCAGCAACAGAGGGAAGAAGCAGGAGGCAGGTCCATATTAAAGAAGGAATGTTTACCACAGGGTACCGAGTTAGAGCTAAGCACCATACAAAAATACCTAATGCTGTTATTATTGGTAGAATTGAAATAATAAAAGAAACAATATTATGAATCCTTCGCCAACCGGTAAACCGTAGATCTGCGGTTGGAAAGGGAGCGGAAGGCTTTTCTGGCGCGTGAGTGGACGGTTTTTCTAACGCTGAAGCGAGTTCGGTTATACTTTGGGGATGGAGAGCAAAAACAACTTCAAGCGCAGCTATAATTGCCTTGTCTTCGTCAAGCTTATCTCGCTTGCGCTTGATTAGACCTTCACAGATCACATCGATCTCGTCAGGCCCTGCGAGCATTCTCCGGATTTCTTCAACTGAAAAATCATATCTGCGTAGCTTTGCGATCCGTTCAAGCGCAAAAACGTCTTCATCCGAAAAATCATAATTCTTTCGTCCAAGGTAGTTTTCGGTATATGCGGGAGAAACAAGCCCCTCTTCAATATAGTACCGAATTGCCCTATCGGAGAGGCCTGTAGCCTCGCAAACGGCTTTTATCTTCATGCTATCACTCCTTTCATTCGTGAGTTTACACTTTGACGCGGCGTAAAAGTCAACACTTTTTTCCTGATCAATAAAAAACATGGGGATGATCGGTCTTATTAGACTTCCATCCCCGGTTTGTTCGTCTTTCATTTATCCTTTTTCAGCTCTTCCTTTGCCCTTTCCCAATACACGTCCATTTCGGGCAGGGTCATATCCTCGAACCGCTTCCCGTCCGCGAGTACGAGCTTTTCCGTCAGCTTGAAGCGCTTCTCGAATTTATCCGTCGCCGCGGTCAGAGCCAGGTCGGGATCGACCTTTTTGAGCCTTGCCACGTTCACGGCGGCGAAAAAGAGGTCGCCGACCTCGTCCTCGATACGCTCCCTGTCGCCCGCGGTGATCGCCTCGAGCACCTCTTCCGCTTCCTCATGCACCTTGGGCAGCGCCTCCTCGGCAGAATCCCAATCAAAGCCCACGTCCGCCGCCTTCTTCTGTATCTTGTACGCGCGCAGCAGCGGGGGGAAGGATTTGGGCACCGAATCCATGGCGGAGGCGACGCTCTCCTGATGCTTCTCCTGTTTTTTCAGCTTCTCCCAGTTGACGAGCACCTCGTCCGAGCTGTCCACGTGTACGGAGCCGAACACGTGCGGATGGCGGAATATCATCTTGTTCGTAATGCCCGTCGCCACGTCGCGCAGTGTGAACGAGGCGTGCTCCTCCTCGATCACAACGTGGAACGCTATCTGCAGAAGCAGATCGCCCAGCTCCTCACAAAGGTCGTCCGGGTCGTTCCTGTCGATGGCGTCGATCACTTCCCAGCACTCCTCCAGCAGGCTCTTTTTAAGGCTCTCATGCGTCTGCTCGGCGTCCCAGGGACAGCCGCCCGGCGCGCGCAGGCGCCGCATCATCTGCATAAGCCCCTCGACGGAGTGGCGGGGGAGGTCGAGCTCGTTTGCGGGCGGCACCAGCAGCACCGCCGCGGCGTCATACGCGCTCATGCGGTCGATCTCATAGAGCTTACGGGTCTTTACCTCATAACAGCTTCCGTCAGGGGCGGGTATGGCGAAATACACCTCGTATTCATCGGGGTAGTATTCCGAAAGCGTAAGCTTCACTTCGGAGGCGACGAGTTGGGAATCGATCTCCGTTATAGCATATAGCGCCTCGGTATCTGGTATCGACTTCAAACGGTTCGCCGGGAGCTCCGTTATGACCTCGTGCCCTTCAAGCTGCCCGTACGAAAGCGCATCCGAATAAGCGGCTTCGGCAAAGCTGATGAACGGGCCGACTTCGACGTTGACCTTTCCCGCGTCGGCGATATCATGTATCGCGGCGAGCAGATCGGGATTGACTCGCCCGAGCGTCACGTAAACGACAAACCGTTTGCAGTCGGAGGGTACGGTCTCATTATAGCCGCTGCTTGAGATGAACTCTGCCGCCTCAACGAGCCTGCCCGCTATGCAGCGGTTGAGCTCGTCGAAATCACCGCAGGATTCGTAAAGATCGTCCATTGTGACGTAATTTCCTTCAAGATGAAGCCTTTTTATGAAAGGATGCTCCGCCGTCTGCACAAATCGGGATTCCGCCTGCAGAAAAAGGGCGCGGGGAAAGCCTAATTCCGCTGCGCCTGCCTGAATGATATAAAGATCCGTCATGTTTACTCCCCTTTATAGACCGTCTCCAAAGACCGGTTCTCAAATTATTATGCTTCTGTAAGCTCGCCCGCGATATCCGTTTCCATTATGCGGCGAACCGATTCGATATCGTGCGCTCTGCCAAGCACCCACATGAGCTTCGTTATCGCCGCCTCGGTAGTCATATCGTGGGCGGAGAGTATGCCGGCGTCCTTCAGGGCGCGGCTGACCTCGTAAACGTCGGGCGTGGACTGCTCGTACAGGCATTGGCTCGTCAACACGACGGGTATCCCCGCCTCCATCAGCTTCTTTATGGATTCGGTGTGGTCCCTGCGGAAATTGTGCATGCCGCCCAAGCCGAAGCCCTCCACCACTACGCCCTTCATGCCGATATCCTTAAGGCTGTCCAAAAGCTCCGGGCTCATGCCGGGGTAGATCTTGACGAGCGCCACCCGCGGCTCTATCGAGGCGGAGAAGCTGAACCCGTATGAGAGCTTGGGCTTGTGGAGAAGCACGCATTTGCCGTCGGTTATAGTGGCGATATAGGGGTAATTGATGGATTCAAAGGCGTTCAGGCTCGTCGTCCTCGTCTTAACGGAGCGGCAGCCGAGCATTACGGAGCCGCCGAAGCAGATGTACACGCCGCCGGGGAGCGAGGATGCGGCGATCACCGCGTCCATAAGATTCCGCCTGCCGTCCGAATTGGGGTAGACGGCGGGGTACTGCGCGCCGGTCAGCACCACGGGCACGGGCACGCCGCGCAGCATGAACGAGAGCATGGAGGCGGTGTACGCCATCGTATCGGTGCCGTGGGTCAGCACGATGCCGTCGCATGAGGAAGCCTTGTCGCGTATGGCTTCGGCGATTATGCACCATTCCTCCGGCTGTATGTTGGAGGAATCCATACTGAAAAGATCGGTGCAGCTGATCTGCACCTCGTCCGATTCGCACCCGACGAGCTTAACGAGCTCCGCCGCGGTAAGCTCCGGAAAAAGCCCGTTCTCCGTGGGCACGCAGGCGATCGTGCCGCCCGTCGCTATCAAACAAATGCGCTTCATATCTTAAAAAGCCCTTCCGTTTGTTTTTACATATATTATAAATGCTTTTACTCCCGATATCAAGATTTTTTATACCCGCGGGGATTTGGAAGTTGCGGCGAAAAAACTTTGCTGATATAATGGAACCCGGAAGACCTCCCGTGCGTTATATTATCGAAAGCAATTATCCGAAAGGAGACACAGGATATGAAAAGGATGCTTGCATGTATGCTGCTTCTGGTATTCGCCGCAGCCGCGCTGACGGGCTGTACAGCCGCGAATGCCGACCCCAAGCCCACAAAGGCGCCGTTCTCCGGGCATATCGAGCCGAAGACGCTCGCTCCCGAGAAGCCCAACGAGGGGCTTGCCCTCGGCGCGGTTCTCTTCTGGGAGACGTTCAGATACGGCGGCGATGCAGGTGAGAAGTTCAGCTATAAGATCTATTCCGACAGTAAGGAGTTCATGAAGGACTTCGGAGACAGGGGCGAGGAATTCAGCACCCGGTATTCGGAGAACGCCTTTAACGATTATTTCATTGCCGCGGTCTGCATCACCGTGCCGACCGGCGGGTACAGCTACTCGGTCAACTCCGGCGCCGTGAAGGGCAATTCGATAAAGCTCGATATCCTCCAGACTTCGCCCGAGCCCGGCTCCATGACCACCCAGGCGTTCGAGAGGCACTGCATTCTCGCCGCATTCCCCGCCGAGCTTTATACCGAGGGGATGACGCTTACGGCCGTCGTCAACGGCAAGGTCATGCAGAACGTCGGCGACGCCATGTGATCTGCCTCACGTGTTCACAGCTTTTACAATATCTTTACACTTGCGGGGTTGCCAAACACATCAGGACGTGATATAATATATCCACAATGAAGAAAGGTCCTGCCTTTATTCTTGAAAACGTGCCTTTCGGCACAAAGGAAAGGAGCAATAAGTCATGCGTATTTCCATCACAGGTAAGAACATTGAAGTGTCAGAGTATTTGAAGGAGCTTACACTGAAGAAAATGTCGAAGCTCGACCGTTATTTCCCGGCAGATACGGTAGCACAGGTGACCATGGCGCTTGAAAAGAACCGCCATATCGTAGAGGTCACCATTCCTTACAGCGGGGGCATCATCCGCGGAGAGGAAGTCACCGGGGATATGTACGCCAGCATCGATAACGTTATCGCAAAGCTCGAGCGTCAGATCATCAGGCACAGGACAAAGCTGGAGAAGAACCTTAAGGCGGAGGCTTTCAACGAGCCCATGCCCGATTATACCGAGGATGAGGACGAGGGTCCCAGGGTAGTCAAGGTCAAGCGTTTCTCGATCAAGCCCATGAGCGAGGAGGAAGCCATCCTCCAGATGGAGCTTCTGGGGCATTCGTTCTTCGTGTTCACCAACGCCGAGACGGAGGATATCAACGTTCTCTACAAGAGGAAGGACGGCAACCTCGGTCTTATCGAACCCGAATAATAAGCGGATAATCAATCGGCGGTTCCAAGGAACCGCCGTTTTTTAGTGGGAAAAAACTTGTGAATGGTTTGCTTATTTTGCCTGAATGTCGGTCTGCTGTTCGTGTTCGATATCTATGATATGCTGCTGCTTCTCCTCTTCGGAGACCTGGGTATATGGATAAAGGAGGGAATACACTTCGTCAACTTTCACGGATCCGGGCCGCGCATTAGTCAAACGATCTTGAACGATCGATTTGATCTCCGGACGGTTTACCACCCATACGTCTGGGGAAGAAACTGTGATATTCTTAAGAGTGCATCTTTCGGAAAAAGCGATCACAGACCACATCGGAACATTCCCCGTAAGCGCTTTTAGATATTTGATATGGTTTCTGTTTTGCATTATCGGGTTATAGAACCGCTCTTTTTGGCTCTTTCCTTTGCCTGCGGGCAGCGTCACCGTCCAATAACGATTTACCTCGTTGCCGAATATCCAACCGCTGTAATTCTTGCTTTCAAAAACGAATATTCCCGAATCGGTTATCATTAAGACGTCGATCTCGGTCGTTTTCCCGCCATAAGCCGGGATGTAAAGATTAAACAGAAATCTTGCGCCTTTTTTCTCGTAATTCCGAAGCGTTTTATAGATCATGAACTCGCCTATGCTCCCGGTATCGGAGCGCATTTCACCGTAGGACTTATGCGTAATAAGAGCATACTGTCCCTCATTGTACTGCTTTAATTCAGAAAAGTATTCGATTATTTTAGCTGCGGCGAAGATCAAACCTATGACCAACAGCAGAACCAAGATGAAATTGCCGGAATGGGAAGTGTTATCGATTTTAAGATTCTTCATTGATCCCTATCTCCTTACAGCTTCACCGCTTCGTCAACCGAAAGCAGATACACGTATTTTTCCTTTACCGGAAGCCCGGTCAGCTTTTCGAGCGCGTCGGCATACAGCTCAAGCTGGCGGGCATAGCGCCGCGCGACGGTGTTTGCGGTATGCGTTTTGTCTATATGCGTCGTCTTATGGTCGACGAGCACCCAAGCGCCGTCCTCGATAAAGCAGCAGTCTATAACGCCCTGAAGCATTATGGGCGCTTTCGAGCCGGTATCGGTCAGCTTGTCGGCATCCATGTAAACGTCGAACTCCTTTTCCCTCTCGATGCGCGGCGAGGCGAGGAGCCGCCTGCCCAATTCGGAGGAGAAGAAGCGCACCACGTGCTCCGTGTTTATCGCGTCCGCCTCCCTTTCGGTAAACTGACCGCGCGCGGTGAAGAGCTTGAGCTCCTCCCTGACGGAGGCTTCGGTATGCGGCTTGAGTGAAACGAGCTGCAGCAGCCTGTGGGCGAGAGTGCCCGCCTCCGCGGCGGAGAACTCCCGCTCATCCTCCATAAAGCGGGGCAGGAGCGCCACCTGCGCCCGGGCCTTGGTAAGCCCCGTTACGGAGAGCTTGGAGGGAAGCCGGGTCTCGGTCAGCGCGGGATACTGTTCGGAGAACCGCTTGTCAAGCGCGGAGGTATCGAGGAACGACGCCTCCTGCAGCCATTCGCCGAACGCATCCGCCGTCATGGAGCCGCGATCGCCGGCATTTGAAACGGGGGGTATGATATTGAGCTTCATTCCGCCGCCGTGGGGGAACGAGAGCTCGCTCCCGGGTCCCTGGGGGAAATAGGCGCCGAGCATCCAATTCGCATAAAACTCCGCGTTCATGATCCGAACGTCGTCAAGGCGGGCGGAGTATTTCGCGGCGAATTTTTCCGCGTCCTTCTTTACGCCGAGCATGATCAGCTTTTCCTTTGCGCGGGTCTGGGCGACGTATAAAAGCCGCATCTCCTCCGCGTTCAGGCGCCGCGCTTCACGGGCGGCGATCGCGCGCTGGAGCATGGATTTCAGCTCCCTGTCCCCTGCGACGGAGCACAAGCCTATGCCGAGCTCCGCGTCGAATATGCCGACGTCCGATCTGTAGCCGCGGAAGAATTTCTTGGTAATGTTTGCAAGTATTACGACGGGGAATTCAAGTCCTTTGGAGGAATGAACGGTCATGAGCCTTACGGCGTCTGCGCTTGAGGGGACTTGTCCCGGCTCCTTTGCGGAGCCCGACGCCTCGTCGAGGAAGCGGATAAAGTCGGAAAGCGTGCCGCCGCTGCTGCTCAAACGCTGTGCAAGCGAGAGCAGCGTCTCAAGATTCCTCTCACGCGCTTCGCCCCCGTAGAGTGCGGAAACGTACACCTCGAACCGCGTCTCGTCGAGCACCTCGGTAACGAGCGTGCCGAGCTCTGTGAGCTTCGCCCGCGCGCGCCAGCGGTCGATCTTTGCAAGCATGCCGGCGCATTTGATGCTCCACGACGGCGCGGCGGGATCCTTGGCGGCGTTCAGCACGCAGTCGAGGAACTCCTCCCCGTCATAATCCGCGCGGATATGGATGAGGTCCTCCTCGGTAAACCCGAATATCGGCGAGCGCATAACGGCAAGCAGGGGGATATCCTGGCGGCGGTTGTCTATCACGCGGAGCAGATCCGTAAAAATACGCACCTCGATCGCCGCGTAAAACCCCTCGCCTCGATCGGAGACGCAGGGGATGCCGGCGTTCGAGAAAGTCTCCATCCAATCGGAGACCTCTCCCTTTGCGGAACGCATCAGCACCGCGAAATCGCTCCAGCGGTATCTTCTCGGGCCATCCTTATCGCTGACCGTGCCGTGTTCCATAAGGTCGAGTATGCGCCCGGCGGAATATGCCGCCATGAGCCCCGCGTTCGTGCGTTCGGCGGATTCGCTGTCGTCGTCATCGGGCGTCAGGTCGGCGTCATCCAAACCGAGAGCCGGATCGATCAGCACCATCTCCACGCTGCCGTGATCCTCTCCCGGGACGGGATCCCTGCCCGAAACGAGCCGGGCGTTGTCGCTGTAATCGATCTCGCCCACGTTTTCGCCCTTCATCAGCTGCGAAAAGAGCAGGTTCGCCGCGTCGAGCACGGCGGTGCGGCTGCGGAAATTGGCGTTCAGGTCCACCCTCGACCTGCCTTCGCCTTCCTTGTAAGTCCTGTATTTTTCAAGGAATATCGCAGGCTCAGCCTGACGGAAGCGGTAGATGCTCTGCTT
>DGHD01000033.1:0-7568 GCA_002392505.1 Christensenella sp. UBA3857 | reverse complement strand
TAGATGCTCTGCTTCACGTCGCCGACCATGAACCGGTTGCCCTTCGATATCCTCTCAAGTATAGCCTCCTGCGCGGGGTTGATATCCTGGTATTCGTCAACGAAAATATAGAGGAATTTCTCCCTGTATTCCGCCGCGACGGCGGGATTGGACAGCACCTTCAGCGTAAGCTGCTCCATATCTGAGAAATCGATAACGCCCTCGTCTTCCTTGAGCTCGGCAAACCTTTTTGTAAAATCGCCGACGAGCTCCCTCAAAAGCCTTATGGGCGGAGCGAGAAGCTTTGCGTAGGCGCTTTCCTCGTCCAGAGTATGCGCGAAGCGTTTTTTAAGCGTCGCTATGAATGCTTTGAACGCTTCACGATAGTTCTTCGCCTCCTGCTTTTCGGCGTCGTCCGTGCCGTTTTTGAAGCGCAGCACGTCGAGCTTGCCTATGCCGTTCACGGCGGATACCCAGTGATCGTAATCGGGCTGCAGCAAAAGCCCCATCGTTACGTCGCGATCCGAGCCGAGCGCCGCGGCGGCGGTCGGCTGAGTCGCGGAAAGATCTCCGATAAGGCGCTTCGCCTCGGCGAAAAAGAACTCCGTATCGGCGCGAGATCGGGCTATCAGCCCATCCGCTATGCGCGCCGCGGCGGACGGAAAATCGTCGGTGTACATCGAGACCGCCATGTCGAGCCACGCGTCGGGGTCGGGTCTTGCGATAGCGAAGGCGTAAAGACTGCGTATCAGTCCGGCGAGCTTTTCGTCGGTCTTGACGGCGGAAACGAGCGCCTTGAGCGCGGGATCCTCCGTCTTTTCGTTTGCGGCAAACCGCTCTTCAAGCACATCGTCGACCGCTTTCGCGGCTAAAAGCTCCGCGTCGAGAGTCTCCGCCACGCCGAATGCGGGATCGAGCCCCGCCTCGTGGTAATTGCGGCGAAGCACGCTCATGCAGAAGCTGTGCAGCGTGGAAATGTTGGCTCGCGCACAGGAAGCGGAGGCGGACTTCAATTTGGCGGCGCGCTCGTCAAGACCCGCAGCCGCGGCATCGTCGGCAAGCTTAATAAGCCGGGCCTCTATGCGCTGCTTCATCTCCGCAGCGGCGGCGTTGGTAAACGTCACCACGAGCAGGCGTTCAACGTCCGTGCCTTTTGCAATGAGCCGCGCAATGCGCTCCGTCAAAACGGAGGTCTTGCCCGCGCCGGCGGCGGCGGAAACGATCAGATCGCCCTCTTTTTCTATCGCTTCAAGCTGTTCGGTTGTCCAATTATCGTTCATAAAGCATGCGTCAGCCCCGTCAAAAGTATTCACGGTATTATTTTATCATGAAGGGGACTTGCAAGCAATATGCCCGCCGTGATAAAATAAACGCAGCAGAAGCGAAAGGCGGAATAAAGATGCTGTTTGTACTTTTGGCGATAGTCCTGTTTGCCGTTGGCGCGGATCAGCTGACAAAGATACTTTTTTACGGGGACCGATCCGTTTGCGGACCTGACGCCGATTTCATAAAGGGTTTTGTAAGGTTCCATTCGGTCGAAAACAAGGGCGTCGCATGGGGCTTCCTCAGCAATAACGAGGGCAGCGCGCTGATCATTATCACCGTTTTCACCGTGATAGTCACAGCTCTGATGATCTATATAGTAATAAAATACCGCAAGAGCATGACGCCGCTCCTTCAGATAGCGTCGGCAATGGTCGTAGGCGGGGCGATAGGCAACCTTATCGACCGTATCTGGCTCGGTTACGTAAGGGACTTTATCTGCACCGAGTTCATTGATTTCCCGGTGTTCAACGTCGCGGACTGTTTCGTTACCTGCGGCGGGATACTGCTCGGCGTGATACTCCTCTTTACAAAGAGCGGGCACAGATTCATGAACACGCTGTTCCCGGATAAAAAATCCGTAAAAACTAACGAACCCCCGGAGGCGGAATAATTGGAACAGGAGCTCCTTTCCATCGAACTGACCGTACCGCCCGAGAAGGCGGGGCAGAGGCTCGACGCGTTCATCGCCGGCGAGACCTCTTTTTCGCGCAGCGCGGTGCAGAGGATGATCGACAGCGGCGACGTGCTCCTTAATATGAAGGAGGCGCCCTCGAAGGCGAAGGTAAAGGCGGGGGACGAGGTGTCGGTCACCCCGCCCATGCCGGAGATAACGGACATACTCCCGCAGGATATCCCCCTCGATATAGTCTATCAGGACGCCGATATCGCCGTCATAAACAAACCGAAGGGCATGGTCGTGCATCCCGCCGCCGGCAATCCGGACGGGACGCTCGTCAACGCCATAATGTACCATATAAAGGATCTCTCGGGCATTGGCGGGGAGGTTCGTCCCGGCATCGTCCACCGGATCGACAGGATGACGAGCGGTCTCCTCGTTATCGCAAAGAACGATAACGCGCACGTCTTCCTTTCCGATCAGCTTAAGACACACGCCGTGTCGCGCGTTTATTACGCCCTGTGCGAGGGGAATTTCAGGGAGGACTCCGGCACGGTCGACGCGCCGATAGCCCGCCACCGCACCGACAGGAAGAAGATGGCGGTCGATCCGAACGGCAGGAGCGCCGTAACGCATTGGCGCGTTCTGGAACGCTTCGGCGATATGACGCTGCTTCGGGTAGAGCTCGAGACCGGGCGTACCCATCAGATAAGGGTGCATATGGCGTACATAAAGCACCCGATCGTCGGGGACGAGGTTTACGGTCATGCGAAGAACTCCCTCGGGATCGTCGGGCAGGCGCTCCACGCGGGCGAGCTGAGATTGACGCACCCCGCGACGGGGGAGGAGATGGTATTCACAGCCCCCCTGCCGGAGGAATTCATGAACGCGCTCGAAAAGCTCCGCAAAAGGAACTCGGGGCGCTGATCCGTTAACGGGCGGTTTTTCACCGTCCTTTTTTTATGCCCCGGAGGCTGTGTCGAAAAGCTGTTCTATATGTCGTCAAGTACCGAAAACGCCACTTTATCCACAGTTTCCACAGGGTTTTCCACAGAAAAACTGCTTGAAATGCATGGTTTTAACGGAGTTTTCCACAAACGCCGTGCCGTATGGAAGCGGAAAACCGGCGCGGCGGTCATACTTTTGTTAACAGATTCGACAAAAGAAAAATCACTTTCGCAGTTGATAAGTGTGATAAAGTTTGGTATAATAACTATATCTGTGCAGAGCTTGGGAGAGCCTCTTTCTGCCGGAATTATCATAAAGGAAATCCTGCCATGAAAAGGTTTTTGATATATGCGCTCGCCGTTTCGATAACGGCCTCAGCGGCGCTTCTCTGCGGCTGCGGCGGGGGATCGCAGTCAGTCGATATCTTCACCCCCGATCCCGGTTCGTCCGTGATACGTCCCGTGCCCACTCCGGTGCCGGATTTCACGCCGGATCCCGGCGGCGCCGTCACCCCCGCGCCCACGGATCGGACTACCGAGCCGCCCGACGATCCCGCCTCCGCGGATCAGAGCGTATTCGATGACGCGGCGTTCATCGGCAACTCCGTTTTCGAGGGGTTCTATCGCTTCGGCGTTATCACTCACGGCAAATTCTTCACCAAGGTCGGTCTGAACGTCAACAGCGTCTATACCGATCATACCGATACCGGCACCGTCCCCATCATCGACGAGGTCGGTCAGGGCAGCTACGGCAAGGTCATCATACAGCTCGGGCAGAATGAGCTTGCATGGCCCAATACCACCGCGTTTATCCAAAAGTATTCCGATCTGATCGACGATGTAATGCTTCGCCAGCCCGGCGCAAGGGTGTTCATCGTCGCGCTTCCGCCCGTAACGAAGGCGTATAACGACGCGGATCAGACCGGCGTAAATAATGAGAACATCACGAGAATGAACGGTCTTTTGAAGGAGCTTGCCATCAGGCGCGGAGTGGTGTTCATAGAAGTTCCGGAGGAGCTTTACGATGAAGCGGGCGCTCTGCCGGAGGACGCCTCGAGCGATGGTCTCCACCTGAACCTCAAGTATGACAGGATATGGGCGGATCACATCTGTCTCAGCGTAATGAAAGCAAGCTGACAAATCGAATCAACGGAGGAAAAAACAAATGAAGAAGCTCAGGAACATCGTTTCCATCATGCTGGTATTCGCTCTCACAGCGGCGTTTGCCGCCTGCGCGGGCAAGGACAAGGCAAAGGAATACAACGTGGACGAGATAGCGGACGCTATCGCAAAGGGAGTTTCCTTTGAGGACCAGTACATCGCAAAGATCGAGCAGCGCGATTTCGCACTCAATCTCTACGGTATCGAGCCGTCCCTTGTCGCCGAAAAGGAAGGCGTAAAGGAAGCCGCCGTTTATATCTCCGGCTCCTCGCCCGAGATGGTCGTATGCATCAAGGCGGTGGATGCGGAATCCGCTTCCCTCGTGCTCGAATCTGTGGAAAGGCTGATCAGCACGTACATCACCAACTACACCAACTACGGTCCCGAGCAGGTCGAAAAGCTCGAGACAGCCGTTAAGCTCATCAAGGGGCAGTACGTTTTCGTAACGGTCTCCAACGATAACACCGCAGCCTCTTCCTTCATCAACGACCTGCTGAATAAATAAATTGGAAAAGTCAGTCAAAAAAGCAAAAACCCCGCAGATCATCACCGTCGTATCGTTCGTAACGGCGATAGCCGTGCTGTTCGTGCTGTTTGCCGTGCTCCCCAAAAAGGCGGGGCAGATGAGCGATCTTGAGTTCAGAAAGCTCGAGGATCATCCGATCATTGGCAAATCGTTCTCAACGATCGTCAGCGATACCGTAAGGGGCGATCTGTCAAAAAACGTCGATTCCTTCCTTGAGGATCATTTCCCCGCAAGGAACTTCTTTATCGCGCTCAACGCCTATTACCTCCGCCTGACGGGCAGGAACGCCGATCAGGGCATAGTTTTGGGCAAGAACGGCCGCTTGTTCGACGCAGCGATCCATCCCGATATGGAGCAGCTCGATAAAAACATCGACGGAGTGCTCCGCTTTGCGGAGGATAACGGGCTTGATCTCATTTACGTCGACGTGCCCACGTCTGCCGCCGTCGTTACGGAGGATCTTCCGGATCTCCATCTTGAGTATCACGACGCCGAAGTCATCGCGCATATCTGTGAAAGGGTCTCGCAGAAGGGTCAGTCGGTGCCCGATCTCATATCGCTTTACGGCGACGACGCAGGCGAATACTTCTACCGTACCGACCATCATTGGACTATGAAGGGCGCGTACCTTTGCTATGCCGCCATTGCGAACGATCTGGGCATAACCCCCGTAAAGGAGTCGCAGTTCGTCGTGACCGGGCATGAGTTCTACGGCAGCTTTTACCGCAAGGCGGGGCTGTGGCTTACCGAGCCGGACGCGCTGGAGGTCTGGCGCTGCGACGAGACGGAGGCAATGAAGGTCACGATAGGCAGCGGCGATAAGTCCGTGGAGCATACCGGGCTCTATGACGATGAACAGCTCAGGACGGACAACGTAAACAAATACGCCGCCTATATCTATGATAACAACGGTCTCACCGTGATCGAGAACGAAGCCGGCAACGGTGAAACGCTGCTCGTTGTAAAGGACAGCTTCGGCAACTCGATCGTCCCCCTTCTCGCGATGAATTATTCCCGCGTCGTTATGATCGACACGCGCGAGTACAAGGACGCCTCGCTGCCCGCTCCCTCCGAGCTCGTAAACCTGTACGGGATCACCCAAATGGTCGTGGTGCTCGGCACCGATTCCTCAACGAGCAACATCACGATAGGCTTCTTAAGGTAAATACGGTCAAGACAGGAAGCATGTGCTTCCTGTCTTTTTTTATGTCTTTTTCGTTAACGCTATTTACAATTTTCGCGCATGGTGGTAGAATAAACACAATGGATTTTTAATTCGGCACAGTGATGCCGGCAAGATCGGTCATAAGTCCGCCCGCGCCCGAGAAGGCGTTTATGCGGTATGTCTCCCTGCCGGCAGCGGCAGGCTTTTTTTGAGGCAAAAAATGATTTTTAAGTCCGAAATAATGACCGAGGCGGAGGTCACGCGGTCGCTCGCGAGGATCACGCATGAGATTATAGAGAGGGATCACGGCACGCAGGGAATAGTCCTGCTCGGCATACGCCGCCGCGGGCTTCCCCTCGCCAAACATATTGCCGCCAACATCGAAAGGTTCGAGGGCGCTTCGGTCCCCGTCGGCTATATCGACGTTACGCTGTACAGGGACGATCTCTCCGAAATGACCGATCTGCCCGACGCGGGGGAGACGCATATCCCCGTCGACCTGAACGGCAAATGCTGCATACTCGTCGACGACGTCATATTCACCGGCAGGACGGCGCGCGCCGCGATCGAGGCGGTCTTCAAGCACGGGCGTCCCGCGCTGATACAGCTTGCCGTGCTTATCGACAGGGGGCACAGGGAGCTGCCCATCCGCCCCGATTTCGTGGGAAAGAACATCCCCACGGCAAGGGACGAGCTGATCGCCGTCACCGTGCCCGAAACGGACGGCGAGCCGTACGGCGTCAAGCTCTGCGAAAGATGAAAAATAACGGCAGGTCGACTCTGCCGTAAATAAACAGGAGGAAACCCAATGAATCTGATCTACAATGTTAAGGACAGGCCCAAATTCGGTCAGCTGATCGTATTCGCCTTCCAGCAGCTCCTCGCGATCATGGCGGCGACCATCGCCGTGCCCGCGATCGTCGGACACGGTATGACCGCTTCCGCCGCGCTCTTCGGCGCGGGCATAGGCACCATAGTCTACCAGCTCTTCACCAAGTTCAGGAGCCCCGTATTCCTCGGTTCCTCCTTTGCGTTCCTCGGCGCAATGGCGGCGGCATTCGCTGGCGCCGTCTCCTCCGCAAGCCTCGGCTTCTTAGGTCTTATAGTCGGCGCATGCTTCGCGGGTCTCGTTTATGTAGTCATCGCGATCATCGTCAAGTTCGCGGGCGTCAAGTGGATAGCTAAGCTCATGCCCGCCGTCGTCATCGGACCGACCGTCGCCATCATCGGCCTCTCCCTTGCCGGCAACGCCGTCGGCGACATGATGAAGGGCGATTACGGCCCCGTCGTTGACAACGTGCTGCAGCCCACCGCATCCCCCTACATCGCGCTCATCTGCGCGCTCGTGACTCTGTTCACCGTTATCCTCTGCTCCACCTACGGCAAGAAGCAGCTCCGCCTGATCCCCTTCATCATCGGTATCATCGCGGGCTACATCGTCGCGCTGATCTTCACCCTTATCGGCAGGGCGGTCGGAAACCCTGCTCTCCGCATCATCGACTTCGCGCCCATCAAGGCTCTCGTTAAGGACGGCGTCACGGTCAGTACGTTCATATCCCTCCCCAAATTCACTTTCATAGAGGCTATGAAGGGCGTAAAGGACATCAATGCCGCTTACGTCGGCACCATCGCCGTGGCGTATATCCCCGTTGCGTTCGTCGTTTTCGCCGAGCATATCGCCGACCATAAGAACCTTTCCTCCATCATCGACAAGGATCTGCTTACCGATCCCGGCCTCTCCCGCACGCTCCTGGGCGACGGTATCGGCTCCTTCGCGGGCGCGATATTCGGCGGCTGCCCCAACACCACTTACGGCGAGTCCATCGGCTGCGTAGCCATCACCGGCAA
>DGHD01000045.1 GCA_002392505.1 Christensenella sp. UBA3857 | reverse complement strand
AGCAGACGCGGGACTGGAAGTAGGCAGAAACGAGACCGACGACGCCGATGGGAAGACTCGCATAGAAGAAGCTGCGTCCGAGCTCCGTGGAGAGCTGCATAACACTGCCGTTCAGTATGCCGCTGAACACCGCGATGAACATCGCGATAACGAAGCCGTAAAGACCCTGCGTTGCGGGAAGAAGCTCAAAAATCAGGCAGCTGCCGCCCTTTTCGGGATCCTCCGCAGACACGCCCGCCGCTGCGCGGCCTGCCATGCCAACGCCGAGAGCGGAACCGATGCCGGGGAGTATCATGGCGACGCAGACCGCTATCGCAGCCCAGATATAGCCCGAGGGACCCTTGGGGGCTTCCGCGCCGATGGTGGGTGCGCCCTCTTCCGCAAATACGGCGCCGCACACGGTGAGCGCGAGCAGGGCAATGATTACGACGGCTGCAAACTTCTTGATCTTTTTCATAGTAGACTCCTTTTTGGTGTGAAAAATTATTTGACGTTATTGTATTTTGTATCTATACCGAGGGGGCTGAAAAGCTTGCCGCCCGGAGTATAAAAGCGGTTATAGTATTCGATGAACTGAAGCCTCGCGCAGTGTATGAACGCGCCGAGGGCGTTTATCGCCACGCAGAACACGTGCAGTATAACGAGGAGCACCGCCGCGACGAGGAAGCTTACGACTCCGCCGACCACGGGAATGCCCTTCAGCATATCCTTCGCGATGCCGGCGACCAGGTTGAACGCGCTGCCCATAGCGCCGGTCGCAAGACCCAGGGCGAACACACGCGAATAGCTCAGCACGTCGGAGAGGAAGCCGGTGATGTCATACAGCTTGCCGAGTCCGCCTATCACGCGGCCGACGCCCTTCTTTGCCCTGCCGCCGAATCCGACGAGGAGGATCACTCCCACACCGATGAGCCCGAAGGCGATATAGCGAAGGTTCCCCTTGAGCAGGAACACGAGCCCCGCTCCGGCGAATATGATCAGCCAGGAGCCGATATCGAACAGCGCCGTCTGCCAGTCGCCCCGTTTAATATGAAGGACTATCGACACGATCATTCCGACTATGATCTGCCCGAAGCCGAGCGCGCAGTACGCGATGATCGCGGTCATCTGATCCTTCATCGGATCGATCAGCGGGAAGGGGAAGCTCTCGCCGAAGAGGTCATACCAGTTCATGCCGAAGCAGGTGCCAGCCAAAAGACCGAATACCATGGTGGAAAGCCCGCCCCAGAAGAGTATCTTCGCGACCTGTTCCGTGCCCTTCTTCGGCTTCTTGAGCTTCAGGAAGAGCGCTGCGCCGATGCTCATAACAAGGCCGTAGCCCGTATCGCCCATCATGAGTCCGAAGAACAGGAGATAGAACGGCGTCATGACGACGGTGGGATCGAAGCCCCTCGGGTCGGGGGGCGAATACATATTCGTAATAAACTCGAACGGAGCGAAGAACTTGCTGTTCTTGCAGTACGTGGGCGGCTGCTCTTCGTCATAAGGATCGCGGATCTCAAGATAATGGACTCCCGCGTTCTCGTTAACGATCGCTTCAAGCTTATCCGCCTCATCCGAGCGGACCCAGCCGTTAAGCAGGAAGGTCTCCCTCGTGGCGAAAAGCTCGCATCTCGCCTGCGCGCGGTTCTGCTCGATAAGCGCGCCGTCAAGACCTTTTTTGAGCTCCTCCGCCTTTTCTCCGAGCGCCGCGATCGCCTTTGAAAGCTCTTCGTTTTTCAGTTCGAGCGAAGCCGCCTCGCTCTCGAGCAGAGCGTAATTATCCGCCGCGAGCCCCTCGTATTCGGGGAGCGAAGCCTCCGAAAAGCCGGCTGAATGGAGGCTCGCAAGAGTCTCCTCCCGCGAGGCGTTCGGTATCGCGGCGAGTATCGGCGTCTTCTGCCCCTCGGTGGGATACGCCTCGTAAACCACGCCCGCTTCATCAAGCGCGCCGAGCTTTTCGGGCTTTATGAGCCCCAGCACAAAGCCCGCCGTTTTTGTGGGACGGATCTCGTCGAGGGGGATAGAAACGCCCTTGAACGGACGAAGCGCCTTCAGCGCCGCGGCGGTCTTCTCCTTGTCGTTCTTGACCTGATTGAGCTCCTTCTGGAGCCCTTCAAGCTCCTCGGCTATCACGATCGCGCCGGGCACGGACCCGATCAGCTCATCCTCCGAGCACTCGGGCGGCGCTTCAAGCAGACCGGGCTTTTTAAGATACGGATTAAGGCGACTTAAAGCCGCCTTGATACGCTGAACGGTATTGTTTTTTTCGGCAAGCTCGCTCTCGCAGCCGGACCTGAAAAGACCCGAAGCCTCGCCTAAAGAGGCGGGGCCTTCAGCCTCCGAGCGCTCTATCTGAACTACCCCGTTATTCTGAAGCGCTTTCATCACGCGCCGTTCGTCCGTCTTGAGACCGAACAGCGATATGTGCTTCATAGGTACGATCATCGCGTTTTCTCCCGATCAGAATTCCTTTAGAATATAGTTTACGATCGCTTCCTCCGCCTCGGGAAGCCTGGCAGACGCGCCGGTGATGAGGGCTTCCGCCTCCTCCGCGCTCTTCACAAGCAGCCTCTCGGCTTCGCCGGAGGCTTCCTTCTCCGCCATGGCGGCGGCAAGGGCGAGCCCCGCCTTGGCCTCCTCCCGCGCGATCTTGAGGGAAGCGGCGGCTTCATCCTCCGCGGCGGCAAGGGCGTTCCTTGCGGTCTCCTGCGCGTTCCTGCGCAGCGCTTCGGCGTCAGCCTCGGCGGCTGCGATACGCTCAATTATCGTAGGCATTTAATACAAGTTCCTTCCGATGATTCGGGCGGCGAACGCGCCCGTTTTGCTGTTTAACATTATACCATCCGAGCCGGACGATTGCAAGTAAAATGGGCGTAAAAAATAGTTTGGAGAATATTGCGGATCGGAGCCGAACAATGTATAATTCATCATATGAAGAAGCATGGCTTGAGATCGACTCTGCTGCCGGTATTTACGGCGCTTATATGGGGCACGGCGTTCGTTGCGCAGGACGTCTGCGCCGAGGACGTGCCGCCCATGGCGTTCAACGCGATACGCTTTTTTATCGCGGTGCTTTTTCTTGCCGCCGTAAAGCTCGTGATAGGGCTCTTCAAAAAGAAAAAAGCCCCCTCCGCGGAGGAAAGACCGTCCGTAAAGAAGCTCATCCTCGCCGGGGCGCTCTGCGGCGCGGCGCTGTGCGTCGCCTCGAACCTTCAGCAGGCGGGCATGCACTGGGGCACCGAGGCGGGCAAATCCGGCTTCATCACCGCGCTTTACGTGGTGCTCGTGCCGATCGGCGGACTGCTCCTCAAAAGGAGGATCCGTCCGATATTCTGGTTCGCAGTTGCGCTCGCCGTCGCGGGGCTGTACCTTCTCTGCCTCCACGGGAGCTTCAAATTCGCCCCGGGAGACCTTCTGACGCTCCTCTGCGCCGCCGCGTTCACCGTACAGATACTGCTTATCGACCGTTTTGCCGGGGAGCTTGACCCGATCCTTTTCTGCATCGCAGAGTTCCTCACCGCGGCGATCCTGTCGGCGGTCGGCATGCTGGTCTTCGAGAAGCCCGAGACCGCTCCGATCCTCGCGCACGCCCTGCCGATACTGTACGTTGCGATTTTCTCCTGCGGGGTGGCGTACCTTCTGCAGATAATCGCCCAGCGGGACGGCGACCCCACGGTCGTATCGATACTTTTCAGCCTCGAGGCGGTGTTCTCCGTTATCGCGAGCGCGATAATTCTCCATCAAAGGATGAGCGCCCGTGAATACGCGGGCTGCGCGCTTCTTTTTGCCGCCGTGCTCATCGCCCAGCTGCCCGAAAAAAAGACAGGCGGAAAATAGCCGACAACCGATAAAAAAGCCGTTTTGAGAAAACTCAAAACGGCTTTTTTGATCCAAATTATTACGGCATTACTCCTTCGAACCTCGTATCGAAATCCTCTCCGTCGGGAGTGACGGTGAGCGTGTATTCCGTGCCAAGATCCGTCTCGTGCTTGTCGGAATAGATAAGCAGCTGTCCGCAGCGCGTATCGATATACGCGGCGTTATCCCACAATTTCTCATATCCGATGCCCGAGGAACGGTAAAGCCCGTCCCCGTTGCGGCTGATATAAATGCAGTATTTGCCTATGACTGCCATTTCCCTGACGCCGCTGTCCGTAAGGCGCGGTTTTTTGCCCGTCTTTGCGCAATACAGATCGCCCAGTTCATCCAGATACCAGAAATGCGAACCGTCCGAAGAGAACTCGTAGTCGGCGGCGATGCCGGCGATCTTTGACGCCTTATTCCCCACGCCGTTCAGGTAAAGGGCGCCGTCCGCGCTCCAGAGCACGTGCTGCCCGTCGTGCGAGACCTTGTACGATTCGGCGTCGCCGACGATCTCCGACGCGCCGCCGTCCTTGTCTATGCGGACTATATCGTACAGATACCCGCTGTCCGTCTTCGTCCTCAAAAGCCAGAGCCCGTTGGTGAACGAATCGACGTCGTTTATATAGGCGTAGAGCGTGATTATGCTCCTGCTGTAAACGTCGGTCTTGAGCGGGAAGCCGAAGCCCTTGCCGAGCTCTGTGTCAAAGCCGTCGCTGAGGCGGAAAAGGCGGTTGATCTTGTCGCCGGTGATATAGACGACCTCGCTGAGATCGCGGGTGAAATTATAGCTTGAAAGCGAGTCGCACTCGGTGGAGATGACCCTGTCCTCCCCGCCCTTCCTCACGGTGAACGCGCCTGAATCCGTGTCAAAATAATAAATGATATCCGCGTCGTCGGAAACGGCGATCACGATCGCTGTCTTATCCTCCAGAACAGGGGTCAGACTGCCGTCCTTATAGAGCTTTGAACTGTATCCGAAGCCGTCTCCGGGATAGGAGGCGGTGAATGCCGCGCATTTGCTCGAGGGGGAAACGGCGAGCTGCACAAGGGAATCGAGCCCCTCTTCGACCGTTCTGACGCTGTCGTCCGCTGCGGAATAGACCTTCAGCGCTCCGTCCTGGAGGAAGAACGCGGTACTGCCGTCAAAGGATATCTCGGCGTCCGTGACGCCGATGCCGAAGGGTACCGTACCTGCTTCGGAAACGTAATAAACGCTCGACCTTACCCATGCAAGGCAGGCTTTGCCGTCTGCGGAGATGTCGATCTGCGCCACGCCCTCCGCTTCGCCGTCCAGGAGCGCGCCGTTAAGCACGAAGCGGGACCTGCCGGTTTCCGCGGAATAGACCCTCGCGATGTTGGAATCGAGCTTGGGTCCCGTTTCAACGCCGCTGCTGCATGAAGCCAACGAGAAAAGCGTCAGCGCCGCCAGCAAACAAATGAAAGCCTTTTTTGCGTTTCTCATATGATCATTCCTCTCCGGAGGTCATCAGCGCGCCCTTCAGCGCAAGCTCGTAATCGACGCCGTTTGCGGAAACGTAAACGTCATAAACCTTGTTGCCGAACGTATCGGTGTAAAGATCGGTGTAATACAGATATGCGGCGGGCATCGCCTCCACGTGGGAGACGCCGTCCGAAACGCCTTTAAGGGGACGATCGCCGTCGGCATAGATCAGCTTGCCCGTGGAATCGTAGTCCGCGAGGAAAAGGCATTTATCCTCCCCTGCGAGCACGGTATAGACCGTGTTTTTCGCAAGCTGCACCGCGGGAGCGCTGCCCTCGATATAATAGAGCCCGAGGTCGTAGCCCAAGCAGTAGAACCGTCCGCCGTCCCTTGACATATTGTAGCTGTAGACGTTTTTGCTTACGGTTTGCGCCGTCTTGGGATCGTTCGCCTGCATCATATAGAGCACGTTATCCGCCATAAGCACGGAGAGCCTTCCGCCGTCCTTCGTTAACGAGAAGCCGTACGCGCCGTTCGCAAGCAGCGCCGCGCGCCTGTTGGAATCGACGTACCAGAGGCTGTAGATCTTGCGCGCGTTCGGATCTGAAGACGAGGTCTTGAAGCTGTAATACACGCCGCCGAAAACGCTCGAGCAATCCTTTACGGCGCTGCGGCAGCTTTCGCCGCCCTGCATGGACTCGCACGCCGCTATTGCCGCAAACACGGACTCGTCCTTGACTATCGGCTTTGCCGAAGAGCCCTTGACGCTGTAATACGTGGTGCCGTTCATATCGAAGGTGACCTCGGTAAGGTCGCGGTTGAACTCAAGCTGGCCCGAAACTCCTTCGCCGATCCTTTTGACCTTTTTACCCTTTGCATAGCAGAGAGCGACCGAATCCGGCTCGACGTAATACCAGAATCCCGCGTCGTCGCCTATCGCCGTTATGTAAGCGTTTTCGCCCAATACGCGGCTTTCGCCCGCGGTATGCGCGAAGGCGGTGTGATCCCCCGCCGCGTTCTTAACGGAATAGCCGACCGTCCTGCCGTCCGGCGAGATCACGATCGACTCGATCGAAGCGGCGGCTTCGGGCTTGATATCCTCGAGCTGCCCGTCCGCATGATCGTATATATGCACCTCCGTCGCGGTGGTGAAGACTATCTTCTGCCCGTCGAGCGAAAGGAGCGCCCTTAATACTCCGGCGGGGTAGATCTTCACGACGCCTTCCCTGTCGACTCGGAAAAGCCCCGTGCCGGCGCGGACTATGCCCACCGTGCCGTCGCAGGATATGAAGGAATCCACGTGCCCCGGGATCCTGTCCTCAAGCATTTCGGAATCCACGAGGAAGCGCGTCACGCCCTCCTCGTCGGCATAGAAATAATTGATATTATGCGCGTATTCCTTTGCTTCAGGGCGTTTCGACCCCTTTATGTCGAACACTATCGCGACGGCAGCGGCGATCAAAGCCGCCGCAAGTGCCGCAGCGAGTATCTTGACCCATGTCTTTTTCATCCGTTTTCCGTCCTTTACAAGAGTTTCTTCGTCTGGATATAGACGTCGCCGCTGCCGAGCGTGACGACTATATCGCCCGCGGACGCGTTTTCAAGCAGCCAATCGGATATCTCCTCAAAAGTCGGCACGTACAGGGCGTTACCGGTCGCCTCGTTTATGGCTTTGACCATATCGCGCGCGTGGACTGTGCCGTCGTCCTTCTCGCGTCCGGGATAGATATCGGGCACGAGCACCTTTTTGACGCCCTTGAAGCAGTCGCCCTGATGCCCGCAGAAGAGGGTCTTCGCCCTCGTGTAGCTGTTGCATTGGAACACGCAGTAAACGTCCTTATGCGGTGTGCGGAGCGCCGAATCGACCGCCGCCCTTATCTCCGCGGGATGGTGCGCGTAATCGTGGAACACCCTTACGCCGTTCCTTTCGCCGTAATACTCGAACCTGCGGCGGGTATTCTCGAAATGGGAGAGCGCATCCGCCGCCGTGTCAAAGTCCGTGCCGTGCGAGAGCGCGACCGCCATCGCCGCAACGGAATTGAGCATATTATGCCGCCCGGGCACGTGAAGCGCGACTCTGCCGACCCTTTCGCCCCGGAACATGAGGTCGTAGGAGGGACAGCCGAACTCATCATACACGGCGTTTTCGGGATAATAATCGGGCCCGAACGCGGTATCGAGACCGTAGGTCAGCTCCGCGACCCTTCCCCTGTACTCCTCAAGCAGCCCGCGAACCCTTTCGTCGTCCGTGCAGCCGATGAACATGCCGCCCTCCGGGATGAGCGCGACGAACTTGCGGAATGCGTCGGTGATATGGTCGATATCCTTGAAATAATCGAGATGATCGTCGTCGATGTTGTTGATCAGCGCGACGGTGGGACGAAGCGTAAGGAAGCTCTCCACGTACTCGCACGCCTCGGTAATGAACAGATCGTGAGAGCCGAGCCGAGTGCCGCCCTTCAAAAATTCGACGAAGCCGCCCACGTGGACGGTCGCGTCGAGACCGCCCTTCTCGGCGATAAGGGCGAGCATGGAGGTTATCGTGGTCTTGCCGTGGCAGCCGGCGATGCCGACGACGTTCCTGTAATTCTCACTCAGCCAGCCGAGCGCGACGGAACGCTCCATCTCGGGTATGCCGAGCTCCCTTGCCCTGACCCTCTCGGGATTGTCGGGCTTTATCGCGGCGGAATAGATGACGAGGTCGCTCCCGTCGACGTTCTCCGCCTTCTGCCCTATGGTCACGGGTATGCCGAGCTCAACGAGCCTTTCAGTAAATGGCGAAACGGAGCGGTCGCTCCCGCCGACCTCGTATCCCCTTGCGCGAAGTATCTGCGCCAGCCCGTTCATCGAGCAGCCGCCGACGCCGATAAGATGTATCTTTTTTACGTTTTCGAGTTTGCGATCCATTTGAGCCTCCGAAAAAAGTCTTACTCAACTTTTAATTATATTCCATTTTGAGCAAAAAGGCAATAAGCCGCTGAAAAAAACAGCCCCTCTTTCAGAGAGCTGATCCGGATCCTGTCTTGTACGCGGTTTTACTCCGCCGCCTTCTTCCTCGGCAGGGCGAGCAGCACTATGCCGAGCGCGAAGAGGAATATCGAAATGAACTGGCTTGTGGATAAAGGACCCACGAAGCCGCGGTATGCGTCGCCGCGGAAGAACTCGAGTATGAAGCGGTAAACGGGGTATGTCACAAAGTAGAGTCCGAGGAGCTTCCCCTCGAGCTTTTTCTTTCTGAACAGCGCGAAGAGCACGAAGAACAGCGCGAAATTGAGCCCCGCTTCCACGAGCTGCACCGGGAAGCGCGAAACGCCGTTCGCGCCCTCCGCAATGGAATTATGATAGACGAAGCCGAATTTCGACTCCACGCCGTAGCAGCAGCCGCCGAGGAAGCAGCCGATCCTGCCGAAGCCGTGGAAGAGCGGTATCGCAACTGCGCCGAGATCGTAATAGACCGATTTATCCTTTTTGACCTTGACGGCAAGGTAGATCGCACCGGCGATCAAAGCGCAAATCAGCCCGCCGTAGAACACCGCGCCGCCGAATATGAACGAGAGCCGCGAAACGAGCTCCTTAAAAGAACCGATCGAGCCGAGCTCCTTTATGAGGAGTATGAGATCCTTTGCTCTGGTGAATGCGTAAAGAATGTGTCCGCCGATCAGCGCGCCGAGCCCGGCGAACAGGAGCATCATCTGCGTGCGCATATAATCCGCGCCGCGCTTTTTGCCGATCGCGGGGATGAGGAAAACGACCAGGATCGCGCCGATCCCCGCCATGAGCCCGTACGTCGAAACGTCCTTATTGAGTATGTGGATGCTGGGTAACATTACGTTTTACCGCTTAAAAAAGCAGACACGGGGCATCCCCCATGTCTGCCTTTTTGTTAAGATCAATTGTTGAGGTTGCTGAGAGCCTCGGAACCGGTGCCGAGACATACAGTGCAGATCGTGCAGCCGAGGTATACGACAAACAGGACGATACCGAGGATGAGACCTACGATGGAGAGGGTGCGACCGATCTTAGCCATCTTGGTGGGCTCGCCATTCGCCTCTGCAAGGGGCAGCGCCTTGTTGCCGAGAACGAGACCGATGATACCGGCGATGATACCGGGAATACCATAGCCCCAGCTAAGAACGATACTTGCAATACCCAGGATCAGGGTCGCAATAGACTTACCTTTTGAAGATTCCATACTATTATTCCTCCTAACCAAAGAATGTAAACATATTTTACCTCTAATTTCGCGTTATGTCAACCCAAAAAAATACCTTGTTTCAAATGGGTTTTCCTCTGGCGGCTAAAAATGTTAAAAAATATTTAACAAATTATGGAACCTTTTGGTATGCTCGTGCGTTATATAAGCGACGGAGGCAAATGCGAGGACGTCTCCGAGCTTGAGGGGAATTAGTCGCCCCCCTCAATGCAAAGTTGGTTTTCTTCCTTTCTGAAAAAGAAAACGGCAGTTTGCTAACTGCCGTTTTTTTATTCCTTTCATTCCGCGGGTCTTGCCGCAGCTCCCATGCGTTCCTTCTTCTCTTTCTCCGCTTGCTTTTCCAGGTTCCTCTTCTTCACCCAATCGCCGAAGATGCGGTAGATGACGGCGGCGGTGGGGACCGCGACGAGCAGTCCGCCCACTCCGAACAGTCCGCCTGCGACGACTATCGCCGCAAGCACGAGCATGCCGGGGATGCCGACCGCGTCGCCGACGATGCGCGGATAGACGAGATTGTCGTCGATCGCCTGGATGCCGATTATCATCAGCACGAACCACAGCGCGAGCCAGGGGTTATCCTGCCTTGTCATCAGTATTATCAGCGCGGAGGGCACGGTGCTCGCCCACGGACCGATTATCGGGATAAGCGCCGCGAGGCAGATGAACACCGATATGAGCTCCGGATAGGGCATCCGGAATATCCTCATCCCGATATAGCACAGCACGCCGATTATAATACAGCTTGTGAGCTGGCCCGTGATGTAGCGCTTGAAGGTGGTGTTCGCGTAGCTCACGTAATTCATGAAGCCCTTGAAATGCTCCGTCGGGATTATCGCAGCGGCGGTCTTCTCCACGAAGCGCTTTATCTTTTCCTTGCGGATGAGCGTATGCACGCTGATGACCATCGTTACGAGCACGCTGTAAAGCACGCCGATTATGCCCATCGTCAGGCGCGGGATCTTGGGGAGGAAGTTGACCGCAAAATCGTTTATCCGCTGCATGAGGTTAGCGAGCACCTTGTCGATTATGCTGTACGCCTCGGGGCTAAGATTGAGCTCCTCCGTCCACTTGTTGACGTGCTCGACAATGAACGAGATATAGACGTCAAGATTCGAAACGAGGGTGACTATGCTTGCCACGACCTTCGGCACGACGAGCGCCGAAACGAGGGCGACCACACCGAGCACGAGCACGTACGTTATAATGACGCAGATCGCCCTTGTGAGCCCGGGTTTTTTTGCCTTGAGTTTTTTGAAAACTCGGTCCTCGAAGAAGCTCATGGGGAGGTTCAGCACGAACGCCAGGCAGAGACCGTAGAGGATAGGCGCGACGACTTTGGCAAAAGTCGACACCGCGCTGCGCACCGGACCGAAGTGCTCCAATATCTCATAGAGCACGATTCCGAGCACGACGATCAGCGCAGCGGCTATCGCGATCCTTCTCTTTTCTCCTTTAAGCAGTGTTTTCACGGCTCACCTCCGTTTGAAAAGCGAACGTGCGGTTAGTTTATACCGCCGCGCCGTTCGCCATACGGCAATTATGCGTCATTCGTTCCCGCGGAGACGCTTGTCCGCCCAAAGCTCGACCGTTATATAGGCGCTTATCGCGTCTATCGCGCGCTTGTTATGCCCGCCGTGCATTACGGCGAAATCCGCACAGCGGATATATTTGGAAACGACTTCGTCATACCAGGGTTTTACGGTCGCAACGTACTGTTCCGCCACGCCATTTATCTCCCTGCCCCTTTCCTGCGTGTCGCGCAGCATCCTTCTCAAAAGGCACATATCGGGATCGACGTGCATATAGACCTTAAGGCTCATTCTGTCCATCAGTTCCTTATTATAAAAGACGTGGATGCCCTCGAGTATAACGACGTCCGGCGGTTCAATGAGCTCCGTACTGTCCGCGCGGACGTGGTTGGCGTAATCATAGCCCTTCTTCGTGATGGGCTTCCCGGCTGCGAGGAGGTTCATGTCCTTTATCAGCTCGTCGTAATCGAATATCTCGGGATCGTCGTAATCGGTCGTCACCCTTTCGGCAAACGGTTTATAGCTCTGATCCTTATAATAGCAGTCCTGCCCGATTATGACGGTATCGCAGTCGAGCGAATTCTTTATCTCCTTCGCAAGGGTGGATTTCCCGCTGCCCGAGGCGCCGCAGATGCCTATAATGATCATATCGAATACACTTTCCCGGTCAAAAAACCGATTTGATTCATCTTCTGAACAGCTTTCGCCACACGCGCCATGCCGCGCTCTGGAGCTTGAACGATACGGGGCGGATATGCCTCGTCGCGACCATCCATGCCGAGTAGAGCTTATACCCTGGCTCCTTCATATCGGACGCCCTGCCGCGGCTGACGAAGCCGGTCACGACGCCGATCACGGCCTCCCTTTTGACGGGCGGATCGCATTCGGTGCGCTTATCGCCGCAAAACACGTATTTATCCCTGCGCCGATCGACCGAAACGAGCCGGTGCAGGACGTACTTTTTTTCATCGTCCGCGCCCGAAACGAAGAGCGCGACCGTCCCGCGCTTTATTTGCTCCGGCGGATATCCGAGGGTGACGCTGTCGCCGTTTGCGCGGAGCATCGGCAGCATGCTCCCCCCTTTTGGAGTAAAGCTCACCGTGCCGCCTTCTTCAAGACGGGAGCGGATCAGCCCCTCCATATCGGAAAGGGACGCGCTTACCTTTCGCTGCTCTGCCATAAAGCCGGCCCGTTAAACGAGCAGCCCCTCGGCGGAGAGCTTCTTTACAAACCTTTCTATGCCTGCGCGGGCGGTATCCTCGTCCACGTCATATTCCGCGAGCATCGCCTTTACGAGCGAAGCCTCGTCCCTGTCCTCCTCAAGGAGCTTCCAAAGGAACGCCGCGGTATCGTTAAGGGTTATCATGCCGTTGAAGTCGAGCGAAGTCTTCCCCGCGGGGACGACTATCGTCGCGTCGGCGACCTGTCTTAAAACAAAGCCCTCTTTTATCTTCATCGTGTTTTCTCCTAACAAGTTTTCATTACGCTGTATGCAAGACGGGCGGCTTCCTCGTCCGGTCTGCATCTTAAAACGAATACGGGGACCGTCGATACGAGCCTGTCCACCGTTTCGAGAAGCTCCGTCATGCGCTCCCTGCTGATCCTTCGGACGGTCTGGGGTATTATCCTGACAGCCGCCTCCTTCGCAGAGAGCCTTTCGATCGAATTATCCCCCGCCTGCTCGATAAACGCTATCGCCTGAACGGGCAGGGTCTCATCCCTGTTCAGATCGTACTTCCCGCTCCATGGGGTGCCGGAGGCGAGGAAGCCGTTTTCGCTCCGTGTGAGCGCGGGCTTATCGTCGTTAAGGATATAAGCCCCCTCGAAGCATTTGAGCCAGAGCCCGGTATGGGTGGACTTTCCCGCGCCGGAATCGCCGGAGAAGAGATACGCCCTGCCGTCGAGCGCCGCGGCGGAGGAATGAAGCATCATACCGCCCCTCTTGATGAGCTCGAAATAAAACTTCGTGCCCGAGGCAAGATACCTCGCTTCCGCGTCCTTGAGCCCGGTGTGGAGCATACATTCCGCAGCCTCTTCATCCGTTACCCTGACGGTAAAATCGGGGATGCGCCCGGTCACGCGGTATTTTTCCGCACGATCGAGAAAAACGTCCCCGCAGCCTTCGGCGTCGAAAACAAAACCCGCAGCCGAGTACAAGCGCTCACCCCCCCCGATTCAAAGGATCAATATTCATTATATCATTTTATTTCTTCGCGCACAATAGCTTTTTCGCACAGTATCTGTTATAATAAGCCCAACGATACCAACGGAGGCAGTATAGTGACAGGCGCTTCAATAAAAAGGATATTGCCCGTTCTTATGGCGGCGGCGATGCTTTTTGCCGCCGGCTGCGGGAAAAAGCCCTCGGGGGACGAGCCGGATGCGATAATAGATATCGGCTTGCCCACCCTGTCGCCTGCGCCGGAGGGCACCGACGAGCTTTTGCCGACGCCGACCCCCGCGCCCGATACGCTTGAGGGAAGGATCCTTTCCGGGCTGGTTTATCCGCTTAACGGCGGCGAGCCGACCGGGCTCTCCTTCAAGGCGGAGAGCGTCGACCTTGACGGCGACGGAGATCCCGAGGAGATCGCCGTTTCGGACGTTGACGGAGGTCCCGCGCTCACGGTTGACGGCGAGGCGTTCCTCGATATAGGCACGAAGGTGAGCCTTGCTTCGCTCGACGGGAAAAACATTTTCTTAATTTCGGAGACCCCCGGGAAGGAAGGTTTCTTCGTATTCCATCCCGATAAGGAAGGCAACCTCTTCTGCCGTCTTTACGCCATAGCCCGTAAGGGCTCCGCGGAGGGGCTCGTTACCCCGGCGCCAGTCGAGGACCTTATACGCGGCGGGCTCGACGTGATGCTTCACGATCCGCTTTTGTATTCGGCGGTCGACGGCGCAAAGCGCACCGTGCGCCTTGATATGGACGGCGACGGGAATAACGAGGAGATCGTTTTCGACAGCGAAACGCTTTCGATAAACGGCACGGAGGACCGCCTGATACTGACCACCACCATGCCCCGCTTCGTTTTCGATCCCGAGCGGGATACCATAGTCCTTTACGGTTCCGCGGGCGACACCGCGATACGCCTTTGGGTGGAGAACGGAAGCGTGAAATTCGACCAAAGCTATACGACGCTGCTGTGATCTCAGGCAGCCGGCAAAAACAATAAGAAACCGAGGATGGATCTCCATCCCCGGTTTTTTATTTCCCAATTCGTTTTCTCGGCTGAAAACCTGATTCTCCTTATGCGGATACACCCTTCCCCGTTCTTGTTTTTTCGTCGCTTCAGTTCACCTTTAATATCCGGGCGGCGCCGTTCGACCAAACCGTCTCCATTTGATTGAAGAAGTTGTAATCGATATTGTAGCTTCCCATCTCCCAGACGCTTATCAGCACGTAGTCGACGCCGTACTCCTTCGCGCAGTCGTCAAAGCAGGAGTACGGATCCTCATACATCTGCTGTACACGGTAATATCTTTCGGTGAAATCAACGCCGTGAAAGAAGAGGAACACGGGCGAGCCGCAGACAATGCTGCGCCCGGTCAGCATCGCGACCGCGTTGTTGTGGTTCGTCGCGGTGAGTATTATATCGTCTGGCGCGGTGTTCTGTTTTATCCAGTCAGCCGCTTCGACAAGCTCCGGCGAGACGGTCTGGTAGCCCGTCTCTTTATAGACCGGCTTGAGTCCCTCAAGCTCCCAATGATCGCCCGAGACGTATTCGCGCGCTATGGTCATAACGCCGGAGAGCGTCGCCGCCGCTATTATAACGGCAAGCACGAGATCGCAGGCAAGCCGCCTTCCGAGGGGGGCTTTTTTATTTTCCTGCCCGATCTCCTCCTGCACGGCGTCCGCGCGGCGGAGCCTTGCCCATGCCCTTATTATAAGGTCGGCGGTCAAGCCGCAGGTGAAGGCGAACCATACGAAGAGGAGCTTGTTGTTATCGTAATTATTCGGCTGGAACACGACGAATTCGCAGATCAGCCAGATCGGGAGCACCGAAGCGAAGAACAGCTTGTGTTCCTTCTTCGCGGCGAGGAACGCGGGCAGCATGAGTATGAATATCAGGCCCATGTTCTTTATGTAGAACCAAAGCCAGGAATCCGATTCGTTGCACCAGTTAAGATGGAACTTCACGAACCCGCCCGCGCTGCTCTGCTTGAACGTGAAAAGGAAGAGCTGCGGAGAGGCGAACAGCATCGTTACCGCGCCGAACAGCAGGAACCATGCGAGGTTCCGCCAGCCTCCCTTATCCTTTATGCCGCAGCTCGGCATACAGATCTGCTTTATGAACAATATCCATATAAGCGCGGCGCTGATGATGCCGAGCGCGAAGAAGCTGTGAGTATGCACGAGCGGCATAGCTCCCGCGAGCACGCCGAGACAGATGAAGAGCCTTTTCTCCCGGTCGAACGCGGCGCGCCGGAGCATCTGGAGCGCCGGGAACAGCAGCGCCCAGCCGAAGAGGGTAGCCCTTTGGGGGATGAGCATATCGGCGATGGTATTCACCCAGCGCAGACCCAGATCGACGTAATTGGTCGGCGTTTTGTACCAGCCGTCAAGAAGCCTCCTGCCCATGTCGAGCGCGGAAGCATAGTTGATATTCGCATTTACCCCGTAAACCTCGCTGAGCCAGTTCTCCCATGCTTCGGGCGTCGTGAGAGAAGCATAGGTCTTCGCGTTGTCGAAGAAATAGGCAAAGCCGAAGCCGCCTCCGATAAAGAAGAACGCCGTTGCGAGACACGCCGACGACGAACGCCCGAACCAGTCCTCAAAGAAAAGATACACGCCGAGTACGACCATAATATAGGCGTAGAGCGCGGGAAGCAGCGCCGCAAAGCGCAGGGATGCTCCGAGAGTATAGAATGTGGAGCTGACGCTGTCGCAGAGGAAAGGGTAGCCGAGAAGCGTATCCGGCAGTATGGAGTACATCGGCGGGAACGATTTCTGCACGGAGATGCTCGTGATAAAGCCGAGGTGCATGCAAAGATCGCCGTAGGTGCACTGACCGACGTGGAGCGACCCGTCGGACGCCGTCCTGATAAAATGATTATTCATAAGAAGGAGCCCGACGATCACGAGCGGGAGCGCGGTCAGTATGAGCCAGATATCCTTCTTTTTATCAAAGCCGCCCGTTCTCGCCCGTTTTCTTCCGAGAACAAGGCATAGGACGCCCGCCGCGAGCGCCGCGGCAAGCGATATAAGCTGCGCGGCAAGCGTGAAATCCATAATGAACGCGAAAAGCGCAGGCAGCCAGAGGAGCATGACGAGCCCGGCAGTCATACCGAAGAGCAGCTGCTTTGCGAACCTGTCCTTCGGAAAAACGAGCCTTGAAATAAAAAAGCCCGAAACGGCGAACGCCGAAATGTAAAGAACGGAAAGCGTACCCATTAGCAGCGGGTATAGACCTGCCATGTTTTCCTCCTTAAACAAAAAGCCCCGGCGCGGAAAAAACTCCGCATGCCGAAGCGAGCTCACATGAATAACGAGAGCCTTGTCAGCGGCGCGACGCGCAGACGCGTTTCGCCGTAGATCCTGCCGTAGGGGATAAGATAACGGTCCAGCGCGGAGACCGCGGGGCGTTTATCCGGCAGAAGCAGTACCGAATCCTCCGGAACGGAGCAGTCGAGCTCGGCATATTCGGACCATTCGCCGCCGTATGCGCTTTCGTCGATAAGCTCGCCGTCAAGATACGCTTTGCCGTTCCTGACCTGATAAAGCGAGCCGCCCTTTGCCGCTACGCGGTAAAAGGCATAGCCCGAGCCCAGATCCGCGCGGACGATATCGCCCACGGAATAATCTGCGATGAAGCGGGAGACTCTGTCAACGAGCAGGAGCTCGCCCGTATTGAGCTCCGCAACGTTCTCGTCGTTCACCTCAACGGGAACGAGTATCACCTTGAACAGTATGAAAACAAGGAAAAAGCACAAAAGAAGTATGACGGCGATATCCGCAGCCCTTCTTGCCGCGGATTCCGCCCTCGTATATGTGCTTCTGACCGTGTATTCCTCCATCCGTCAGCGGATCCCCCTTGCGTTTTTGAACGGATACATAACGCCGTGCACCCTGCCGATCACGTCATAGAGCGGTATCGCGCCGACGTCTCTCGAGTCCTTCGAGTTGGTGCGGTGATCGCCCATCACGAACACGCAGCCCTCCGGCACGGTATAGACGCCGTTAACAACGCCCTCGCACCTGACGGGGATATACGTCAAGCCCTTGTCTATCAGCATGGTCTTGCCGTACGCGGATTCGTCGATCTGAACGCCGTCGACGTAAACGGAACTGCTGAACGATACGATATTCGTTTCGGGATCGACGTTCCTTTCGGTCCTTACCTCCACGGTCTGCCCGGCGGTGGCTACGACCCTTTTAACGAACGCGGTATTGCCCATCTCGGGGAAATGGACGATCACAACGTCCCCCGCTTTGGGCTTTGAAAACCAATAGCTCACCTTTTCGACTAAGCACCTTTCGCCGTTCTGCAGCGTGTTCATCATGGAGGGACCGTCCACCTTGACGGGCTCCAAAACGAAAGCGCGCACCGCGAGCAGCACCAGCACGAGTCCAACTATGAAGATAAGAAAATCGATATTCGAAGCCGCCCTGTAGCCGGGCTCCTTTTCATGCAGCGTCTCGCATACCTTGCGGGTGTCCTTATCGTTCCTTGTCACTTTGATCCTCCGAAATCTTTTTTGCGGCCCTCAGGAAATCGCCCCTGTCGAGCATCACGATCCTGCCGCAGCCCAAGCATTTTATCTTTATATCGGCGCCCGTCCTCACGATCTCCCATTCGTTCGATCCGCAGGCATGGGGCTTTCGCATTATCACTCGGCGGCCGAGTTCTATACTTTCGTTATCTATCATCAGTCGTTGCCCACCCAGCGCAGGAAGAAGTACAGCCTTGCCCCGAGCTTTGCGTCGTAATGATTGTCGCCGCAGGTCACGAGAGTCATGAACCTGTCGTTCGTGCAGACGCTCGCGTCGAAATCAAGCGTGTTCTTGCCGAGCTGATACTCGAGCCACCCCTGCCTGTCCTGCTCGTTCATGGCGTTGAAGGTGTACGGCCAGCAGGTGTTGAAGAGCTGCGAGGAATCATCCGCGCGGCGGAACGCGCCCTCCTCGTACATAGCCCAGACCTCCCAATACCCGGTCTGCCCGTAGGTGTTTATGCACCACACCCTGTTCTTGTATTCGCCGAGCTTCGAAGCGCTGTCCTGGATATTGTGCAGCTCATGGAACATTGTGCCGGACTGCCTTGAATTGTGCCCGGTTATGACGATGTTCCTGTTGGGTCTCGACCAGTAGAAATAGATACTGCCGCGTCCCGTGCTCGCCTTATTGATGTTGTGATCGTTGTAATACCAGTTCTGCCCGTACATGATCGGGTAGGAGATATTGGTCCCCTCGAGCGTGATATAGCCGAGCGCATCGGGATTGAGACGCCTTGCGTCCGCAAGCTCGTTCATATAGGGATAGGTCTTCGCGTACTGATCCGCGGCGCCCGTGCCCTCCGCCTGAGCGGTGATCACGTCGATATCGTTCACGTCGATCGAGCCGGGCTTCGAGGTATCCGCCACGGCGTCCGCGGCGCGCAGGAACGCGCCCTTAAGCTGCGTCTTCTTTGCGGCATGATCCTTGACGAGCTTGACGTCCGTATCGTCGATAGCTCCGTCGCCGTTGACGTCGCCGATGAGCACGCAGACGGCGCCCTTCGCTTCGCTGGTTACGGGATCCGCCCAGCTGATCTCCCTGCCCGTGGCGACGGGCGCGCCGTCAAGCTCAGCGCCGGGAGTGAGCCCCAGCAGCCAGCCCTCCTCGGAAACGTAGGGGAGGAGCCTCCAGCCGGTCACGTTCACCGCAAGGTGAGAGTCGTCGCCGAAGCCCTCGCAGGTGCCGTCGCCATGCAGCACGACGGCGTGTGTTTTGGAGGCGGAAACGGAGTAAACGCCCGTCGTCTCCCCCTCGATGAAATCGGCGTCGGTAAAGAGCCTGCCGGTGCTGTCCACGCCGTAGGTGGCGCCCTCTGCGGCGGTTATGAACGCGATATCGCTCCAATCGAAGCTCTTCGCCTCCCCGCCGGAAACGGGATACGCCTTGACCGTGCCATCATAATACAGCACGGAGAAATGATCCTCCGCCGCGGCGATATCGATAACGGGCTCCTCATTTACATCCTCGGAAAGCTCCAGCCCCGCGGCAACGACGTAACATTCCTCATTAAGACCGAGGGTATAGTCGGCGGCGGCGGCTATCTTTGCAATGCCCGTCCATTCCGCGACGGCGCACTGACCGGCGTTATCCTCGCCGAGCGCGGTCACGGAGCCTCCGCTGACAAGCCCGACAATATGCGCGCGTCCCATGGCGATATCGGTCACGCCCGTCCAATCGGCGGTGCCGGTAAAGGGCGCGTTCCCGTCCTCGGTTATCGCGGCGAAGGAAATGCTTCCGTCCCGCATGAGGGCGGCGGTCACGCTGCCGTTTGACGCGAGCTTGTTCACTTTGATCCAGTCGAAGATAAGATTCTGACCGGAGACCGCTTCTCCCATGAACCGTATGCTTCCGTCCGAAGCGACGCCGTAGGTGCCGGTGGGCACGGCGTAAACGTATCCCATCAGGTCGCGCTTTACGGGAGCGGCGGATTCCCTGCTCTTTTCCGTGGGCGCGGCGGTGGACTCGTCCGTGGCGGGGACGTCGGTATCTGCCGCCTCCGTAGGCAGGGGCTCGTCCCCGTGAGCGGGGCCGCAGCTGCATCCGGAGCAGCCCGCTCCGAGCACGAACGCCGCCGCGAGCGTCAAAAGAAGCGCGGATTTCAGGATTATTTTAATGGATTTGTTTTTCATTTTCTCGGTTTCTCCTTGGCGTTATATCAAACCGATCATATCATACCACATTTTTCACAAAAAGAAAACCGCTTTATCGAAAGCGGCCAAAAAAATCTTTGCTTGGGCGCACCCTTCAATGCTTTCCAATGGGTATCTGCGCCCTGACCGCCCTTACCTCGGCGGGATCGATATCGAAGGAGAGTATCTCCTCCCCCTCGCCCGCGCGGGCGATCACCCTTCCCCACGGGTCGACGGCGATCGAATTCGCATAGGAAACGTAGCTTTTCGAAGCGTCCCTCGCAGGGGCGCAGCCGAACGTGAAAACTTGCTCGTCCACCGCTCTCGCCCTGAAAAGGAGCTCCCAATGCAAGGGTCCCGTCGTCATGTTGAACGCGGCGGGCACGGCGAGCATATCGATCCCCTCCATGCCGTGTATGAACGAGGCGAAGCGGACGTCGAAGCAGATCGCGACGCCTATCCTGCCGAACGGCGTGTCGAACGCGGTGCTCCCATCCCCCTTTGTGAGCGTTTCCGACTCGAAGAAGCGCTGACCGCCCTTTACGTCTATATCGAATAAATGCGCCTTCCTGTGCTTTGCCGCGAGCTCGCCCCGGGGATCGAAAACGAGCGACGTGTTGTAGATCCTGCCGTTATCGAGCTCCGGCATGCTGCCGCCTACGACGTATGCTCCGGAGGCATAAGCCATATCCGCGAGCGCCTCCGTGACGCGCCCGCCGACGGGTTCCGCGTTCTCGACGAAAGCCTGCGGTCTGTATTCGCAGCAAAACATCTCGGGAAGCATTATAAGGTCGTTCTTCCCCGCCGAGCTTACAAGCCGCGCGGCGTTTTCAAGGTCCGCCGTCTTGTCGCCCGTCACGCGCATCTGTATGAGAGATATCCTCATGTTTCCTCCTTAAAATACGCGAACGCTCTTCCGTCGCGTTCCCGCCTCAGCGCCCCCGCTGCAAGCGCGCAGCCGAGCATCAAACGCGTTTCGTCCTCCGGTCTTGAAAGCGCCAAGGCGCATTCCTTCACCGTGAAACCGTCCGGCTTTTCAAGAAGCCCGGGCGGCACGAACCTTGACCAATCGTCCTTTGCGGCAAAGACCCATTCCTCCTTCAGTTCACGCGGCACGAGCTCGTATTTCACGACGTTCGGCGCGCGGCGCCGCTTTCTTTCGCCGGTCTTATAACGGTATTCGTCCGCGTCGACTATCGGCACGACGATCATCAGCCCCGGATGCGAAAGGAATCGGCGAATGTGGATAAGCCCCCTGAACGCGTCCTCGACACGCCCCCTTTTTGGCGAAAGACGGGGCTTTTTCAGCTCGCCCGTTTCGGTATCCATATAGATGAGCCGGCGTTCCCCGACGATCGGATGCACGACCGTTACGGGGCATTTTTCAAGGAACGTCTCCAGCTTGCGGTTAAGCGAAAACAGGCTGCCCGTCTGTATCTCCGTAATGCCGTCCTCGTTCATGATATCCGCAAAAAAGCCCTCGAAGGCGATCTCGTGCTTCGTTTCGTCGGGCTCGTAATAGTATTTCAATGCGGAATGGAGCGACTTTTCGCCCAGCATGCCTATGCCGTCCGGCTTCCTCAAAAGCGCGCGGCTGACGGCGGCGGAGAATTTCAGGCTGTCCATACGAGAATGATACCACAGTTTGCATTCCAAAACAAGAGCGCCGTTTTCATCTTTCACCAAAATACGCGGTAAAGCGTATTATATCCTGAGCGGCAGTCAAAGCCGCTTCCAAAAATCCTTAAAGGAGGCATCTTCTATGTGCAACGGTATGTGCAACTCGAACTTCGGCGATAACTGGTGGTGGATCATTATCCTTCTGATCCTGTTCGGCGGCAATTCCTGCGGCTGTGAGAACAACAACGGCTGCGGCTGCGGCAACAACAATTGGCTGCTCATCCTCATCATCGCCCTTCTCGGCGGCTGGGGCGGCTGCGGCTGCGAGAACAACAACAACGGCTGCGGCTGCGGCTGCTGACGCTTGAAAGAAAAAGGGGTGCCTCATTGAACGGGGGCAACCCCTTTTTCTTTTCGTCCGGTCTCAAAATATATCCTCTTTACCCCTTTATCTGCCTTGATTTTCGTTATATAATGAAGAGGATAATGCGGGAATGGGCGATAAGGCGCTTTTCCGCTTAAACACCAATTCAAAAATCTAAAAAAGGATCGGGTAAAAAAATGGACGAACTCAAAAAAACTCCGCTTTACGAGGCGCATATCGCTCTCGGCGGCAAGATGGTCGATTTCGGCGGCTGGGCGCTCCCCGTTCAGTACAGCTCCATAATCGAGGAGCATAAGGCTGTCCGCAATGCCTGCGGCCTGTTCGACGTTTCTCACATGGGCGAGGTATTCGTCGTCGGCAAATCCGCCTTCGATTATATCCAGAACCTTGTGACCAACGATATCACCACGATGACTCCCGGCCGCTGCCGTTACGCCGTCATGTGCTATGAGGACGGCGGCGCAGTCGACGACGTCCTTATCTACAAATTCGCGGACGACCGCTATATGCTCGTCGTAAACGCCGCGAACACCGCGAAGGATATCGAGTGGATGAAGAAGAACGTCTTCGGCGACGTTCAGATCATCAATGAGAGCCCCCTTTGGGCGCAGCTCGCTCTCCAGGGACCGAAGTTTGAGGAAGTCCTCAACGCCGCCGGCTACTACGGCGAGATCCCCGCGAAGAACTACACCTTTACCGAGAACAATATCGTTGCCGGCGTAAGGTGCCTCGTCTCCCGCACGGGCTACACCGGCGAGGACGGCGTTGAGCTCTACTGCGCCGCGGGCGACGCGATGAGGCTCCATGCCGCTCTTCTTGCCGCGGGCAAGGAATTCGGTCTTCTCCCCTGCGCTCTCGGCGCGAGGGACACCCTCCGTTTCGAGGCGTCCATGCCCCTTTACGGTCACGAGATGAGCGATAAGATCAACCCCGTCGAGTGCGGCGTCGATTTCGCCATCAAGTTCAAGAAGCCCGCCTTCATCGGCCGCGAGGCGCTCATCCAGCCCAAGACCCGTCAGCGCATCGGTCTCAAGGTGCTCAAGGGTCTCGTTCGTGAGCATATGCCCGTGCTCGCCAACGGCAAAGAGGTCGGCTTCACCACCAGCGGCGGTCCCGCTCCCAGCCTCGGCGGCAATTACGCCATGGCTATCGTTCCCGCGGATCTTCCCGAAGACGCCGAGATCACCGTCGACGTCCGCGGCCGTCAGGTCCCCTGCCAGCGCGTGGAGCTCCCCTTCTACAAGAGAGCGTGACGCGCGATACCGCGTTCCTTATGAACGCGCCGCTTTTAGTTCAATCCCCTGCGCATCGCAATGACATATGCGAAAAAGCAGCTAATGAAAAAAATAATAATCTGGAGGTAACTTAATATGACACCCAATGATCGTAAGTACACCCGTGACCATGAGTGGGTCATGGTAGAAGGCAACGTTGCAAAGATGGGCATCACCGCTCACGCGGCAGAGGCTCTGGGCGATATCGTTTATGTTGAGCTTCCCGCCGTCGGCGATGAGACCGTTATCGGCGAGAGCTACTGCGTAGTCGAGTCCGTCAAGGCCAGCTCCTCCGTCTTCTCCGCCGTCACCGGCACCGTCGTCGAGGTCAACGAAGAGCTCGACGCCGCTCCCGAGAAGCTGAACGAGGACGCTTTCGAGAACTTCATCGCCGCCGTCGAGTTCACCGAGATCAACGAGGACGAGCTCATGGACGCCGAGGAGTACGACAAGTTCTGCGCGGAAGAGGAATAATCAAAAAGCACACCAATGACGCCGGCGGGGTCCTCCCCGTCGGCGCAGCAACATTATAAAGGAGTACAATCATGAGATCATACGTACCCAACACCGAAAAAGAGCGTATGGAGATGCTCGCCGATATCGGCATGAGCTCCATGGACGAGCTCTTTAAGGATATCCCCGCGGATCTTAAGCTCGACCGTCCGCTCGATCTTCCCGAGCCCATGAGCGAAATGGAGCTCCGCGATCTTATCCGCGGCTTCGTCTACATGAACGAGGAGGGCGGCCCGCTCTTCCGCGGCGCAGGCGCTTACCGCCACTACATCCCCTCCGTCATTCCCCAGCTCGTTATGAGGAGCGAGTTCTACACCGCCTATACCCCCTATCAGGCGGAGATGAGCCAGGGCATGCTGCAGAGCCTCTTCGAGTATCAGACGGTCATCTGCCGCCTCACCGGGCTCGACGCAGCCAACGCCTCCGTTTACGACGGCGCGACCGCCGCAGCGGAAGCCATGCTGATGCTCAGGGACAACAAGCGCAAGAAGAAGATCCTCTATTCCGCCGCGCTCAATCCCGACGTGATCACCGTTATGCACACCTACGGGCACTGCGCCGGGCTGGAGCTCGTCGAGATCCCCGTTACCGATAAGGGCGTTTCCGATATCGAGGCGATCCGCTCGAATATGGAGGGCGCTGCCGGCTACATTGGCGCGAACCCCAACTATTACGGCAATCTCGAGCCGATGGATGAGATCGCGGAAGCGGTCCACGCAGCCAACGGTCTCCTCGTTGCATACGTCAACCCCATTACGCTCGGCGTTATAAAGCGTCCCGCCGATTACGGCGCGGATATCGCGATCGGCGACGGGCAGCCTCTCGGCATACCCCTCTCCTTCGGCGGTCCGTACGTCGGCTTCATGGCGGCAACCAAGAAGCTCATGCGTAACCTTCCCGGGCGCATTGCGGGCGAGACCCGCGACGCAGAGGGCAACCGCGTGTTCGTGCTCACCCTCCAGGCACGCGAGCAGCACATCAGGCGCGAGATGGCGTCCAGCAATATCTGCTCCAACCAGATGCTCTGCGCGATCATGGCGTCCATGTACTGCTGCGTGATGGGTCCGAACGGCATGCGCGAAGTTGCCGAGCAGAACATCGCCAAGGCGCATCTCCTGGCAGATAAGCTCACCAGGATCGAGGGCGTAAAGCTCCGCTGGCCCGAGACCCCGTTCTTCAACGAGTTCGTTATCGACGTCGATAACGCCGCGGAGATCAGCAAGGCGCTGGAGAATTACTCCATCACCGGCGGTCTCGTGCTCAAGGATGGCGGCATGCTCTGGTGCGCGACCGAGACGAACAGCGTCGACGAGTTCGACTTTGTCTGCGATATCATCCAGGATACCATTGATTCCATGGGAGGTGACGAGTGATGCGTTCCGAATACAAACTGATTTTTGAGCGTTCCCATGAAGGACGCAGGGCTTACGATCTGCCCAAGTGCGACGCGCCCGACGCGACCGACAGGATCCCCGAGAGCATGCGCGCGGCGGAGCCCTTGAGGCTTCCCGAGCTCGGCGAAGTGGACCTCGTCCGTCATTTCACCAACCTTTCCCGCCGCAATTTCGGCGTTGACAACGGCTTCTACCCCCTCGGCTCCTGCACGATGAAGTACAATCCCAAGATCAATGAGGAGCTTGCTCCCATGTTCGAGGACGTTCATCCCCTGCTCGCGCCCGAGATGGCTCAGGGCTGTCTTGCGCTGATGGCGGATATGGAGCATATGCTCTGCGAGATCTGCGGCATGGACGCGTTCACCCTCCAACCCGCGGCTGGCGCGCACGGCGAGCTTACCGGTCTTATGCACATAAGGGCGTATCACGAGCATCGCGGCGATCTTGAGCGCAAGGTCATCATCGTTCCCGACGCGGCTCACGGCACCAACCCCGCCTCCGCAGCTATGGCGGGCTTCAAGGTCAAGGAGATCAAATCCGCTCCCGACGGCGGCGTCGACCTCGACGCGCTCCGTGCGGCGGTCGGTCCCGACACCGCGGGCCTCATGCTCACCAACCCCTCCACCCTCGGCCTCTTCGAGAGGAATATCAAGGAGATCGCCAAGATCGTCCACGAGGCGGGCGGCCTCCTCTATTACGACGGGGCGAACCTCAACGCCATTATGGGCATCGTCCGTCCCGGCGATATGGGCTTTGACGTCATGCATATCAACCTCCACAAGACGTTCTCCACGCCCCATGGCGGCGGCGGTCCCGGCTCCGGTCCCGTCGGCGTAAAGAGCCACCTCATACCCTTCATGCCCGTGCCCCGCATCGAGCAGAAGGACGGTCTCCTCACGCTCAATTACGACAAGCCCGATTCCATCGGCAAGATCAAGAGCTTCTACGGCAACTTCGGCGTTATCGCCAAGGCCTACTGCTATATCCGCTCCCTCGGCGCCGCCGGTCTCAAGGAAGCGAGCGAGAACGCGGTGCTCAACGCGAATTACATCATGAACAAGCTCCGCGGCGTCTATGAGATCCCGCACGACCGCACCTGCATGCACGAGTGCGTCGTCACCCCCGGAGAGCTGATGAATTACGGCGTAAACACCTCCGATATCGCGAAGGCGCTGATCGACCGCGGGTATCATCCCCCGACGATCTACTTCCCGCTGATCGTGCACGAGGCGATGATGATAGAGCCCACCGAGTCCGAGTCCCGCGAGACCCTCGACGAGTTCATCGAGGCGATGAAGGATATCGCCGAACAGGTCAAGGTCGACGCCGCCGCGATCCACGCCGCGCCCGTGACCACGCCCGTCGGCCGTCCCGACGAAGTCACCGCCGCAAGGAAGCCCATCGTCAAGTACGAGCCCGAAACCGTGTGACAGCATAATTGAAATGAAGAAAAAACCGATGCTTCCGCATCGGTTTTTTTCAACGTCAATTATTCATTATTCATCATTCATTGAAAAAACCCGCCCTGCTGTGCAGGGCGGGTTTTTTATGATCTTGATCAGTTGTTGGTATCGGTGAGCTCCTTGATGCCGTCGATCCTGAGATCGAAGTAGGGAGCACTGCGGTACTCGGACTCATGGAAGTAACCGTCGGTGATGACGTTGATCTTCTCGCCCTCGTACTGAACGGCGGAGTAATCGGCGTTCATGGTGGAGAAATCGAACTCATAGGAATCCTTCTTCTCGCCGCCTACGGTGAAGGTGTTGATATCGAACACGTGGAGAGTGCCGGCCTTGATGGCGGCGATGACCTCTGCGACCTTCTCGGCAGTGCCGGGAGCGCAGGAAGCGCCGAGCTCGGAGATCATGTTGGCGTCTGCCTCATAGCCCGCGGTGTAGTCGTGCTGGAGCTTATTGCCCTCGATGAAGTCCTTGAGGACCATCTTGTAGAGGACTGCCCAGTTGTTCTGCGCGGAGGTGAGGGCGGCGTTGGGGGCTACGCTGAGCATATCCACGTTGTAGCCGACGGAATAAGCGACGGTGCCTTCCTTAAGGGCGGCCTCGACAGCGGAGGGAGCGCCGGTGGAGTCGGCATGCTGACCGATGATGACGCAGCCGCGCGCCATAAGGGCCTTAGCGGTCTCGTTCTCCTTATTGAGATCGAACCAGGAGGAGGTGTACATAACGTCCATATGAGCCTCGGGAACGATGGACTTGATGCCGAGGAAGAACGCGGTGTAGCCGGAAACGACCTCCGCATAGGGGTAAGCGCCGACGTAGCCGATGTAGGGATCGGTAACGGTGCCGGCGTCCATGAGCTCCTTGAGCTTCATACCGGCGACGACGCCGGAGACGTAACGGGACTCATAGGTGTGGGGGAAGATGTTGATGACGTTGCCGAGCTTACATACGTTGGCGGTATCGCCGGTAGCCGGAACGAAGACGACCTCGGGGAACTCCTCAGCGGCCTGTACCATATAGGACTGATGACCGTAGCTGTTGGAGAATATGATATTGCAGCCGGCGTCGACGAGCTGAGCCGCAGTATCATAGCAGGTAGCGTTTTCGGGAATGACGTACTTCCAGGTCACCTGATCCTCATTGATGCCAAGCTCCGCCATGGCGGCCTTGAAGCCCTCGATATGAGCATAGGTATAACCCTCGTTCTCATCGCCGACGAGTATGACGCCGATCTTGAGAGCGGAGACTTCGTGGGGCACGTTGTTGAAAGGTCTTTCCTCTTTGGCGTCATTGCCGGAGGGCTTGCCGGAGCAGGCGGCGAGCGCGAGGACCATCACAGCGCACAGAACGATCGCAAGAAACTTTTTCATGTTTTCCTCCAAAAAATTTTTTGGTATTACCTTTGTGCCTTTTTCAACTGTTTCCGACACAAAATCCACCAATACTATTGTAGCAAAAACAGACCTTTTGTCAATAGATTTTTATCACACCTTGCGCCGCGCGGATAATATATTGTGTCACTTTCGGCACATTGCTTTTACTGCCGCGATTTTTATGGTAATATATATGGGTAAATATGTGCCTTCCCGCATTACGGCAGGCAGAAAGGATGTTTATTTATGAAGAAGCTCATCGCCGTCGCTCTCGCCATGCTGCTTGCCGCGGCATTCGTTCCCGGCGCGATCGCCGCTCCCCATACGGAGGAGGTCTCCGTTACTTATACCGGCGCCTCCACCGACGCGACGAACATCAGCGTGGGCGGGTATTTCTACTGGACGCTCAGCATCTCCGCCGCTTCCAGCCTTTACAGCGGTCAGTGGCTGGTCGATTACCCCGAGGCGTACGTCACGCCGGTCAACTATTCCGCGACCTGGTCCGGCAGTCTTGCGAGCATAATCAGCGCCGCAGGTTCAAACGCGATCTCCGATACCCCCTCCGTGACCTGCAATCTTACCTATGAGGGTATGACGGGCGGCAATCCCCAGGGCGTTGCCGGCAATATGTATAACAACATCGGCATGGGTCTGCTCTCGTTCACCCATTGGGGCATCCAGGACGGCGCTCCCTTCATCCGCATAAGGTACCGTCTCGATCAGCTGCCCCCCCGCAACGTGACCGAGTTCGATGAGACCGGACATTATCTGCCCTTCCCCGTCATCGTCGTAAGCAGCTATTACTACATTGAGGGCAGCACCATCGCCCCCGGCAACGAATACTGCCGCGAGCATGAGCATATCAACGTCGTAAACGGCAAGGTCTACGTCAACACCGACGATCCCACCGATATCTACACCGTCAACTTCTACGGCTTCAACAATGAGCTCATCTCCTCCCAGCACGTGACTGCCGGTGAAGCCGCCGTCGCGCCCGACGTGGACGCGCTCGTTACCGACAGCGTCGGCCCGCACCGCTTCTTCGGCTGGGACGCCGATTACAGCTCGATCACTTCCGATCTTGACGTGCACGCCGAATACGTGCTCGTTGGCGACGTCAACCTGAGCGGCGACGTTGCGGCGGACGACGCGCTGCTTGCGCTCCGTTATTCCATGCAGATCGATACGCTTTCCGCCAAGAACGTCTTCGCCGGAGATATCGACCAGAACGGTCAGCTCCAGGCGGACGACGCGCTTATCATACTGCGTTATACCATGGGCATCGTTACCGGTCTCGTATAAATCCGTATCGTTTCTTCGGTCCCCCGCATCGGGCTCGCCCCGCGGGGGCTTTTTTTATGCAAAAAAACCGTGCCTGCCGCGCGTTTTCGAGCCGTTTTTTGTAGACAAACCGTTTTATTTGCGATATAATTTTATTTGTTGATTTCTGCGCCCCCGTATTATCGGGGGCATTCGATGTAACGAAGGAGGGCTTTGGTTCTGATGCAGAGAAACGAAGTTGTAACGGATCGTCCCGTATCCGGCACGCCCGCCGTAAGGATGGAGCATATTACGAAGGTTTTCGGCTCCGTCATTGCGAACGACGACGTAACGCTGGATATCTTCCGGGGCGAGATACTTTCCCTGCTGGGGGAGAACGGCAGCGGAAAGACCACTCTTATGAATATGCTCTCGGGCATCTACTTTCCCGACGCGGGCACTGTCTCGGTCGACGGCAGACCCGTTTCTATCAAGTCGCCGAAGGACGCCTTCGATCTGCATATAGGCATGATCCACCAGCACTTCAAGCTGGTCGATATACTGACCGCGGCGGAGAATATCGTGCTCGGTCTCAATGAGAGCTATATGCTCAATCTGAAGCGCGTGCATGCCGAGGTGACCAATATCTGCAGTAAATACGGATTCGACCTCGATCCCGACAAGAAGGTCTACGATATGTCCGTATCCGAAAAGCAGACGCTTGAGATCATCAAGGTGCTGTACCGCGGCGCGGACATACTGATACTGGACGAGCCCACCGCCGTGCTCACCCCGCAGGAGACGGAAAAGCTTTTCGGCGTCATGCGAAACATGAAGGCGGACGGCAAAGCCATCGTAATTATCACGCACAAGCTGCATGAGGTCATGTCCATATCCGACCGCGTGGCGGTGCTCCGCAAGGGCCGCTACGTGGGCGATATCGCCACCTCCCAAACCGATCCGCAGCAGCTGACCGACATGATGGTCGGGCACGCGGTAAAGCTGAATATTGAAAGACCGGAGCCGAAGGATCTTCGCGAATGCCTTAAGGTGGAAAACCTTTCCGTCGTGGATATCGACGGCATAAGGAAGCTCGACAAGGTATCGTTCACCGCGTACGGCGGCGAGATACTCGGCGTCGCCGGCGTCGCCGGCAGCGGTCAGAAGGAGCTTCTGGAGGTCATCGCGGGACTTCAGCCCGCACAGAGGGGCAGCAGCGTGATCTACACCGACCGGAACGGCAAGGTCTCCTCCCTCATCGGTAAGAGCCCGCTTGAGATAAAGAAGCTCGGCGTGCATCTTGCCTTCGTGCCGGAGGACAGGCTCGGCATGGGTCTCGTCGGCAACCTCGATATAGCGGACAATATGCTTATCCGCACCTATACCGAGGGCAGCGGAATTTTCGTCAATATGAAGCGCCCGCGCAAGCTCGCGCAGGATATCGTTAAGGAGTTCGAGGTAGTCACCCCCGGCATCACCACCCCCGTAAGGAAGCTCTCCGGCGGCAACGTGCAGAAG
>DGHD01000046.1:26357-34448 GCA_002392505.1 Christensenella sp. UBA3857 | reverse complement strand
ATCGTCAATTTTCCTTCATTCCGCAACACTTCTTATACTTCTTGCCGCTTCCGCAGGGGCAGGGGTCGTTCGGACCGACCTTCGCTCCCACGCGCTTGGGCTTGGGCTTCGTGTCGCCCGCGGGCTCGATGGGCTTCGCCACCTGCTCGCGCTTGATGGGCTCCGCGTTTTGCCTGAGCACCACGTGGTAGAGCATCATCGCCGTCTTGTCCCTTATGCCGGCGACCATCTCGTCGAACATATCAAAGCCCTCGTTCCTGTATTCGACGACGGGATCCTTCGAGCCCATCGCCCTCAGACCGATGCCCTGACGGAGCTGATCCATCGCGTCGATGTGATCCATCCAATGCTCGTCGACGGAGCGGAGCAGATATACCCTTTCGACCTCGCGCATATCGATGCCGTGCTCCTTGAAGTCAGCTTCCTTCGCGGCATAGGCTTCAGCCGCCGCCTTGTGGATCGTCTCCTTGAGCGCGGCGGTGTCCTTCGATTCGAAGGCGGACGCGGGTATGTCTATCGCAAGGAGCTCCCTGACGGAGTGGATAAGTCCGCCGAGATCCCAGGTATCGGGCTTGACGTGGGCGGGGCAGTAGAGATCCACGCGGGAATCGATCGCCTCGGATATCATGTGCTGAACGGATTCCTTCACGTCCTCGCCCATGAGCACCTGGCGGCGCTGACCGTAGATGATCTCACGCATGCGGTTCATAACGTCGTCGTACTGGAGGACGTTTTTGCGGATATCGAAGTTGTGCGATTCGACGCGCTTCTGCGCGTTCTCGATATTCTTGGAGAAGAACTTGAAGTTGAAGTTGATATCCTCTCCGCCGGAGAGCTTATCCATGAGCCCGTTCATCCTGTCCGCGCCGAAGCGCTTCATCAGGTCGTCCTCCATGGATACGTAGAAGCAGGTCTTGCCGGGGTCGCCCTGACGACCGGCGCGGCCGCGCAGCTGGTTGTCGATACGCCTGGATTCGTGGCGCTCCGTGCCGATTATGTACAGACCGCCCGCCTCGACGACCTTCTCATGCTCCTGATCGGTGCTGACCTTGAAGCCCGTGTAGAGCTCCTTGTACTTCTGCCTCGCGGCAAGTATCTCCTCATCGTCGGTCTCCGCGTGGCTCGTGGCGTTCTCGATCATCTCGGGCTCGTAGCCGTCGTTTCGCATCGCCCTCCTCGCAAGGAAATCGGGGTTGCCGCCGAGCAGTATATCCGTTCCGCGTCCCGCCATGTTGGTGGCGATCGTAACACAGCCGAATTTGCCCGCCTGGGCGACTATCTCCGCCTCGCGCGCGTGCTGCTTGGCGTTCAAAACCTCGTGCTTTATGCCGCGTTTTTTCAGCATATCGGAGAGCATTTCGCTCTTTTCAACAGAGATCGTACCGACCAGCAACGGCTGACCGGTCCTGTTGACCTCGATTATCTTTTCTACGACGGCGCGGAATTTGGCGTCCTCGTTAATGAATATCTCGTCGTTCAGGTCGACCCTCTTAAGGGGCTTGTTCGTGGGTATCTCCACGACGTCCAGCCCGTATATGCCCTGGAACTCGTCCTCCTCGGTCTTCGCGGTACCGGTCATGCCGGCGAGCTTCGCGAACATACGGAAGTAGTTCTGATAGGTGATGGTCGCAACGGTGCGGTTCTCGTTCTGCACCTTCACGCCTTCCTTGGCTTCGAGCGCCTGATGCAGACCGTCCGAATACCGGCGGCCGAGCATTATACGGCCGGTGAATTCGTCGACGATCAGCACCTCGCCGTTCTGCACGATGTAATCCTTGTCGACGGTGAACAGCGCGTTCGCCTTCAATGCCTGGATTATGTAATGGTTGAGCTCCGAATTCTCGGTCGCGGAGATATCCTCTATATTGAAATACTCCTCCGCTTTCCTCATGCCGCGATCGGTAAGGGCGACGGTGCGCGCCTTTATGTCGCACATATAGTCGCCGCTCTCCTCCTGTTCCTCGCCGCGAAGGAGCTCCGCCTTGGACTTCTTCTCAACGTCGGCGCCGCGCTCCAGCCTGCGGACGAACCTGTCCGCGCGGACGTACATATCGGTCGATTTGTCGCCGCGTCCGGAGATTATGAGCGGCGTCCTCGCCTCGTCGATGAGGATCGAGTCGACCTCGTCCACGATGGCGTAATTCAGCTTCCTCTGCACCATCGCCTGCTTGTAGACCGCCATATTGTCCCTCAGGTAATCGAAGCCGAACTCGGTATTCGTGCCGTAGGTTATGTCGCAGTTATACGCCGCGCGGCGCTCCTCGGGATCGAGCTCATGCACAATGCAGCCGACGGTCAGCCCGAGGAAGGTGTAGATCTTGCCCATCCAGCTCGCGTCGCGGGAGGCAAGGTAGTCGTTCACGGTGACGACGTGCACGCCGTCGCCGGGCAGGGCGTTAAGGTACGCGGGCAGAGTGGCGACGAGCGTCTTTCCTTCGCCGGTCTTCATCTCGGCTATGCGCCCCTGATGCAGCACTATGCCGCCGACGAGCTGAACGTCGAAATGCCTCATGCCGACGGTCCTAACGGCGGCCTCGCGCACGGCGGCGAACGCCTCGGGGAGGATATCGTCAAGGGTCTCGCCGTTCTTCAATCTCTCGCGGAACTCGGCGGTCTTTGCACGCAGCTCCTCATCGGAGAGCTTCTGCATATCGGGCTCAAGCGCGTTTATCTTCTTTACAATGGGTGAAAGCTTTTTAACCTGTTGCTCGCTCGTTCTGCCGAGCAGCTTGTCGATAAAACTCATTTACTTAACCTTTCCGTTTATTTAATAAGTATCAGGCTCGCGATGCCGAAATATACGAGCAGCGATACTGCGTCTACTATCGTGGTGATCATCGGGCTTGCCATCAGCGCCGGGTCGAGCTTCACCTTATCGGCAAGCAGCGGCAGCGTGCAGCCGACGAACTTGGCACAGATAACGGCGAGCATGAGGGTGAGGGAGACCACTCCCGCAACAAGGAATATGCTCTGCCCCTCGCCGACGGGGTACATGCCGATGTAATAGCACACGATTATCCTTGCGAAATTGACTATCGCGACGCATATGCCGACGATAATGCTTACGCGGAATTCCTTCCAGATGACGCGCAGTATGCTCGAGAAATGGACTTCGCCGAGTACGAGCGCGCGGATGACGGAAACGGAGGCCTGACTGCCCGCGTTGCCGCTGGTGTCCATCAGCATGGGTATGAAGGAGGTGAGGATCGCCACGGTCTTCAGCATATCCTCGAACTTGGTGATAATAAGCCCGGTGAAGGTCGCGCTGACCATCAGGACGAGCAGCCAGACCACGCGCTTTTTCGCAAGCGTGAACACGCTTGTGGACATATAGCTGTCCTCGATAGGCGCCATAGCCGCCATTTTGTAAATATCCTCGGTGGTCTCTTCTTCCATGACGTCGACCACGTCGTCGATCGTGATAAGCCCGACGAGCCTCATCTCGCCGTCGACGACCGGCATACTGACAACGTCATATTTTTTGAAGCGCTCGGCGACGTCCGCCTGGTCCTCGGTGGTGGTGGCGTAGATCACGTCGTCGTCCATTATCTCGCTGATGAGGCGGTCGTCGTCCTCCGCAAGGACTTCCTTCAGGGAAACCACGCCGCTCAGGTGACGGCTCTCGTCCGTTACGAAGGCGTAGGTTATGGAAGCAAGCTCCCCGCAGCAGCGGCGGACGTAATTGAGCGCCGCGGCGACGGTCCATTCGCTCTTGAAGCGCAGAAGCTCCGTCGTCATAAGGCTGCCCGCGGAATTCTCCGGATACTTGAGCAGCTGGTTTATCGCCTTCCTCGTATCGGGATCGGCGGATTGAAGCACGCGCTTTACAATGTTCGCGGGCATCTCCTCGGTAAAATCGACGGCGTCGTCCACGAACATTTCGTTTACGATGTTGGCAAGCTCTCTGTCGCTTATTCGGCCGACTATCCTTTGTTGTTCCTCCGGCTCAAGGTAGGCGAAGACCTCCGCCGCCTGCTCCTTCGGAAGCAGCCTGAACACGATGACGAGGGACTTGTCGTCCTCGATCTCCGCCATCTGCTCCGCGATATCCGCCGGATTCATATCCTCGAGCACTTTCCTCAGCTCGCTGAACGAACGCGACTCGACCAAACTCAGGATCTCACGCAACTCCCCATTGTTTTTTCCTCCAAGCTCCGGGCGCCCATAAACACCCAATTTAACATCTTATTATATATGACAATTCATTACATGTCAAGGCTGCGTGGGCAAAAAAGCTCCCCCGGGTGTAGGCAAAAAAGCTCCCCCGGGAGGGGGAGCTTAAACCGTACTTACGGATCTTTTTCAGGAGCGGACTTTCATCGCCCTTATCGCGTTGAGCACCGCGATAACCGCGACGCCCACGTCGGCAAACACGGCGATCCACATATTGGCTATGCCGAACGCGCCGAGCACGAGCACGATAAGCTTTACCGCGAGAGCGAACACGATGTTCTCCTTAACGATTCGCATGGTGCGCTTTGCCGTGCGGAATGCGGTGAAGACCTTTTCGGGATCGTCGTCCGCTATGACTATGTCGGCGGCTTCTATCGCCGCGTCGGAGCCGAGCGCGCCCATCGCGATACCCACGTCCGCGCGGGACAGTACGGGCGCGTCGTTTATGCCGTCGCCGACGAACGCGAGCGTACGCCTGCCCTTCGTTTCGAGCATCTTCTCAACAAGCTCAACCTTGTCGTTGGGGAGCAGCCCGGAATGGACCTCGTCAAGCCCGAGCTGCTTTCCGACCTCGTTCGCGGCGTACTCGGAATCTCCGGTAAGCATAACGGTGCGGATGCCCGCCTGCCTGAGCTTCGCTATCGCCCGGGGCGAGCTTGCCTTTACCTCGTCGGAGATTATTATGTGACCCAGGTATTCGCCGTCCGCGGCGATATGCACGCAGGTGCCCTCGTCGGTCTCGCCGCAGCCGAAGCGGCATACGGGCGTAAGCCCGCGCTCATGCATAAGGCGTCGGTTCCCGGCAAGCACCCTGCGCCCGTCGATCTCCGCCTCTATTCCAAGCCCCGCAAGCTCCTTAACCTCGCCGATCCGCGACTTGTCGATATGCCCGCCGTGGGCGCGCACTATGGATTCCGCGATCGGGTGATTGGAATAGCTCTCCGCCATCGCGGCGATATCGAGAAGCTCCGCCCGGCTCATGCAGCGGGTGTGCACGGCGGTCACTTCAAAGCTGCCGCGGGTAAGCGTGCCGGTCTTGTCGAACACCACCGCGCCGACCTTCGAAAGCGCGTCAAGGTAATTGGAGCCCTTCACGAGCACGCCCTTTTTGGATGCGCCGCCCATGCCGCAGAAGAAGGAGAGCGGCACGGATATTACCAGCGCGCACGGGCACGAGACAACGAGGAATATGAGCGCCCTTTCGAGCCATTCGGTCCAGCTCCCGTGGAAGAGGAGGGGAGGGATCAGCGCAAGCAGCACCGCGGAAACGACCACCGCGGGGGTGTACCATTTGGCGAATTTGGTGATGAAATTCTCCTGCCGCGATTTCCTTTCGGCGGAGCGTTCCACAAGCTCCAGCACCTTGCTGACGGTGCTGTCGGCATATACGCCGGTCGTCCTGACCCTTATCAGCCCGCTCAGATTCACCGAGCCGGAGATCACGTTTTCGCCGACGTTAACGTCCCTCGGGGCGCTCTCACCGGTCAGCGCCGCCATGTTAAGGCTCGTGGAGCCCTCGAGCACGACGCCGTCGAGCGGCACGCGTTCGCCGCTCCTGATGATTATCTCCTCGCCGGGCTCGACCCCGTCGGGCGATACGACGAGCTCCTCGCCGTTCCTTAAAACGTTCGCGTGGTCGGGGCGTATGTTCATAAGCCCCGCGATGGATTTCCTGCTCCTGCCCACGGCGATGCTCTGGAAGAGCTCGCCCACCTGGTAGAAGAGCATTACGAACGCCGCCTCGGGGTACTCCTTTATCGCAAAGGCGCCGATCGTCGCGATGCACATGAGGAAATTCTCGTCGAAGATCTGCCCGTGGATCACGTTGAGGAACGCCTTTTTGAGCACGTCGTAACCGACGGTAAGGTACGGCGCGAGGAACATTAAAAGCTCCGCCCACCACGGCATGGATACGAAGCGGCGTACGACGATCGCCGCCGCGAGCAGCGCGGCGGAGACGATTATGCGTATAAGCGTGATTTTCTGTTTGCGGGTCATGGTATCAAAGTATTATCCGGCAGTCCGGCTCCACCTTGCGGCAGAGCTTCACGACCTTCTTCATAAGAGCGTCGAAATCGGCGCCGTCCTCCGCCTCAACGGTCATTTTCTGCATAATAAAGCTTACGGAGGCGTCCGTTACCCCTTCGAGCTTCTTTATTGCGTTCTCCATTTTAAGCGCGCAGTTCGCGCAGTCAAGATCCTCAAGCTGAAAAGTCTTCTTCATTCTATGCTCCTCTCCGTTCGGCTTTAGCCGTCAGTTTTCAGTCCCTTCGGTCAGATGCTCGAAGCCCTGCCCGATGATCGTGCGAACATGATCGTCCGCAAGGAAGTAGACGTTCGTCTTTCCGCTCCGCTTGCAGCCGACCAGCTTCGCGTCCTTCAATATCTTGAGCTGGTGCGATATCGCGCTCTGCTCCATCTTCAAAAGCTCCGCGATCGCGCATACGCAAAGCTCGCTCTCGAAAAGGGAGTAGAGTATCCTTATCCGCGTGGTGTCGCCGAAGAGTTTGAAAAGGTCGCCGAGATCGCAAAGAAGCTCGTCCGAGGGGAGCTGCTCCGTGACCGCGCGTATCGCTTCGGAATGATCGTGCTTGTGTGCCATGCATGAATCTTCTTTCATATGAATCTTTATTCATATGATAAACCGTTCATGCGTGTTTGTCAATACCTTTTTTTATAAAAAAAGACCGACGCTTTCGCATCGGTCTTCGGGATCAGCTTTTAGTGCTTTTTCTTATGACGGAGGAAGGAGGGAACCTCAAGTCCGCCGCGGGGATTGTATCCCTCGGGCTCCTCGTTTACGGGGCGGCGGGGGATGGGCTGCTCCTTGGGCTCGTCGGGCTCTGCGGCAGGCTGAGCGGCGGGCTTCTCGGAGTAGTAGGCGGGACGGCCGTAGTCACGGCGGCTGCCGCGGGAGATATCGGTGGTCTTGAGCTCTTCCTCACGCGGTCTGTAAGCGGGCTCGTTCACGGGCGCCTCGGGGCGGTCATAGCCCTTCGCGGGGTCGAAGTTCCTGGGACGCTTATAGCCGTAGGACTCCGCCTCGGGCGCGGGCTCCTCATAAGCGGGCTTCGCGGGCTCCTGATAAGCGGGCTTTGCGGGCTCCTGATAAGCGGGCTTTGCGGGCTCCTGATAGACGGGCTTGGCGGGCTCTTCGAAGACGGGCTTCGCAGGCTCCTCGTACACGGGCTTTGCGGGTTCGGGAGCGGTCTCGCGCCTTGCGAAGGGATCGGGCCTCTCGGGATCGGGCTTCGCGGGAGCGGGGGACTGACCGGAGAGATCGTATTCGCCCCAGCCGAAGCCGGTCGCAATAACGGTGGCGCGGACGGTGTCGCCCATATCCTCCTCATTGCTCATGGCAACGATTATGATGGCGTCGGGATCGACGACCTCCTGAACGGGCATGCAGCCCTCGTTGAACTCGTTGAGGGTGAAGCGGTTGCCGCCGACGATGTGGATCAGCACGCCCTTCGCGCCGTCGATGGTGGTCTCGAGCAGGGGGCTCTCGACTGCCTGCTTGACGGCCTCGATGCAGCCCTTGTCGCCCTTCGCGATGCCGATGCCCATGTGCGCCATGCCGCTGTTCTGCATGATGGTGCGGATATCCTCAAAGTCGCAGTTGATGAGCGAGGGCTTCGTGATAACGTCCGAAATGCCCTGTACGCCCTGGCGCAGGATATCGTCCGCTACCTTGAACGCGTCGTTCGCGGGCATGTCGCCGGCGACCTTCAGCACGCGGTCGTTGGGGATGACGATGAGCGCGTCGACCACTCCGCGGAGCTTGTCGATACCTGCCATGGCGTTCCTCATCCTGGCGCGGCCTTCAAAGAAGAAGGGCTTCGTAACGACGCCGAACGTGAGGATGCCCATATCCTTCGCCGCCTTTGCGACGATGGGAGCCGCGCCGGTGCCGGTGCC
>DGHD01000046.1:5686-26301 GCA_002392505.1 Christensenella sp. UBA3857 | reverse complement strand
CGCCGCCCATACCGGCGGTGATGAATACGAGGTCGGCGCCCTTCATGAGAGCGGCGATCTCATCCACGCTCTCCTCAGCGGCGGACTGACCCTTTTCGGGCTTTGCGCCTGCGCCGAGACCCTTGGTGACCTTTTCGCCGATCTGGAGCTTAACGTCCGCCTTGGAATTGTTGAGGGCCTGCGTATCGGTGTTGATGGAAATAAACTCAACGTTTTCAAGTCCCGCGTCGACCATGCGGTTCACGGCGTTTCCGCCGGCGCCGCCTACGCCGATGACCTTGAGCTGAGCGAGATTGCCGGATTCGTTATCCAGTTCAAAATCGAATGCCATAGTACTGAATTTCCTTTCGTGGGGATTTATGTGATGATCTTGTGATCGTGTAAACCTTATCAGGTGCGCCAGTCGAACGTACGCCTCAGATATCTTTCGGTCTTTCTGATGGCGCTGGAGCGGCCCATGCGGAACAGCGCGAAATCCGCAAGCCCGAATGCCGCCGCGAAGCTTACCGAGCTGTTCCTGCTGACGGTGGGCATCGACACGGCGACGTTCCTTTCGATGCGCGCTTCAAGGAATTCCTTTGCGCCGCGCATCAGCCCGAAGCCGCTGCCGACGAGCCAGACCGGCACGTCCCTTTCCGCCATGGAATCGAGCTTTTCGGCAAGCAGCTCGCAAAGCTCTTCCGCGCGGGACTCGATAATGAGCTGAATGAACGAATGCTCGATATCGAAAACGCCCTCGCCGGGGATCCTTACCCTCTCGCAGCTCTCGCCGTAATCGAGGGAGAACACGTAGCGGCGCTTGATATCCTCCGCCACGCCCTCGGGCAGCCGGAGACCGTAGCACAGGTCGGAGGTGAAATGCCTGCCGCCGATCGGCACGGCGCCGGAGGCGATTATCGCGTTGCCCTCGATCAAAGTGGCTTCCGTATAGGAGCCGCCGCAGTCGACGAGCAGCACGGAGCTTGCCCTGTTCTGCTCGGGCACCGTGAAGCACGCCGCCGCGAGCGCGGATGAAACGAACGAATCGGCGGTGACGCCCATGCGGGAAAGCATGGAGCTCACCATGTTCTTGAACCTGTCGTCCACAAAGCAGTGGGACACGTTTGCGGAGAGCACCACGCAGGGCAGCCCGAGGGGCGAGCCCTTGATGGGAGTTTTATCCGCAACGTAGGATACGGGAGTGGAATGGATGAGGGAATATCCCTCCGGAACGGAATCGAAGGAATCGTCGATCAGCCGGTCGATATCCGCCTGAGTGACTCTCCCGCCGCGGGAGGTGATCTCAGCAGCGCCGCCCCTATTCAGAACGGACATAAACGGGGAGGGGACCCCCACCGTAAGCTCTTTTACCGTTACCTTTGCCGCCCTCTCCGCGGCGCGGACCGCGCCGGATACGGACTCGGCAAGTTCTCTTCTGTTCGGCAGCTCGCCAAGCTTGTAACCAGAATACTCGCGAATGCCCGTGCCGTGGACGATGATAGCCCCGTCCGGCTCCGAGCTCACGATCATACAGATCACCTTGCTGCTGCCTATATCAAGGATGGCACAATGACGCATTTTATGCACTCCCGTAAGGCTGTTTATAGGTTGACACCCTCAAAGGGCATTCAAAACATATAGTTGCTTATATGCTGGTTAATTATAACACAGCCACAATATGTGGTGCAACCCCCTAACATACATAAATTTGATTGTTTTTTTAATAAACGGTGAATTTTTGCGTTTGAAAGGCGCCTTGCGAAAGAAATAAAAAAGAACGCACGGAACAAATCCGGAGCGTTTCCCTGCTTTCGGACGTTTTCTGTTCGGTTTTTTCCTTTGGGGAGCTGCCCAATGCTGCGTCTGCACGGGGCAGCTCCCAAGGGCTTATAATGCGGCCCGTCCGGTTTTCTCGCGGGCGTTATTAACTCATTCGTTCCCGGAGGGCGTTTCGCTCGGCTCCGGAGTTTCGGCGGGCTCCGGCGTTTCGGTCGGCGCTGCCGTGGGGTAGGACAGGTCGGTCGTGCCGGAGGTGTTGACGTACACTATCGCGGAGGAAGCCTTTGCGGGGTCCACCTTCGCGAGCGCCTTGAACATGCGCTGTATCTTCTCGGGGATATCGATCGAGTCGCCGAGGTACACGGTAACTCCGTCGGTGGTGACGAGCTTTACGTTCGAGGCGTTGGAGATATCTATCTCGCGTATCTTGTAGCTGTTCTCGCCGAGCGCCGTGATCATCTCCATCACGGTGTAGGGGCGCAGCTTCGATTTGTCCATGTCTATGCGCGTGCCCACGGAGAAGCCCATCGAGGACAGCCCGTAGATCGGGATCAGTCCGTCGAGGCTTTCGCGCTTGCCGACGGAGAGCACGTAGCCCGTATCGTCGATCACGCAGTAATTGCCGCCCGTCATGGCGACCGCGCCGTACTCGCGGCGCTCCTTCACGTTTATCTCGAGCCCGGAGGGGAATACCCGCCGTATGCCCGTGCAGATGAGGAAGGGATCCTCCTCGATGCGCTCTTTGGCTTCGTCCAGGTCGTAAAGCAGGGTGTTCCTGCCCGTGTAAAGCCCGGAGCGGTTTATGATCGTCTCCGCGGTATAGCGGCTGTTCCCGGCGACGGTTATGCTTTTCACCTTCGTAAGGAAGTACCCGCCGACTATCAGCCCGGCGATCAGAAGCACCGCGGCGATCGCGGCAAGGTGCAGCTTCTGCTTCGCGGAGAGCAGCGGCTTAAAGCGCGCCGGCGCTTTCCTTGCGGACGCCTTCTTTACGGGCTTCCTCGCGGAGTCGGCTTTGGCATAGCTCCTTACCGGAGCGGCGCTTTCGGGCTGCGCCTTTTTAACGGGGGCGGCTTCGCTCTTTGCGGCGGTATGCACTATGGGCGATCTCCCGCCGGAGCGGTCCTCGCGGGCAGAATAAACCTGCGCGCGCTTATTCGCGGGCGCTTTGGGCTTCGTCCCCTTCCCGGGACGGTCAGCCGCCGGTTTTGTTTTCCGCTCGATCGGCATTTTCGGTCTCGACCTCTGTGTATCTTGAAATATTCAGCAGTATCCCCATCGCGGCAAGGAAGACCATCAAAGACGTGCCTCCGTAGCTTACGAATGGGAGCGTCTGTCCTGTTGAGGGGATGGCGCTCGTAACGACGCCGACGTTGATCAGCACCTGTATCGCGAGCACCGATATCACGCCGCCGGCAAGCAGTCTGCCGAAGCGGTCGCGGCAGCGCAGCGCTATCGTAATGCCGCGCCAAACGAGGAAAGCATAGCCCGATATCAGCGCGAGGCAGCCGACGAAGCCGAGCTCCTCGCCGATTATCGCGAGTATGTAGTCGTTCTCCCTTTCGGGGAGGAAGTTGAGCTTCTGACGGGAGAAGTTGAGCCCCTGCCCGAACAGACCGCCGTTGCCGAGCGCAATGCGCGACTGTATCGCCTGATAGCTGCTGCCGGTGGGATCCGCCTCCGGGTTCCACCATGCGCTTATCCTGTTCGATCGGTAGCTCTTCAGATAAAGCACCAGTATTCCGAGCATCACTCCCACTACGACGAGCAGGAACCTGTGGCTCATGCGGACGCCGCCCAGGTACAGCATGACGTACGTGACCGCGGCGAGTATGATGACCATCGAGAAATTCGGCTGGAGCACTATGAGCCCCGCTATGGGAGCGAGTATCAGAAGGCAGGGTATGACGCCCTGTATAAAGCTCTGCATTACGAGCTTCTTGGAGCATATCGCCGCCGAGAGCGCGATCACGAGCGCGAATTTGGCTATCTCGGAGGGCTGGAACTGGAAGCCCGCGATGTTGATCCAGCGCCTTGCTTCGTTTATCTTTACGCCTATCCCGGGGATGAGCGTAAGTATCAGCACGACGCACACGCCTATATAGCCGGGCAGCGCCAGCTTGCGGTAATACCTGTAATCGATAAAGGAGAGCACGAGCAGCGCCGCGAGCCCTACCGCGAAGAATACGAGCTGGCGCTTTAAGAAATACGTGCCGTCGCCGTATTTCGTCTGGGCGTAATAATAGCTCGCCGAAAAGAGCATCACCAGCCCGAAGGCGGAGATGAGCATGAGCACGATGAAGAACGGGAAGTCAAAATGATGGCGTTTGACTTCGCGCTTCTCGGTCTTCTTTTCGGTCACGGCGGTTTCCATGCCTTAAAAGCTCCTTTCCGGCGTCTGCCGGGAGATCAGAGTGAATTGACTATGTCCTTGAATATCCTTCCGCGCTCCTCGTAATCGGTGAACATGCCCCAGCTTGCACAGGCGGGGGAGAGAAGCACCGCGTCGCCCTCGTGAGCAAGACCCTTGGCGGTGAGTATCATCTCGCGGAAATCGTCGCCCACGGCGACTATCTCGGTGAAGCCCTCCTCGACGGCGGCCTTCATGATCGCTTCGGTATTGGAGCCGTTCACTACGGCGGCGCGCACGCGTCCCTTTGCGGCGCGGAACACCGGGCGGTAATCGGACTGCTTGTCGTAATTACCCGCGCCGAGCAGCAGCACGGCGGGCTGGCGCATCGCTTCGATCGCCTTTATGGTGGATTCGGGGTTGGTCCCCTTCGAGTCGTTATAATAGGTAACTCCGTCGAGCACCCTTGTGAACTCAATGCGGTGCTCCACGCCGGAGAAGGTCTTGAGCGTCTCGCGGAGCGCGTTTATGTTCACGCCCATGCCGAGCGAGAGGCAGACCGCGCAGAGCGCGTTCTCAAGGTTATGCGCGCCGATTATGCCGAGCTCGTTCGCCTTTATAACGGGGACCTCGATGCAGCCCCTCCGGTAGATTATCATGCCGTCCCTTACGAAGGCGCCGTTCGCCACCTCGTGCAGGCGGGAGAAGAGCAGCACCCTCGCCCTTGTTTTGACGGTCATCACGATGGGATCGTCGGCGTTGAGCACGGCGATATCGTCCTCCGTCTGGTTTTCAAACATACGCTTCTTGGCGGCGATGTATGCTTCCATCGAGCCGAAGCGGTTGATGTGATCCTCCGTGATATTGAGGAGCCCCGCCGCGTTCGCGCGGAAATCGACTATGCTTTCAAGCTGCAGCGAAGCCGTCTCCGCAACAACGGTATCCCCGGAACGCGTCTCCAGCGCGTGCTCCGTGATGGGGATACCGATATTGCCGAGAACGAATGTTTTTGAACCGTCTGCCCTCATCCTGCAGTCGGCTTTGAATATCTCGCCTGTGAGCGCGGTCGTGGTGGTCTTTCCGTTTGTGCCGCCGATGCACACGAAGCGCGTGCCGCGGTCGCAGTAACGCCAGCCGAGCTCGATCTCGCCTATCACCTCTATGCCCTGCGCGATCGCCTGCTTGACGAACGGACGGAATATCGGTATGACGGGGGAGAGCACCATAAGATCCACTCCTTCAAGAAGCGCCTCGGGAGCTACGCCGAGCCTGTTTTCGTACTCGACGCCGCAAAGCGCCTCCTCAAGCCCGGGGATCTCGGATTTAAGATCGTTGATTATCACGCGGTAGCCCGCTTGGTAAAGCAGCTTTGCGGAGGAAATGCCGCTCTTCGCCATGCCGACGATAAGAGCCGTTTTCTTCTTTTCGTTTGCTTCGCAGACCATGTTGTCACCTCTCGCAAAAATTTATGAAACGCCTGTATCCGGCTTTTTTCCTATAAAAAGCGGCCGTCCGGCGGGAGCGGGAGCTTGCAAAAGCTGACTCTCCTTTTGCAAGCGCCCTTAAAAGCCTTGCAAGCTTTCGATCCCATACCTCGGGGAAACGTACCAAGTGCCAACGTAAAACACGTCCCCGGCGAGGTTTAAGACCGAACGGCCGAAAGTTAACTGATTCAGATAAACAGCATGAGCGCGGCGAGGCAGGCAAGCGCCGTCACGATCATGTATCCGGTGACGACCTTCGTCTCCGGATGCCCCTTCAGCTCGAAATGATGGTGAAGGGGAGCCATCTTGAATATCCTCTTGCCGTGGCGGAGCTTGAACGAGCCCACCTGCAAAACCACGCTGACGGCGGAAGCCACTATGCAGCAGCCCATCAGCAGGAAGAGGAAGAGGTGCCTTGAATAGAGCACCATCGCGCACATGGCGCCGCCCAGCGCCATGGAGCCGGTATCGCCCATGAACACCTTGGCGGGGTAGCTGTTCTTCGACAGGAACCCGAGGCAGCCGCCCGCCACCGCGAGCGAGAAAACCGCCATGCACTCCATGCCCGCCGCGTCCGCTTCAAACGCCGCCTTGTGACCGAAGCCCTCCGCAAACGCGCCGGAGAGGAATATGAACACGACCGCCATGGCGAGCGAGTAAATGAGCGTCACGCCGGAGGCAAGTCCGTCGAGCCCGTCGGTAAGATTCGTCGCGTTGACTATCGCTATGACCGTGAACATGACGAGGGGGATGTAGCCCCAGCCAATGTCGATCTTCGCGTTGAAGCTTGCGAAATAGATCTCGGAGCCGATGTATTTGTAGGCAAACACGGCGACCGCCGCCGCGAGGAGCACCTGCCCGATTATCTTCTGATACGCCCTTAAGCCGAGGTTGCGCTTCTTCTTTGCCTTAATGAAATCGTCGAGGAAGCCGATGAGACCGAAGCCGACCATCATTATAATGGCGGGTACGGAATACCACAGCGCGATGTTGTAGCGGGAGAACGCGAGCGTCGCGGCGATTATCGCGAGTATGAACATGAGGCCGCCCATCGAGGGAGTGCCCTCCTTGGCGGAGTGGGCATGGGGACCCTCCTCGCGCTCCACCTGACCGTATTTCAAGCGGCGCAGCATGGGTATGAAGAACGGAGCGATAAGCATCACTATCGCAGCCGAAACTATGAACGCCAATATTTCACGAACGGGTCCTGTCATCTTTCGTTACCTCCGTAAAGCCGCGCTCGGGGCTTTATTGCTTAGAGCGCATCTCGTCGAGCAGTTCAGCTACGACTACCTTCTCGTCAAAGGGATATTTGACTCCCTTTATCTCCTGATATGTTTCGTGTCCCTTGCCCGCAAGCACGACCACGTCGTTGGGCTTCGCGTGGGTGAGGGCGTATTTTATCGCCTCGCGCCGGTTCTGAATGACCACGTATTCCACGGCGGTCTTGTTCACGCCGTCGAGCACGTTGCCGATTATGGACATGGGATCCTCCGTGCGGGGGTTATCCGACGTGACAACGCAGAAATCGGAATACCTGCCCGCCGCTTCGCCCATTATGGGGCGCTTTGCGTGGTCGCGGTCGCCGCCGCAGCCGAATACGGAAATGACGCGTCCCTTTGCGAATTCACGCACGGAGGTGAGCAGATTGATGAGCCCGTCGGGAGTGTGCGCGAAATCGAGTATGACGGAGAAGGGGAACCCCTCCGTGGGCAGCGCCTCCATGCGCCCGGTGACGCCCGAAACGTCCTTCAGCCCCTCCGCGATCTTATCCATCGGGAAGCCGAGCTTTAACGATATGCCCGCCGCCAGCATGGCGTTGAACACGTTGAAGAGGCCGGGGATGGGCACCGAGATATGCGCCGAGCCCTCCGGTGTGGTCATGTCGAATTCGACGTCCCGCACGCAGATCTCTATATTGTTCGCGTAGATATCCGCGGGCTCCCTCACGGCGTAGGTCATGCGGGGGATGTCGAGCCCCTTCAGGAGCTTCTCGCTCCAGGGATCGTCGGCGTTCACCACCGCGAAGGCGCTCCTTTCAAAGAGCTTGCGCTTCGCCGCAAGATAGTTCTCGAAGGTCTTGTGATAGTCAAGATGGTCCTGGGTGAGATTCGTAAAGCCGCCCACCTCGAATTCGAGCCCGTAAACGCGCTCCTGATCGAGGGAGTGCGAGCTGACCTCCATAACGACGAGATCGACGTGCTCGTCTGCCATCATGCGGAGTATCTCCTGCAGCTCGGTGGATTCGGGAGTAGTGCGCTGGGTGGAGATCACTCTGTCGCCGATTATATTGCGTATCGTGCCGATAAGACCGACCTTAAGTCCGCATTTCTCGGCGATGGATTTTATCATGTAGGTGGTGGTCGTCTTGCCGTTAGTGCCGGTGACGCCTATGATCTTCAGCTCCTTCGCGGGGTAGCCGTAGAGCTTCATCGCAAGCTCCGCCATGGCGCGCCTCGAGTTGGGGGCGACGATCTGCGGCACGCCGAGGGGCAGCTCGTGATCGACTATCAGCGCAGCGGCGCCGTTTTTGACCGCGCCCTCCGCATAATCGTGACCGTCCTTGAACGTGCCGACCACGCAGCCGAACAATGCGCCTTCCTTAACGCGGCGCGAATCGTACTCGATCCTCTTTATGTCGATGTCCTCCGCGCCGGGGTTGACGAGGCGGAAGCCGGTGTCTTTTACAAGCTCTGATAGAAGCATGGATCAAACCTCCCTTAATTATCGTCGGGGATATAGAAACTGAAATTTACCTTTATGGTACTGCCTTTTTCAACGACAATACCGGGATTTACGGATTGTATGTACACCCAGCCCGCGGGATCCTCGTCGTCGGAGGTCATCACGAGCCCGAGCGCCTTCAGCGCGTCGTACGCCTGCAGCGGGGTGTAGCCTTTAAGATCGGGCACGGTAACGTACTCCTTGCCGTACTCGGAATCGTCGCCGCCGTTCTCGCCGGTGTAAAGGAGCACCTGGAAGCCCTTCGGCACCCTTTCGCCGGCGGCGGGGACCTGCGAGATGATCACGCCGTCGCTCTGGGAGACGGCGTAAAGCCCGAGCTCCTCAAGCTTTCCGGCGGCTTCCTCTGCGGTAAGCCCGGAAAGATCCGGTACTTCGACCGTGTCGGAGGCCTCGGTCGGACGGACGTTCATATAGTGGAGCACGTCCTCGAGCACTTCCCTTACGAAGGGCGCCGCGACGGTGCTGCCGAAGATCTGATCGACGTTCGGCTCGTCGACCGCGATAAGGCAGACGAACCTGGGGTTGTCGGCGGGCGCGAAGCCGATGAACGAGCAGATGTACTTGCCCTGATCCACGCGTCCGTATGCGTCGTATTTCTGGGCTGTGCCGGTCTTTCCGCCGACCTTGTAGCCCTCTATGCGGCAGTTTCTGCCCGTGCCGTTATCGACGACGCTCTGGAGTATCTTCCTTACCACCGCGCTGGTCTCTTCCGAGATGACGCGGCGCACGGGCGCGGTCTCCGCCTTGAAGATCGTGTTGCCGTCCGCATCGAGCATCGTATCGACTATATGGGGCTGATAGAGCTCGCCGCCGTTGACCGCGGCGGATACCGCCGCCGCAAGCTGTATCGGCGTCACTGCGATGCTCTGACCGAAGCCGATCCTCGCCAGATCGTTGTCGGTGACGTATTTCTGATGGGTGACTATGCCGCTCGCCTCGCCAATGAGCCCGCTTCCCGTGCTCTTGCCGAGACCGAACGCGTAGATGTAATCGTAGAAGGTCTCCTTGCCCATATTGAGCGCCAGCCTTAAGAACGCGCAGTTGCAGCTGTTCTCCGCCGCCTGGGTAAGGTCCTGATCGCCGTGTCCCGCGTGCTTCCAGCAGTGGATGGTCTCGCCGTTCACTATGCTGCCGCCGCTGCAGGAAAAGCGGCTGCCCGTGCTCGCCGCGCCGGAATCGAGCGCCGCCGCGAGCGTGATTATCTTAAACGTGGAGCCGGGCTCGTAAACGTCGGTCACGATCCTGTCGCGCGAAAGCTCCGCAAGCTTTTCGAGATCGCTGCGGGGCGGGTCGTTGGGGTCGTAATCGGGCATAGAGGAGACGGCGAGTATCGCGCCGTTCGTGCAGTCCATAACGATGCCCATCGCGCGCTTCGCGTTGTTGACCTCGAGCGCTTCCCTGAGCCTGTTCTCGAGATAGCTCTCTATGATGCTGTCGCAGGTCAGCCGGACCTGAAGCCCGTTCACCGGCTCGATGTATTCGGTCTGCCCGTAGGCAAGGAGATTGCCCGAGCTGTCGGTCTCGGCGATGCGCTTGCCGTCCTTGCCGGCAAGGTATTCGTTAAGGCTCAGCTCAAGCCCCGCCTGCCCCACGTTGTCGACGTTGGTAAACCCGAGCACCTGCGAAAACAGGCTGCCCATGGGGTAGTAGCGCTTGCTGTCCGCCGCAGTGCCCACGCCGTTGCCGAGCTTCAGCGAATTCACGGCGTCGCGCGTGGCGGAATCGATCTGCCGCTTCAGCACTATCTCCTGATACTGGGTGGAGGAGCAGCGCTTGAGCACCGTTTCGTAGTCGAGATCCAAAAGCTTCGAGAGCTCCGCCGCGGTCCTCTCGCGGTCGCCCGCGGGGATGTTCTTGGGCCATACGACCACCTTGTAGACGTTGCCGTTCGTGGCGAGCACCTTGCCGGAGCGGTCGAGTATCTCGCCGCGGTCGGCGGCGATAAGGGTCGTCCTCGTCCATTGGCTCAGCGCGGATCGTTGGAGCTTCGGGCCCATTATCACCTGTATAACAAACAAAAATCCTGTCAGCAACAGGAATAAAACGGCATAAGCAACAAGCGTATGCATGAGGCGGGCTTTCAAAGGTCTGGCGGGTTTTGTGTTCGGAGCCACCAGCTTGAAGTGACGCTTCTTTCTACGCTTTTCTGCCAACTTATTAAAACCTCCCTTTAAGGGATCAATTACCTGAGTTTCCCGTCCCGGGGTAGCTCATGCCCGCGTCCCTTGCCGCCTCGTGCGCGGAGGCAAGGTCGAGCGAGAAGAGCAGATCCACGTTTGCCTTCTCAACGTTCTTTTCCATCTCGGAGACCTGCTTCGAGAGCTTGTTGAGCTCCTTCTGCGAGGCGGAGATGTTGTTGAATCCGGAAAGCGTGAAGATGAGCGCGAACGCCATGGCGAGTATGCACACGACCGCCGCCGTCTTGGGCAGCACCTTGTATTCGCGCATAGTGTCGAGGAGCGTATGCCTCTTCTTCGCGGGAGCAAGAGGAACGAGCTTGGGACGGCGGGGAGCCGCAGCGGGAGCGGGCTCCGCGACGCGGGTATAGGGCAGCGCCTCGCTGTCAAGGGCGAGGCTGCCGCGGCTGGGCGCATAGACCCTGATCGCGTCGAGGCTCTTCTTCTTGTTCGACTCAGGCATACTCATCTTATTCATCCTCACATATCGTTATGCGTGCGGCGTATCGCACGCAGCTTTGCGCTTCTTGAACGCGGGTTTCTTTCAAGCTCCTCCCCGGAGGCCGTAATGGGCTTTGCCGTAAGAATCTCGGCGATCGGCTTTTTGCCGCAGATACATATCGGAGCGGATGGGGGACAGGTGCAGGGGTTTTTAAGCTCCCGGAACACTTTTTTCACTATCCTGTCCTCAAGGGAGTGGAACGTTATCACGCACAGCACTCCGTCCGGCTCGAGCAGGCCCGCGGCGTTTTTTATCGCCTCGCCGAGTCCCTCAAGCTCGCCGTTCACCTCTATGCGCAGCGCCTGAAAGGTGCGCCTCGCGGGGTGGGGTCCTTCCCGCCTTGCCGCCGCGGGAATGGCGTTTTTTATGATCGCCGCAAGCTCCGAAGTGGTCTCGATCGGCGCCTTCTCGCGCGCCGCGGCGATAAAGTTCGCAATGCGGGAGGCGAAGCGTTCCTCGCCGTAATCCCGGATCACCTCGTAAAGCCTCTTCACGGGGTAGGTGTTGACCACCTCGTAAGCGGAGAGCGGAGCCGTTTTATCCATCCTCATGTCGAGGGGCGCCTCCGTGTTGTAGGAGAAGCCGCGGCTGCCGTCGTCCAGCTGATGGGAGCTGACGCCCAGATCGAGAAGTATCCCGTCGACCCCCGTGAGCCCGTACTCCCCAAGGGGGATAAGCTCCTTCATATCAAAGAAATTGCCGTGTACGGCATGAAAGTTACTGAATCGTGAGAGCCTTGCCCCCGCCGCGGCGAGCGCCTCCGGATCGCGGTCGATCCCGAAATGCACCGAAGTCTCGGGCAAAAGCTCAAGTATCCCCTCGCTGTGACCGCCCCCGCCGAGCGTGCCGTCGATCGTCGCGCGGCAGCGTGCGGGCTCCATAAGCTCCAGCACCTCGCGGAGCATTATCGGGGTGTGGTAGCTCGAATCGGTCATTTTATGCCCTTGACCTCGTCGGCGTTCTTCTTGAGGGCCTCCTGATACTGCCACTCGTCGAACTCGGCGTTGCTGCGCTCGAGCGCCTCGGGCGCCCAGATCTCGAACACGGAGTAGGAGGAGCGGATGTTCGCGGTAAGCACGGCGCTCGTTTCTATGCCGGCGTACTGCAGGCTGGAGGAGGCTATCGAGATGCGGCGCTTCTTCTGATCGATCTTGCAGTCGCAGGCGTACTGCAGAAGCTTCCTCGAAAGATCGTGACTGCGCGGATCGGAAGCGGGATTGTGAGCGAAATCGCTGATATAGCTCTGATAGGCCTCCATGGGCAGTGCGGTGAGGAAATGTTCGCCGGAGGGAGAAAGATCGCGGATAACAACGACGCGCTCTCCGAGAGCTTCGGCCCAATCGGAAGGAACAATGAGCCTGCCCTGCGCATCGACCGTAACGTTATAACTGCCGACGATCATGTTTTTCCGCCTCCTTCTCGAACGATTTCCCCACTAAAATGGGAACACTGCCGCCATTACATTGAGGATAAGCATATTGTAACACCCTCCGGGGCCTTTGTCAACCCTAAATGGAACTATTTGTAACTTTTTTTTCCTAATACAGTCCTATTTGTCCCTGTCCCCCACTTGCATAAACCGGCTCGACCCTTTATAATCAGAACGTGGGAAAAAGGAGGTCGTTATGGAACTGATCCTTGCAAGCGGTTCGCCGAGAAGAAGGGAGCTGCTTTCGATGTGCGGATACGAATTCACGGTGATAAAAAGCGGCGCGGCGGAGGAAACGCGCGCGTCGGAGCCGGAGGAGCTCGTCAGGGCGCTCGCGGAGGCGAAGGCGCTCGGCGTGTTCCGCTCGCTTCCGGAGGAAAGGCAGAAGCAAGCCGTCGTTTTGGGCGCCGACACGGTCGTCGTGCTCGACGGCACGATACTCGGAAAGCCCCGGGACGAGGCGGAGGCGTTCGCCATGCTCAAGGCGGAGAGCGGGCGCGAAAACGTCGTGTACACGGGCGTCGCGGCGGTCCGCATGGGCGAAAACGGCGAGGAGACGGTCAGCCTCTGCGATCACGCGCGGGTACACTTTGACAGGCTTTCGGATGAGGAGATACTCGAATACATCTCGACCGGCGACCCCATGGACAAGGCGGGCGCGTACGGCATACAGGGTCCGTTCTCCGTGCATATCACCGGCATAGAGGGCAGCTATTTCACCGTCGTCGGGCTGCCCGTGCATACGGTTTACAGGCTCTTTGCCGCGTTCGGCATACGGCCCGTCCCAAAGAAGGGATGATTCGCTAAAAATCGCACCCCAAAAAATGTAAAGCTCCGCCCGCTTCGGGAATACTGATTATTGAGTATCGACCGAAGGAGCGGATTTTTTATGTTTGAAAACGTCATCGCGGCGGACATGGGCTCCGCCAATACAAGGCTTGCGACGCGGCGCGAGACCGCGTGCGAGGAGACGCGCGCGGCGCTCGACATGGACGATCACCGCTGCGTGCTCGCGGTCGGCAGCGCTTCAAGAAGGCTTCTCAACGCGGCGGAGGTCTATCCGGTGCGCGGCGGAGTCTCCGATATAACGCTTGCGGCGATAATGCTGCGCCGATTCGCGCTCTCGCTGACGAAGCGGAAGACCCTCGCGGGGATGAGCCTCCTGCTGGCGGTCCCCGCGGACGAGAACCCGCTCAAAAAGCAGGCGCTCGCGGAGGTCGCAAGGGAGGCGGGCTTTCGCCGTGTGCGCCTCGTAAAAGGGCTTTTGGCGGGCGCAGAGGGCGCGGGCGTGGACGTTAACGCCGACAGGGCGAGCCTCCTCGTCGATATAGGCAGGGAGACCACGGGCATACTCGCCTGCGCGAACGGCGGCGCGGTTTTGGAGCGCAGTATCCCCGTCGGCAGTCACGCGGTGGACAAAAGGATAATGGCATGGTTTGCAGAGGAGCATGGCGAGCTGATCGCCTCCCAAACCGCGGAACAGCTCAAGAAGCGCCTCGCGTCGCCCGTGCTCCGGGTAAGCGTCAGGACCTCCCGCACGGGCGTTCCCGTTTTCAGGGAGGTGGCGTCCGCGGCGCTCATGGACGCCGCCATGCCTGCGGTAAGACGTATCGCGGCGGAGATCGCCTTTGCGATAGAGAGCCTTCCGCCGGAGTGCGCCGCCGACCTCGTGGATTCCGGCGCGGTGCTGATAGGCGGGGGAGCCAAGCAGTTCGGTCTGGCGGAAAGCCTCGAAAAGCTGCTCGGCATAAGCGTCCGCCCCGCCCCGAACGCCGATTCCGCCGTGATAACCGGTCTCCAAAGCTTTATAAGAAAAAGCTCCGGCCTCTCTTTGGAGGCGCTCGCCGCGGTGTAGATCGGGAGCGCCCCTCATCAGTCGGCGTCAGCTGTCTGCCGGCGGCTGTGCGGTCCTTTTCCAGCCGACTGAAGAAGTCGGAAAAATAACTCGTCGTGCGATCGGCATTGTTCGGTCGCCTGAAACAAATCGGAAAATATATTATCGGGGGGGGGTACGACCCCTCCGATTTATGTTATAATATTGAAGGAACCAAACGGCGCGCATATCCGTTATATATGTGAAAGAAATGATTTGGAGACAGGGAGGCGATGATATGAAAAAACATGAGCGTTTGAGTTTATTCAGCACTCTTCTCTGTGAGCTTGTCGGCTTTATCAATATTTGTTTGCTGGCAGGCTGGATCGAGGTGGAAAGGAATATCCGCTTGTTTGTCGTCTATCCGCTGCTGCTCGTACTGCTTATCTGCTCGGCGGCGATGTGGTCCTTTTCCAACCGACTGAAGAAGTCGGGAAAATAACTCGTCGTGCGATCGGCATTGTTCGGTCGCCTGAAACAGATCGGAAAATATATTATCGGGGGGGTACGACCCCTCCGATTTATGTTATAATATAATATTGAAGGAACCAAACGGCGCGCTTAACCGTTATATATATGAAAACATATTATCGGACGCGTGGAGGATAACATGAAAAAAGCATGTGGAAGGCTTGAAGTGTCAGATGCTTTTCCGAAGTGGTAAAGGAGGAAACCTATATGGAACTTGTATTCAGTGAAAAAACGATCGAATATGAACGCAACAACGATTACGTAAACGCGATGAAACAGACGTATAAGGAATGGAAGGAGAATCCGACGGACGATAACCTTTGCAAAGCTTTGCTTGAATACTTTTTCATCATGTTTAAGCTGTCAGGGCTCAAATCATCAGAATTCCCCGAGTGGGATGAGATATACGAGACCGCCTATAAGCGAATGGAAAATAACCGCGAATTATCCTTCTTTATGGGATATTCAATGTTTATGGGTTTCTACTTGTTCGGACTACTGACATATACCGACTTTGAAATCGAAGCTCGCGGGAAAGAACTTATGGAAGAGGCTTATAAAGCCGAACCGCAGTGTACGCTGTACAAGCTGCATCACTGCATTTATTGGGGGGATGGCGATTACAAGCCCACCGATCGGGAGGCCGCCGAAATGCGCGAAAAGTTCCCGATCCCTTCCGTAATAAACGAATACTTCCGCAGAATACTGGATTCGGACACAGATGAAGAGGAAAACCTTCCGAGGTTCGAGACTTACTATTGCGCTCAAATACCGACTCCGCGGGAAGAGGATTCGTGCAAGCTCACCCTTGACGAGATCTTCGCGCAGTATATGGATAGGGATACGTGGATCAAACATGTAACGGAGGAAAAACAGTTCCTTTTCGACAAGAATCCGATCCTGTCCGAATACATCCCAAAGGACGAGACCGGAGATCGCTGCAGGATCTGCGGAAAAAAGCTGGGCGACGATCCGCAAAACAGGAGTACGGGATACTATGAACCGGAAAGCGGCAGTTGGATCTGCGAAGACTGCTGCCTGATCTTCAAAAGCATTTTCCACTGGAGTGTCAAAGAGACAGTTCTCCATACACACGGTGAATAAAACGAGCTTTCGGCCTCCCCCTTGCGGGGAGGCTCCGCCGGCGGCGGTGGTGGGGGTATCCCTTCACGCACAGGGCGATTACCCCCATCCGTCACTTGCGACTGCGTCGGTGCGTGCCACCTTCCCCGCAAGGGGGAAGGCACTCGTTTGAAAGCGATGCACTAAAGGGGCAAACCTGTTTCCGTCACGGGCTCTTTGGCGAGCTCTCTGGGCGAGGATCAGCCGTTCCGTTACAGGGGTTACGTCTACGATTCCGACTATACAAACTATAAAGGAGACTAATTATGAAGAAAAAAGTAATCACAATAATTACCTTTGTCGCTTTAGTACCTTTGCTTGCTGTATACTTATTTTCAAAAAACAAAACTATTTGTAATGTTGCCTTTGTGTCAATGATTTGTATTATAGTTGCATCTCTGATTTGTCGGTTGACAAAGGTAGGTGACGCTTGAACATGAAAAAAGCACGTGTATTGATCGTTTCCTTGTTGATAGCAGCGGTGGTGTTATGTGGGTGCGATCCGAGCGGTCTTCTGACGGAAGATGAAACGCAGGAGCTCTATGAGGAACTGTGCGGCGATTTTTCAGACGCATCCGTATGGGATATGGATATTGATATCTGGAACGACATGCTGAAAAACAAGGATGGTATGTCTGTTGTAAAATCTGCTGCAAACGCTTTTATCGAAGGCTCTGATGAAGGTCCCACGAGAGGTAATTGGTTCAGCAGCAAAAAGTATTGCAGATCTTGTACCGTCAATTGCAGCGTGTCTGCCGAATGCTCCGGCGAGGTCTATTCGATAGAGTCTGTCACAATTTCAAAATACGGAGGCAGGACCAAGTATAAATATCAGATGGCCATAGATCTTGCGGGATTCGAAAAAGATGATAACAATAAATTCATAACAGTCTGGTTTTATTAGCAGGTTTTGACTGGGGGATGTTCAGATGAAGAAAAGAACAATTATCATAATATCGATTTTAGTTGTCGGTATAATAATCGGTCTTCTTATTATACTGTTTGCCAACCCAAAGGCTCAGCTTAGCCGCAAGCTTAAAGTTGAGCTGCCCGAAAACGCGAAAATAGTTCGGCATTCTGAATTCATGGACGGTTTATGCATTTGTCACGCATATGAGATTTGCTTCACAAATATGAACTTTGATGAAATGATGGATAATTATCTGTCGGAATGCGGTGACAAAAATAAATCTATGAATATAGATTCGATCCTAAGTGATGCGTTGGGTGAGTTTGGCGTTCCATATGGGAAAAAATGGCTGAATCCTGATAACGAGACTATTGTATGGTATAATCAGAGGATAGACAACCTCAGAACCGTGGTCACTCAGGATGATGTCGGCGGTTATCATGTGTACATAGAATGGCTTTGGGCCCCATATTCGATGTTCCTTCAATAATGAAGCGCTGACCACCCGCATCCGGACAGCAGGATAACAGGATTCCTCAGGGCACGGCGGGCAATACCGCGCTCACCTGCAAATTCGTTTACAACGGCGCCTATCGGGAAATAATAAAGGGACGAAGCCTTTTCGCTTCGTCCCTTATTTTAATTCCATCACACGGTGATTATATGCTTTGGATCGGTCTCGTGCGGGGCTTTGTCCATGGCCCTGTGGCCCACGCCGATGGCGATCGAGAACTCGAACCCGTCGGGGAATCTGAACTCGCGCATGAGCTCCTCGGCGTGCGCGCCGCGGAACATTCCCTCCGGCATGCCGAGTATCACGCTGTCGAGCCCGAGGCTCTTCGCGCAAAGGGCGATGTTCTCCACCGCGATGCCCGCGTCCACGCGGGAGAAATGCGCCGGCTTGCTGACGATTATGACGATCAGCGGCGCGTGATAGGTCGTGCTTCCCCCGCGGGAGCGGATCCTTTCGGCGAAATCGAGATTGCCGGACTCGACTATCTCTCGGAGCACGCTCTCGTCAAAAAGCTTGAGCTTTTCGTCGTCGGTCACGAAAATGAAGCGCTGATCCTGCCTGTTCATCGCCGTGGGCGCGGAGAGCGCCGCCGCCTTAAGCGATTCAAGCTCCTCATTCGTGAGCTTTTCTTCGGTGTACGCCCTTATACTGCTCCTTTCGAGCATGGTCTTCAAAACCTCGTTCATATTATGTCCCCTTCCGTTTTTTTGATAGATCCATTATAACACAAATGCGCCCCGCGGGAAATACGGTTTCATAATTTTTCCGCTAATGACGCGGCTTTGTCCTGCAAAAAATAATTGCGGAGCCGGATCGGCATATCATTTTATAAGGAAGGAAACGGAGGAATTCTCATGAAGGTTATGGACTTTGCTTCGGGCATGGCGGCGGGAGTCGCGGTGGGCATGGCAGCCGCGGCGGTGGCGCTCACGCAGATGTACCCGGTCGTGGGCAGGAAGATGAAGCGCGACGGAAAGAAGCTTTGGAAGAGCATGGCGAACATGATGTGACGGGGCTCTTATGGTATGAGCGCGGGCGGATCCGACGCCGCGCTCATTTCTTTACACATTTTTTACTCCCGCGCTCCAAAATGTTCTTGTGATATCGTTTAATATATGGTACAATATAATGAGCTTATATAGAGCTTGATCATCATTGAGAATACGCCGTCCCGTGAGCCGGGGCGGAAAGGAGATAATAATGAGCGGCAATATGAACACCATCAAATTCAAAATGCCCAGGGATAAGCAGTCCGCGCATGAGGTGCTCATGCAGGCCTATTCCTCCATGAAGGAGAAGGGCTACGATCCCGTGAACCAGATCGTGGGCTACCTGCTTTCCGGCGATCCGACCTATATCACGAGCTATAATAACGCCCGTTACCTTATCTCGACTCTCGAGAGGGACGAGCTTATCGAGGAGCTTGTGAAGAGCTATATCGAGGTCAACGGCGCGGGCGAGGATGCCTGATAATATGTTCAGGTATTTCGGCGTAGACGTCGGCGACAGGCGTATCGGGCTCGCCGTTACGGACGCTCTGGGCTATACCGCCCAGGGGCTTGAAACGTATCAGCGCACGGGCGACGATGAGCGTGATGCGGCGTACATCAGGGAGGCGGCAAAAAAGTGGGCTCCCTGCCGCATCGTTTTCGGCTTGCCCCGGAATATGGACGGCTCCTACGGTCCCGCCTGCGACAAGGTAAAGGCGTTTGCGGAGAAGGTCCTTAACGGCTGGGAGGGCGAGCATGATTTCTATGACGAGCGCCTTTCCACAATGGCGGCGGAGCGCTTTCTTTACGAGGCGGAGCTCAAATGGCAGAAGCGCCGCAAGGTGGTCGACAAGATCGCCGCGCAGGTCATACTCGAGGGGTATATGTCCCTTCATCCCGTAAAACTGTAAGAGAGGTAAATAATATGGAACAGAATTATGACGAAAACGCCGTATTCACCCTGATCGGGGAGGACGGCAAGCCCGAATCCTTCGAGCATATCCTCACCTTCATGTATGAGGATGAGCGTTATATGGCGCTCACTCCCGCCGGTTCGCTCGACGCCGAGGACCCGGACGAGGACGCGGAGGTGGAGGTCGTCTTCATGCACATAAAGAAGGTCGACGGCGAGGACGCGCTCGAGCCCGTCGATAACGAGGTGCTCGGCGACGAGCTCTTCGACGTCATGTGCGAGCTGCTCGACGGCGAGGACGAAGAGGAAGAATAATATCTGAAAGGAAGAACGCATGCTGCTCTTTATCGACGCGTGCTGCCGCGGGGATTCGCGGACAAGAAGGCTTGCAAAAAAGCTCCTCGCTACGCTTGACGGCGGAGTGAAGGAGCTTAAGCTTTATGAAAAGGGGCTCGTCCCGCTTGACGAAGGGGAGCTTGCCCTTCGGGAGGAGCTTATCGCAAAAGCCGACTTCTCGCATGAGATGTTCGATCTTGCGAAGGAGCTCGCCGCGGCGGACGAAATAGTCGTTGCCGCGCCGTATTGGGATCTCTCCTTCCCCTCGATATTGAAGGTCTATATCGAAAGGGTATCGGTCCGCGGGATCACGTTCGGCTTTGACGAAAGCGGCGCCCCGGTCGGGCTGCTCAAAGCCAAAAAGCTCTGGTACGTGACCACTATGGGCGCTGCGGGGCTCCCGTACGATTTCGGTTACGGCTACGTTAAGGCGATATTCTCGATCTATTACGGCGTAAAGGATTTCGGGCTCGTTACGCTCGAAGCCCTCGACCTTGCCGGGAACGATCCGGAAAAAATGCTCGCGGAAGCGTGACGCGGTGCGATAACCGCGTAACCACGATCACGCAAGTCCGAGGACCTCACGGGGCGGACGTAAGCCGCCCGTTCTCAGCCTTCCCGACCATTCACCGGATGGTCGGGATCGCTCCGCGACCGTCTGCGAACCTCCTGCGAGACATATCCAAGTTTGAATACACGATGCATCGTTAGTGTAACAATGTCGGAAAGCTCAAGTTAATCTGAAGCATCCCTCATCCACCAACGGCTTGCGCCGTCGGTCCCCCTTCCCCCAAGGGAAGGCTGAAAAGTCGGCATGCGACCAACCAAAAGGCTTCCCCCCCTCCGGGGTGGGGAAGCTCCGCGTAAGCGGTGATGAGGGGGGCATCTTTTCGGAAAATCCGGAGGATTTTCATCCGATCTTTTCTGCTGTTACGGAGTTGGGAAGCTCAAGTTAATCGGAAACATTCCTCATCCACCGCTCGTTCCTCGCGGTCCCCCTTCCCCCGGGGGAAGGCTGAACGCTGGCGCGGCGACAAACCAA
>DGHD01000046.1:0-5545 GCA_002392505.1 Christensenella sp. UBA3857 | reverse complement strand
CCCGTTCATTGACTTTTTGACCATTGATAATCAACTTTTTTTGCGGAAGGTTTCAAAAAAAGCCCGGGGAACCCCCCGGGCGGATCTATTCATTCATTAAAGCTCGAACCTGACCTGATCCTCGCTCTCGGTCTCCTTATAGGGATCGAGCACGAGCACGCGGTCCTCGCCCAGCGTGTACTGATAGATGAACACCTCGCTGTCGTTCAGCTTGTGGATCTTGCAGTCCTGGACGGTCGAAACGAAATTCGAGCAGTCGTCGACGTCGATGGTGGAATTCGGCGTCTTGTAGTGCATCGGGATGACGACGGAGGGCTTGAGCGAATTTGCGAATTCGCGCGCCTCCATATAGTCGAGGGTGTACTTGCCGCCGATCGGCACGAGCAGCACGTCGACTACGCCGATCTCGGAGAGCTGTTCCTTGGTGAGCTGATCGCCCACGTCGCCCGCGTGCAGGAGCCTTATGCCGTCTATCTCAAAGAGATACATCATCACCTTGCCGCGCTTTCGGCCCTGCTCCTTATCGTGGAATGCGGGGAAGCCGATGACGTGGATCCCGCCGACGTCATATTCGCCCGCGCCGTCGATAACAACGGGCTCGCCCGCGGCGGCAGCGGTGTAGCAGTGGTCGAAATGCCCGTGGCTGACGGTCACGGCGCCGCACTCGATATCGTGAAGGCGGGCGCCCACCTCAGGCGCAAAGGGATCGGTGAGGACGGAATCCCCGTTCTCCGAAGTCAAAAGAAAACATGAATGTCCATACCATCTGATCTTCATATCTGTCACTCCATTCTTAAGGTTATTGTTCTTGACGCCTCGTAAAGCGAAACGGCCATGGCAAGCGCCGCGCCGCCGCTCAATTCAAAAGCCCCGTTCCCGTTCAGACCGTCGAGCCTGCCGCGCTCCGCGGCTTCGCCCGCTTCCTTCAGGGCAACGTTCAGCGACGAGGGCGAGTCCGCCGTAAGGCAGTGCCACAGCGCGCGCCGCGCTTCGGGGGAGACGGGCACGGTAATATCGCCGCCCCTCTGCCGAAAAAGATCCAGCAGCCGGGCGCGTATGAACCCGAGCCCCTTGAAAAGCTCAAATTCATCGGGGGGCAGGAACGCCGCCGCGTCCGCGCGCGATACCGCGCCGCGGGCAAATCGGCAAAGCGCCTCGTCCCTGATCCGAAGCTCCAGAAAACCGGAGCTTATGCGTGCCGATGAAAACAGGGGAAAGCCGTCCATACTTACCCCATTTTTGATATTATATACCATGCGCTCGTCCATGTCAAGCCCGTATTTGACGCCGAGGGGAACGGCGATATCGGCCCGGCTCCCGAAAAAGCCGGGATCGTCCGCTGAGCATTTAGGACAATACTCCCTCAAAACGGGCAAAAGCGCGTCGGTTATACTTCGTTTAAGGTTCATTTCTCCTTTGATTTTCCGGATTTTTCCTGCTTTGCGGGGACGACCGCCGCAGTCTCCTTATTGGGCTTATCCTTCTTCTTTTCCTTCTTGGCGGGCTTATCCTTCTTATCCTTCTTCGCCGTTTTCTCCTTGGGCTTTTCGCCGTCCGCGGGGACGGTCAAAAGCCGCTGCATATTCGCGTGGTGCTTTTCAAACGGGAAATCGTAAGCGAATACGCACCTCTTCTTTGCGAGGAAGGTGAACACGACGACGAACCCCGCAAGCAGCGCTGCGAGAATTATCGCGGACAGCACGAGGAGCGGCACGCCCTGATCCATCGCGCCGCTGAACGCGGGCGCGCAGGCGGCGATCATAACGTGGGAGAGTATCGCGGGGATGACGGAATGGAGCCTCCACGTGAGGACCGTTTCGACAAAGCCGAGCCCGAGCGCGAGTATGCCGGCGGCAAGGGCGGGCTCGGTCGTGCCCATGCTGATCCTGGTATAGCTGCCTACGATGTAGTAAACGCTGAAGGCGTAAAGCAGCGGAGTGAGCACGACGGCGACGATCGGATGCACCTTTTCGAGGAAGCTGAACACAGCGCCGCGGAACACCGCCTCAAGCACTGCGGGGACCATCAGCATCAGTATAAGCTTATAGTCGGGGAAGGCGAAATTGCCCGTCACGTCGGTCAAAAACGCGCGGAAGCCTTCCGCGGCGGGCTTGACGGAAGCGTTCAGCGCAAGCCCCATTACGAAGCAGGCGGCAATGGATAAGAGCGCCGTGAAAACGAGCGCAAGCGGATTGAACAGATTGAACCCGCCCGCGTCGTGCGGGGGACGCACGGTCAGCGCGAATACGATCAGCGCCGCGGCGGACGCGACGAGGAACGCCGTTTTGAAAATGGGCTTCACGTTCTCGCGCATGGACTCGCCGATGCTCTGATCGATATAGCTTTCGTCCACCGCCATGCTTCCGCTCTCGATCCTTTCGAGAGTCATCGAGCGGACCTTCTTCTCAAACCGCATGGGTACTGCGAAGAAGGGGAAAGTGAACGCCAGGAACATCGCGAGCGCCAGCATAAAAAAGCCAACGGTCTTCAAAATCTTCATCGTAAAACCTGCCCGCGAAGAGCCGCGGTACTGCCTCCGGAATAGATTTATGCGCCATTATCATGGGACATACGTTTACAAATAGCAATTATAACAAAAATCCGCAAAGTTTTCAAGTATGATATATGCGCGATCGGGACAAGATACCCTTGAAAGAAAAAACGTCAGGAGTGATAGCTTATGAAGGAACTGCCCGATACGAACAGGAAACGGAGTTTACGAAGGCTCCGTACAAGGATATTCATGCGAAGGAACGGCGTGTACCTCGGCGCGATGCTTGCGCTTCTCGTCGCCGCCGGAATAACCGCGGGGGTGCTCGGAATGAAGGAGACCGGCACGGGCTCCCCGGCGGAAAAGTCGTATGACGAGCGCCTTAAGGACGCCGCCGTATCGACGCCCGCGCCGTCGCCCGCGCAGCCCGCGAACACGCATAAGCCTTTGCCTACTCCCGAACCGACGGCGGAGCCTACTCTTATGCCGGATCTGACGCCCGCGCCCTCCGCAACCGCGGCGCCCCTGCCGAAGGATCAGCCCGCGCCGCCGGTCGACGGGATACTCATAAAGGGCTATGCGATGGACTTTCTCATCTGGTCGAAAACGCTTCGCCAGTGGATGACCCATCCCGGCGTGGATCTCGCCGCGCCGAAGGGGACGGAGGTCAGGACCGTAATGCCCGGCACGGTGAAGAAGGTGTATGACGACGACCTTCTCGGAACGACGGTCCTCATAGAGCACGAGGGCGGAGTTTCCACGCTTTACGCGGGGCTTCAGAAGGAGCCGCCCGTAAAGGAGGGCGACAGGGTAGCGGCGCGCGGGCTTATCGGATACGTCGGCGATACCGCGATATCCGAATGCGCCGACGAGAGCCATCTGCATTTCGAGCTGTGGCTGAACGGCATACCGAACGACCCCGAGAACCTGATCGTGTTCAAGAAAAAAGCGGAATAGCGTCAAGAGCGGAAGGGCGCATTCACTTAAGGAGCATATCGTTAAGTGAATGCGCCCAAGGAGCTTCCTTTTTAAGACGGGAGGCTCTTTTTTTATATAATTGCTCACCCCTTGACTTTGCGGAAAAAAGGACTAATATTGTTGTGTAAAAACATTATCTGGAGGTTCGTCACAATGATGCAGCTTTTGGTAATAACGATCGACGACTGCGACGAGTTTCTTGAGACCCTCGCGGGATTAAAGGCGCACGGCATGAACGGCGTCGTCATACAGTCGACGAGTCTTAAGCATGCGCTCCTCAATTCCACCATCGACGCGGCGCCCATATTCGGGTCCCTCTCGAAGGTCGTCTCCAACGATTTCGAGATGAGCCACACCGCTTTCCTGCTTTTGAACGACGATCAGATCGAGCATGCGAAGCGCGTCGTCCGCCGCAACACCGCGGGGCTCGGCAAAAAGGGCGTAATGTTCACCGTGCCCATAACGAGCTTCGAGGGCATCGAGGGAGAATGATAAGATAGCATGTTTACAACTCTGATCATGATCGGGTTCGCCATGGCGGCGGGCCTGCTTCTTACCCGCGTTATGAAGCTGTTCAATCTTCCGAACGTCACGGGTTATCTTATCGCGGGTCTTCTCATAGGTCCCAATTTCTGGAACCTCGTGACCGGGGGCGCGTTCGGCGGTCTCATAACGGAGGAAGGGCTTAAAAGCTTCGGCATCATCACGAGCGTCGCGCTCGGCTTCATCGCGTTCTCGATCGGCGGCGAGTTCAAGCTCGCCACTATCAAGAAGCTCGGCATAAAGGTCATCATAATCACGCTCTTCCAGGCGATGACGACGGTGCTTTTCGTAATGGCGGCGATGATGTTCGTACGCCGCGACTGCCCGGATCATTTCGTGCCGCGCGCGCTGCTCCTCGGCGCGATAGCCGCAGCAACGGCGCCCGCCGCAACGCTGATGGTCGTCCGCCAGTATAAGGCGAAGGGTCCCGTTACCGAGACCCTGCTTCCCGTCGTCGCGTTCGACGACGCGGTCGGCTTAATCATTTTCTCCGTCTGCTTCGCCCTTGCGGAGGTCTTCGCCGTCGGCGGCAGCGTCACGGCGGAGGCGGTGATACTCGCCCCCCTTCGCGAGATAGGGCTTTCACTCCTTATCGGAGCTGCGCTCGGAGCGATCCTGTCGCTCATGTGCAGGTTCTTCAAGTCCCGCGATTCAAGGCTCATGCTCATGATCTGCGCCGTCGTTTTCGGCGTTGGTCTTTCGGAGATACTCGATCTTTCGAGCCTTCTCGTCTGCATGATGATCGGCGCCGTGTTCGCGAACCTTCGCGGCGATTCCATCCACATCCTCACGCATTGTGAAAAGTGGACACCCGCGCTGTTCATGCTGTTCTTCGTCATTTCCGGCGCGGATCTCAAGCTCACCATTCTGCCCAAGGTGGGCGTCGCGGGCGTCGTCTACGTCATCGCCCGCGCGATAGGCAAATACACCGGCGCGTTCGTTGGCTCCGCGATAGTCAAGTCCGAAAGGACCGTGCGCGATTACCTGGGGCTTACGCTCCTTCCGCAGGCGGGCGTCGCGATAGGTATGGCGCAGATGGTCGCCGCCTCGGAGGACCTCGCCGTGGTAGCGGATCAGGTCGTTACCGTGGTGCTCTTCGCCACCCTCGTCTACGAGCTCACCGGTCCCATCATAACGAAGGCCGCTCTCCAGGGCGCGGGCGAGATCGACAAGGTTTCGTCGAAGGAGAGACGTCCCCTCACGCAGCTCTTCCGCAGGCATAAGAGAAAGAGCTGATACTGTGTGACAGAAAAAAGCACGGCGGGAAGGGTGCATTCACTTAAGGAGATGCAGGTTTTCAGCCTGAAAAAAATCAACGTATAAAAAGATATCCGGGGATAGCTCATTTCCCCGGATTTTCTTTTTTATATCGGCTGAAAACCGCGAAGCGTCTCAAAAGAGGAGATTTTTGCGCCATGCAAGGCGAAAAGCGCAGTAATACTCGGAGAGTCTTTCGAGCATTTTCAACGAAGCAGGGCTCTAAAAAGATACCTTTTGAGGCTGTATGTCGTTAAGTGAATGCGCCCAAAGACA
>DGHD01000001.1:10202-29519 GCA_002392505.1 Christensenella sp. UBA3857 | reverse complement strand
GACCATTCACCGGATGGTCAAAATTGCCTTCGGCAACCGTCAATGAACCTAATTCCTATTCCCTTTCACTATCGGCACGGCGTACTCTTCGACTTCTCTGACGGCTTTTTCGACGTCGAGGGTGAGCCATTCGCCGTCCTTATAGAGCACGCGTCCCATTACCATGGTCATGGCGACGTCCGCGCCCTGCACAGAGTAAGCCGCCGCCGAGATGGGGTCGTAGATGGGCCGTAAATGCGGCGCGTCGGTGTTGATCATAATGATATCCGCGTCATAGCCGGGGGCGATAACGCCGGTCTCGCCCTCTCTGCCCTGCGCCTTGGCGCCGTTCACCGTCGCCATTTTGAGCGCTTCGTAAGCGGGGAGCGCGGTGGGATCGAGGTTCTTTCCCTTTGCGAGGAGCGCCGCAAGCTTTATCTCCTCGAAAAGATCGAGCGAATTGTTGGAGCATACTCCGTCCGTTCCGAGGCAGACGTTGACGCCGTTTTCGATCATCGCGTGCACGTCGGCGACGCCGCTGCCGAGCTTAAGGTTCGATACCGGGCAGTGCGCGACCGAAGCGGAACTCTCCGCGATAAGGCGCATATCGTCCCCGCTGAGCCAGACTCCGTGCGCGAACAGCACAGGCGTGTCCATAACGCCGTTGGCGGCGAACGCCGCGGCGGGCGTCATCCCGCGGCGGGCGATGCATTCCTCGTGCTCGGACTTGGTTTCGGAAAGGTGTATGTGGGTCACGACGCCGGTCTCCTTCGCCCAGGCGTGCACGCGCCGCCATATCTCGGGCGGGCTGGTGTACTCCGCGTGTATGGAAACGTCCGCGCGGATCGGTCCCTTCGCGCCGTATTCTTTAAGCAGCTCCTCCGTTTCGATAACGGCGCGGTCCTTCTCGAATACGTAGCTGTCGCCGAGCGCGAGCACCGCGTTGCAGAGGTTCGCCTTTATGCCTATCCTTTCGGCGGCTTTTGCCACGGCGGGCTGGCAGAAGTACATATCGGAGAACGAGGTCGTACCGAAGCGGAGCATCTCCGCAATGCCGAGCTCTGCCCCGGCGACGATCGCCCTTTCGTCAAGGCGCGCCTCAACGGGGAACACCTTGTCGTAGAGCCAGGCTTTAAGGCTGTAATCGTCCGCATAGCCGCGCATGACGCACATGGCGGTGTGCGCGTGGGCGTTGATAAGCCCGGGCATGACGAGCCTGCCGGCGGCGTCGATGACCGAAGCCGCTTCCGCTTCGTCCCTGCCGATGAAGACCGTTTTACCGTCTTTTATGCCGACGTTCGCGCCATAGATCACCTCGCCCGGCGCGGTCATGGGCAGCAGCACTGCGTTTTTGATGAGTGTGTCAAGCATCAGTATCCATCGCCTCAAGGAATTCCGTAACGTACGTCGAGAGCCTTTCGGAGGCGGCGCTGCCGGCCTCGATGACTTCCTCGCCGGAGAGGGGCTTATCGAGTATCCCCGCCGCCATGTTGGTGATGAGGGATATGCCGAGTATCCGCATCCCGCAGTGCCTTGCGGCGACGCATTCCGGCACGGTGCTCATGCCCACGGCGTCCGCGCCGAGTACGCGCATAAGGCGTATCTCCGCCGGGGTCTCGTAGCGCGGACCCATGCAGTAATAGTAAACGCCCTCGTGCACCTTCTCGCCGTGCGCTTCGGCGATCCGCTTGAAATCGAGCATATACCGCCTGTCGAAAACGCGGCTCATGTCAGGGAAGCGGGGACCGAATTCGTCTATGTTGGGACCGATCAGGGGATCGGGCGCGTTGAGCTTTATAAAATCGGAAATGAGCATGAGATCGCCCGGCTTGTAGCCCGTGTTGATGCCGCCAGCCGCGTTGGTGACGATCAGCTTTTCAATGCCCATCAGCTTCGCGATCCTTATGGGGAACGCCGCGTCCTCGGGCGCCCAGCCCTCGTAAAGATGGAGCCTGCCCTGCATGAGGAGCACGCTCTTCCCGCCGAGCTCCCCGGCGAGGAAGCGCCCCGCGTGACCGGGAGCCGTCGAGTGCTTCATGTGCGGGATATCCCCGTAGGGCACGGCGATGGGATCCTTCAGCCTTTCGCCGAGCCTGCCGAGCCCGCTCCCGAGTATGATGAGCACCTCGGGGCAGAATTCCCCGAGCGCGCGGCAGAGCGCCTTCGCGCTTTCGGCGTAATCGTCGTATTTAAGCATCGGTCTTTTCCGTCCTTTCCTTTTTTCTTTCAAAGGCCTTTGTGAAATTCTCCTCAAAGGGCTCGGTGATGACGCCCTCCTCGGTTATAATTGCGGTTATGAGCTCGTGCTCCACCACGTCGAAGGCGGGGTTGTAGACCTTCACGCCGTCGGGCGCCATGCGCTCGCGGAAAATGAGCGCCGTGACCTCCTCGGGGTCGCGCTGTTCGATCTTTATGTCCCTGCCGGAAGCCGTGTTCATATCCACGGTGGAGAGCGGCATCAGCATATAGAAGGGCACGCCGTAGTATTTGGCGAGCACGGCAAGGCTCGATGTGCCGATCTTATTCGCGGCGTCGCCGTTCCTCGCCGCGCGGTCGCAGCCGACGAACACCGCCTGGACCTTGCCCTCCTTCATGACCTCGCCCGCCATGTTGTCGCAGATCAGGGTAACGTCCACGCCCGCGTTCTTCAATTCGAACGCCGTGAGCCTCGCCCCCTGGAGGAGCGGACGCGTCTCGTCCGCGAAAACGTGAAGCTCCACGCCCTGTTCGTGAGCAAGGAGTATGGGGCCCAGCGCCGTGCCGTAGCGGCTCGTCGCAAGGGGACCGGCGTTGCAGTGCGTAAGCACGCCCATGCCGGGGGAGAGCACGCTCATGCCGTATTCGCTTATACGCTTGTTCGCCTCGATATCCTCGCGGTGGATGGCTGTCGCCTCCTCCTTAAGAAGCGCGACGATCTCGTCCCTTGGCTTGAGGGCGTTCCGCTTTAAGGCGGCGCGCATCCTCGCAAGCGCCCAGGTGAGGTTCACCGCGGTCGGGCGGGCGGAGGCGAGATACCTTTCCGCGTCGTCCATGCGGCGGAAGAAATCCTCCTGATCCTTATCCCTGAGCGCGCAGAGATAATACCCGTACGCCGCCGCAATGCCGATAGCCGGCGCGCCGCGCACGCGGAGCTTCGTTATCGCCTCGAAAAGCTGCTCGCGCGATTCTATGACAAGGTAGCGGATCTCTCCGGGCAGCCTCGTCTGGTCGAGCAGTATCAGCGCGTCGCCGTTTTCGTTAAGGCGTATGTTCTCGATCTTTTCCATTTTTTACTCCAATAATTGCAGTGATTTGAGGATGAGCAGCAGCAGCACTCCGGGCACGCCGAGCACTCCCGAGATCAGCGAGGGGATCCAGTCGATGGGCACCTTGAAGAACTTCATGTTGAGATATGAATAGAACACGATGCTGAAAAGCGAGAGCATCGCGGCGCCGATCATGCCGTTAATAAGGAGCGTCCAAAGCACCTTCGAGCGGACGCCCGTCAGCTTGAAGACGACGAACAGCACCGCCAGCACGCCGCAGACGATCATCAGCGGCACGTAGTCGCCAAGCTGGATATTGAGGCTCGGCGAGGCAAGAAAAACGATGTTCATGGTTAAAGCCTCCCTTGGGAGAAATTTACTGTAAGCCGGGTGAGTATTCGAGCTTCTTCAGGTCCCCGTCCCCGGGAAGCTCGGCGGAATGCTTTATGCGCTTCCCGCTGAAAAGGAAGCTCAATTCGTTCCCTTCAACGCGGATGACCGAGGTGCCGTCCCCGTCGGTGAACCAGAGAAGGTATTCGGAGCCGTTCCTGTAAAGCGAAAGGCTGCCGTCCGGCACCTTCGCGGTGAGCATTGCGGAAAGCAGCGAGCCCTTTATCTCGCCGCCCTTTAAGAGGGTGAAGCTGAAATCCCCCGTATTGGTGAGCACGCCGCTGCCCGCGTAAGCGCCCGTCACCGTGCCGGTGAAGGAGCCGACCTCGGTCCTGTCGGGAAGCATGCCCAGAGTTGCGGCGACGAGGCAGAGCCGCGATTCGTCCCGCATGAGGCGCATGGCAAGCTCCTGCGTTTCGCCGCCCTTCTCGTATGCGAAGGAGGGGAGCCCCTTCGACGCCTTTGCGAACGCGAGCTGGAAGCCCGTTATGAAGAACAGCACGGGATTATCCGAGTCGGAATAGGGGGCGTCCGTCGCCTCGGGAACGGCGGTCGGGAGCGTGCTGCCCAACGGGAGATCCGTCTCCGCCGGGGTGAGCGCGCTCAATGCGTCGCCCAGCCACACGCAGCCGGAAAAGGCGGCGAGCGCCAGCGCGAGCGCGAACGCAGTCAGGTATTTGATTGTGTAAAAGCGCCTCATTCGGCGGCGAGATAGGCTTCCTGCTCCGGGGTGAGCTTGTCGAGCCCGAGCCCCATCGCGCCTATCTTGATCATAGCCACGGAACGGTCGATATCCTCCGGCACGTTGTAAAGCCCGGGAGCGAGCTCTCTTCCGTGCTTTACAAGATATTCGGCGGAAAGCGCCTGTATGGCAAAGCTCAGATCCATTATCTCGGCGGGATGACCGTTGCCCGCCGTGATGTTGACGAGGCGTCCCTCCGCCATGAGGTTTATCACGCGCCCGTCCGGCATCACGTAGCCGGTTATGAAGGGCTTGCGGTCGATCTTTTCGACTGCCAGCTCCTCAAGATCGGTCTTCGACACCTCTACGTCGAAATGCCCGGAATTGGCGAGTATAACGCCGTCCTTCATCTTCTCGAAATGGCGTTTGGTGATGACGTCCCTGCAGCCGGTCGCCGTGACGAAGAAATCGCCGAGGGGCGCCGCGTCGTCCATCTTCATCACGCGGAAGCCGTCCATCGCCGCCTCGAGCGCGCGGAAGGGGTTGACCTCCGTCACGATCACGTTCGCGCCGAGCCCCTTCGCCCGCATCGCGATGCCGCTCGAGCAGAAGCCGTATCCGGCGACGACGACCGTTTTGCCCGTTACCATGTTGTTGGTGGTGTACATGATCGCGTCCCACGAGCTTTGACCCGTGCCGTGACGGTTGTCGAAAAGATGCTTGCAGTTCGCGTCGTTCACCGCCATCATGGGGAAGCGGAGCGCGCCGTTTTTGACCCTCGCCCTGAGCTTCAATATGCCAGTGGTGGTCTCCTCGCAGCCGCCGATAAGGTTCTCGGCATACTCGGGATGCTCCTCGTGGAGCATCGTCACGAACTCGCCGCCGTCGTCGATCGCGATATGGGGCTTAAATTCGAGGGTCTGCCTGATATGCTCGTGATACTCCTCCGGAGTGGCGTTGAACCAGGCGTAGACGTTCATGCCCATGTCGGCGAGCGCGGCGCAGATATCGTCCTTTGTGGAAAGGGGATTGGAGCCGGTTATCGCGACCTCGGCGCCGCCCTCCCTCAGAAGAAGACCCAGATACGCCGTCTTCGCCTCAAGATGCACGCAGACGGAAACGCGCAGTCCCTTGAAGGGCTGCTCGCGCCGGAAACGCTCCCCAAGCTCGTTAAGCACGGGCATGTAGCTCTTTACCCACTCGATGCGCTTTTTGCCGAGGGGCGCAAGTGAAATGTCGCGTATGGAATAACTCATTTTCATCGCTCCTGAATATACATATTTTCTCAAATTAAGTATAACATGAGCGCCGCCCGAAATCAAGCCGCGAAAAACCGCGAAAAAAAGCCTTCCGCACGCCTCGGCGGGCGCGGAAAGGGTATTGACATATCGCGCGGAAGGTAGTATTATTTCGCCAGCAAGAAGAGTAAAGCAGCGTTCGTTAAGTGTTGACCGAACGGGGAGTTGACGGTCAAACGAAAAGCTCGTGCATAACGCATAAGAAGCTTGCGGTCCGCTGCCTGCATCCCGCTTCATAGGGCAAGCCCAAAGAGGAACGAACGCCTCCTTTCCCGTGTCGTATGAATGAGGGGAAGGAGGTTTTTATATGTCTGCATTTTTGTTCATCATCGGTCTTCTGCTCTTTGCTGCGGGCTCGTTCGGTCTGTACTTCGGTCTGTACGCCGGTAAAAACCGCGCGGGTGAGATCGCGGAGGGGGTCCGGGTATTCCTCTCAAAGTTCCTTTCGAGCCCGAAGACCGTCCTCGTTATCGCGGGCGCGGCGCTTGCCGCCGCCGGCATAGCCCTCGTCGTTTGGGGGCTGATAAGGTCGAGACGCGAAAAAAAGCCGCGCAGGAGCTTCGATATCCACGTGCTTTCCGTGCTCGCGATGCTCGTCGCGATGACGGTCATGCTCGACCGTTTTCCCGGGCTCTCCATTAAGACCGCGGGCTGGAACATAGGCTTTGCGTTCGCTCCTCCCATGCTCGCCGCAATGCTGTACGGTCCCGTCGAGGCGGCGATCGTTTACGGGCTTTCGGATCTCATCGGCGCGACGCTCTTCCCGTTCGGCACCTATCACCCGGGCTTCACCGTCGTCGCGGCGCTGATGGGCTTTATAATGGGTCTCTTCCTCAACAAAAGACCGTTCGCCTTCGCAAAGGGTAAATTCGAGTGGAAAAAGCTCCGCTTCTTCCCCAATATGCTGATCCCCGTGCTTGTCAACGCTCTCGCGCTCGGGCTCGTCGTCAACACGTACTGGGTAAGCCAGCTCTACGGCTCCAAGACCTATTGGGGCTGGTTCATGTACCGCCTTGCCGAGTACGCGATACTCGTCCCCGTGCAGCTCATACTCATCCCCGTGCTGCTGAAGCTCTGCGATACGCTTAAAAAGGCGGGGCTCGCAAAGCAGCCCAAGCGTGATGGGAGCGCCATAGGACGCATTTCGAGGAACGTTTCGATACTCGGTCTCGAAAGGATAACCGAGCTGCTTTCCCTGATGGGCGATCCGCAGGAAAAGCTCAGGGTGGTGCACGTCGCCGGCACGAACGGCAAGGGCTCGTTCACCGCCATGCTCACGAGCGTGCTCATCGCCGCGGGATATAAGGTAGGCTCGTTCACTTCGCCCGCGGTCGAGGGTCCCTGCGACAGCTTCCGCATAAACGGCAGAAGGATAACGGAGGAGGGGCTTGAAAAATCCGTCGCCGCCGTCGCGCCCTTCACCGAAAAAATGAAGGAAAAGCCCACCGAATTCGAGGTGATGACCGCCGCGGCATACTCCCTCTTTGAAAGGGAGGGCTGCGATATCGCCGTTGTCGAATGCGGTCTCGGCGGGGACACGGACTCCACCAACGTTATAAAAAGCCCCCTGCTTTCTGTCATAACCAACGTTCAGCTCGACCATACCGACCGCCTCGGCAAAACGCTTGCCGAGATCGCCTCGCACAAGGCGGGCATAATCAAGCAGCGCCGTCCCGTCGTCTGGGGCGGCGGGGAAGGCGAGGCGTTCGGCGTGATAAGCCGTAAGGCGCTTGAGATGAACGCGCCGCTCACCGTTTCCGATCCCGAGAGGCTGACGGTGAAGCGCGTCGACCTGAACGGCTGCGATATCGAATTCGACGGGGTGAAGCTCCATCTTTCGCTCCTGGGCGATCATCAGCCGAAGAACGCGCTTAACGTACTGACCGCTGTCGAGGCGCTCCGCCGCGAGGGGCTGTCCATCCCCGAAGCCGCCGTGAAGACCGGTCTTAAGCGCGCCGAGTGGCCCGCCCGCTTCGAGGTGCTTTCAAGGGATCTGTACGTCATTTTTGACGGCTCGCATAATCCGGACGGCGTAGCTCTCGCCGCAAGCAGCATAAAAAAGCTATTCCCGAAAAAGAAGGCGGTACTGCTCATGGGCGTTATGGCGGACAAGGATTACGAAAAATATCCCGCGCTGCTTTCAGACCGCGTCGAGAAGGTCTTCACCGTAACTCCGGACAACCCCCGCGCGCTCGACGCCGGGAGGCTTGCCGCCTGCTTCGCAAACGCCGGGATAAAGGCGAAGGCGTGCCCCTCGATGAAGGACGCCGTGAGGAGCGCGTATTCCTATGCCGACAGCCGGGGGATCCCGCTCATCGCCATGGGAACGCTCTATATGTACAATGAATTCAAAAAGGCGCTGAACGGCGCTTCGAAACAGTAAAATAAGGAAGGAAACATTAAAATGATCTGTCCCAACTGCGGAAAGTGCAGCCGGGGCGAACGCGGCGGTCTTTCATAAAATTCTTTTAGCGCTTTCCGTATTGCAATCCGATATATTTTCGTTTATAATATATGCGGTGAAACGCCTGAGGGCGTTTCGGAAAAATAAGGAGAGGAAGGAACCGAAATATGATCTGTCCCAACTGCGGAAAGGACTGCGGCAACGGCACGTTCTGCATTTACTGCGGATCCCGTCTGCCCTCGTTTGGAGAGGCTTCTCATAACGAAGAGACCTTCAGGGGGATCCCCGCCGATCCCATTGATGAGGAAAACGTTTATCCCACCGACCCGATGAAGGGCTTCGAGCCGCCCGCAAGGCAGTATGAGCCCACGCCCGCAAGGCAGTATGACGCGCCGCCCTCAAGGCAGTATGACGCGCCGCCCGCAAGGCAGTATGAGCCTGCGCGCCCCGTGAGGACCGCCGAGCCGAAGCCCAAGAAGGTCAAGAAGGCCGGCAAATGGCCGATCATAATACCCATCCTGCTTCTGCTCGCATTCGGAGCCGCGCTCCTCGCGCAGATAACCGGCGCGGTCAGCATCATAAGCAACCACGTCCTGTTCAGGAATATCTACCGTGTGTTCCCCGAGATATTCCATCTCTCGTTCTTCCCGCTCGTGGGCGCGGTGCTCTTCTTCCTGCATACCAAGAAGAAGGCGATCTTCACCGCGATCCCGTATTTCGTTTACATCATCCCCGCGCTCGTGCTCGTCGGGATCGAGATCAGCTTCATTGTAAAGACGAAGGATTGGTACTCCAACGCGTATAACTTCTTCTATCTGCTGATCCCGCTCATATCGATCGCACTCGCCGCGATCTACGGCGCCGGCGCGGCGGTAAAGAAAAAGACCCATGTTTTCGTCGAGCTGTACATTATCGGCGCCGCCGCCGCGCTTGCGATCATCGCCGTACTGAATGTGCCCTCCTTCTTCGCCACGCTGCAGTACAGCATAAAAGAAAGGTATATGAATTTCGGCATGTTCATGAAATGGTCCGGCTGGCGCAATCTGTATGACTTCTTCGCATGGTTCACCGCGTTCTTCACCCATATCGCCTGCGTGCTCGCACTCAAGGAAAAGGCGAAGGACAACTGAAAAACGAATTGTTTCAAGGAGCCCCCGGGCTCCTTTTTTCATACCTTGACAAACCGCACTAACTGTGTTAATATAAATAATACAGTAAACGCGGAAGGCGGTGCAAAATGAAAAAGACAAGGGTGTTCACATGGATACTGTTCGCGGCGTATCTCGTCGTGCTCGTCTGGGTGATAGTATTCAAATTCGGGCTCGTCACGATCGGTCCGGACAGAGCCTGTCTGCCGATAAACTTCGTTCCCTTCGGCGCGTCGGTGCTCACGAACGGCAGGGCGGACGTGTCGGAGATCATCGCCAACGTTATCGCGTTCGTGCCGCTCGGGCTGTTCCTTTCGATGCTTGAGCTGCCGAAAAAACCGTGGGCGCGCATACTTGCGGGGCTTGCCGTCAGCCTCGTTTTCGAGGCGGCGGAGTACGCCCTCGCCATCGGCTCCGCGGATATCACGGACGTTATAACGAACACGCTCGGCACGCTTATCGGAGTCGGCGCCTGTTGGGCGTTCAAAAAGCTCTTCAAGAAAAGGGCGGAGCTTATCGCGGATATCGTTTTCGCGGTACTGCTCGTTTTATTCCTCGCCGCGTACACAGTGCTGTTTCTGGCTAACTGAAAAAACCGCCGGGAAGCGCCCCGGCGGCAGAGAATGATCCGATCTCTCTTTTGTCCTTTATTTCGTCTGCTCCGTTTTTCCCTTTTCCTGATCGATCAGCACCTGATAAATATCCGCCGTTACGATTTTTTCCCAGAATTCCTTGGTACCGTATGCCTTATGAAGCTTTTTGAAGCGGGAAGAATTGTTTAAGGCGAAGATCGCGGCGAGAAAGATGAAGAACCCCGCCGTGGAGACGAAAAAGTGGATGGCGCCCGTCGAAACGCCCGTGGTTTTCCGGAGGATGACCGCGGCGATATTTCCCCCGACCGTCACCGCAGCGGCGATCGACGTCAAAATGACGGTCTTCTTCCTGTACGGGTTTTTCGTTATCTCCATCAAACCGGCGCGATCTACGTCGTATCTCGCCATCAGATCATTTTCGGTCGAGGAGAGCTCGTAGCTCATCGGCTGTTTCATGGACACCATACGCGAGATCGTATGCATTCTTTCGGTTTCCTCCGCTCTTGTCAGCTTGTCCATGCACCTTTTGGCGAAACGATTATTGGTCGCAACGACGTCTTTTACCTCCGCCCGCATCAGGCTGAGCTTTTTTTGGTCCATCTCTGCCATGATCTGAAAAACGTTCTTGTTGAACGCCGCGTCGCGAAGATACTCAAGATCCCATACCGCCGGTCGAAACGAGGACGGGGTATTATCGGGAGCGGCGTCCCGGTCCGCGTTTTCGATCCGTTCTCCTGGCTTTTCGGAGGGATCGTCGGCCCAGGGGTATTCGGGGTATTTATACGGGTCGTCCGGTACGTTGGGAACGTCGGCTGCCGCAGCCGCGGCGGGCTCCGGCTCCGATTCGGCGGAAATTCCGAAAAGGACGTCCGTCCGGAAGACTGCCGCAAGCACCTTGCCGCCTCCGGTGGTCAGAAGGAGCGCCTCCTGCCCGACTGTATTGAGAAGGAGCGAGTGTCGCTGCTCGGCGCCGCTCAGCCTGACGACGCCCGACCGATCGAAGCACATCTCCGACGTAAACGCATTGTCCTCGTTGCGGATGACGGACAGGACGCGGTCGGTCGTCTTCCGGTACAAGCCCTTTCTGAGCAGTCCGTAGCGATCCGCATATCTCTCGTCGCGTTTTTTTGCTATCAGATATATGCAGATCAGCAGAACGAACAGTATTATCACGGCGCTCATGATCACCGCCCAGGAGTAGGTGCCGGTTGCCAGATAGATCAGGAGGAAGCCGAGAAGCAGTATCACCGGGAGACCGATGAAAAAGAAACCCGCGAAGATGAAGATCAGTATCTCGACGAACGAGCGTTTTTTTCCGCCGGGCGACTGATCGATCAGCCGCTTCAGGTCCTCGTCATTCGGTTCGGCATCGGTCCAAAACAGATATATGCTGCCGTCGCGCCTTTGATCCGGGCGCAGGCTCCTTTCGATCATTATACGGCGCAGCTCGCCGTCAGCAGCGTATTCGTCGAGAGTCGGCGTATCGGACTTCCGGAGCGGCATGAACGAAGTGATGAACAGACCGAGCGATAACAACAGCACGACGGGCGACAGCAAGGTTAAACAGAAGCTGTACGAAAATTCGGTGGCTCCCGCTGCGTACAATATCAGCCCCCATAAAACGGTCTCCGCGCCAAGAAGCAGATACAGCAGGGCTTCGAGCCGTATCTCCTTGCGGCGGCGTTTCCCGTACGCTTCTTTAAGCCCGGCTTCGTCGAGCTCGGGAAAGAGCGCGATCACCTCCGAGGAGATCTGCTGCTCGCGCCGAGCCGCCCTTGACTGACGGGAGATGAAGAAAGCCGCGACCAGCCCGGCGGCGAGCGCCGGCCAGAGAATTACGGAGATCAGCCTGATCTCTATCCCGAACAACACGGCATACAGCGTCATCATGGCATGATAGAACATGATGCGCTTATAGATCCGCGCGCCCCTCTCGCCCCTTATGCGGAGCTTTGTGCTTTTTTTCATTGAACGATCCCCCTGTTTTCGACGTGCCGCCGATCCGCCGCTGCGATTGACCGGGCGGTGCGTATCCAGCTTGATTATAAACCGTTCTGCGGGATTTGGCAAGAAGTGAATGACTTACCGTCCCCGATGGTTGGTCATGCCTTGAAAAACAAAAAACACCCACCGGGAACCGTCCCCGGCGGGTGCTTTTCGCTTTCTTTTTTATTCCCGGCTGAACATATCCTTGCCCACGCCGCAGAGGGGGCAGGCGAAATCGTCGGGCAGATCCTCGAACTTGGTGCCGGGAGCGATGCCGTTCTCGGGATCGCCGAGCTCCTCGTCATAGACCCAGCCGCATGCGTCGCAAACGTACTTCATAATAAGATCCTCCTTGAATAATATTGGTTTTAATAGTTTTTCGCGTTGATCTCGAAATAGCTCTGCGGATGATCGCAGACGGGGCATACCTCGGGCGCCTTGGTGCCGACCACGATATGACCGCAGTTGCGGCACTCCCATACCTTGACCTCGGACTTCTCGAATACACGCTGCATCTCGATGTTGGTGAGCAGCGCGCGATAGCGCTCCTCATGCTCCTTCTCGATGGCGCCGACCGCGCGGAACTTGGCGGCGAGCTCGGGGAAGCCCTCCTCCTCGGCGGTCCTGGCAAAGCCCTCGTACATGTCGGTCCACTCGTAATTCTCGCCCTCGGCGGCGGCGGCAAGGTTCTCCGCCGTGGAGCCGATGCCGTTCAGTTCCTTGAACCAGAGCTTCGCATGCTCCTTCTCGTTGTCGGCGGTCTTCAAAAAGATCGCGGAGATCTGCTCGAAGCCCTCTTTCTTTGCCTTTGAAGCAAAGTAGGTGTACTTGTTCCTCGCCTGGCTCTCGCCCGCGAAGGCTGCCTGGAGGTTCTTTTCGGTCTGTGTTCCTGAATACTTGGTCATTTCGTTCTCCTTTCAATCAAGCAAATCGAGTATCTGCTGCTTGGGCTTGAAGCCGACGGACCTTTCCTTGAGCTCGCCGTTTTTGAACACGAGCACCGTGGGGATGTTCATTACGTTGAACATGCGGGCAAGCTCCGGCTCGTCGTCGACGTTTACCTTGCAGACCTTGATATCTTCCCTCTCCTCGGCTATCTGCGCGATGACGGGGCCGAGCATGCGGCAGGGGCCGCACCAGGTCGCCCAGAAGTCAACGAGCACGGGCTTGTCGGACTCCATGACGACGGAATCGAAATCGTTGTAAGTAAGATCGATCTCTTTCATTTTGTTATCCTTTCTGTATTACGGATTCGGGAGCATACGCTCTCCATTTTGTTTAACATTATTATTTTAACCGAAACGCGCCCGGTTATCAAGCGGAAAAGGCGCTTTTTTTGATCATTTTCCGAGATAGCCCTTTATGAGCTTCTCCCAACCCGCCTCCGACTTCGCGCCGACGAAGGGCGAGCCGGAAAGGAGCTCGCCCGTGCCGCTGACGAATATCGTCGTGGGCACGTACTGGGTCTGATGGCTCTTGAGCGAATCGGTAACGGGGATGATGGGATAGGTTATTCCGAGCCTTTCCGCCGCGGCCTTGACGTCCGCCTCGTCGGAGCTCGAGTACACTCCTATCACGACGAAGCCGTCGCCCGCGTATTTTTCGTAAAGGCGCTCGATGTCGGGCAGCTCGCCCATACAGGGGGAGCACCAGGTCTCGAAAAAGTTGATCATTACGACCTTCTTGTCCGAAAGCGTCTTCATGGCGATATGCTCGCCCGTAATGCTCACGGCGTCGAAATCGACGCGCTCCGTGTCCGCGGGCGGCTCAATGGTAACGCAGCCCGTAAGGAACGCCGCAAGCAGTATCGCCGCTGTCAAAACGGCGGCAGGTCTCGATAACTTCAAATCGTTTGTTCTCCTTTTGTTATTTTCATTTCAAGTATAGCATCGGCGCGGGGGTTAGTCAATACGGCGCGGGAGCATATTGCGCTCGGCATTGCTTTGTGGTATAATATAATTTAGTGTATTATACGGCTTTTTGCCGGGACGGAGGGTTTGGATTGCGCCGGGACGCGTTCAATTTCGTGCATCCCGCGGTGAGCATGCTGTTTTTCCTGTTCGTGACGCTCATTACGGCGTTCGTTCTTAATCCCGTCATTACGGGGATATCGCTTGCCGCCGCGTGCGTGTACTATATCATGATAAAGGGGAAGAAGGGAGTCCTCTTCTGCATCTCGTTCGCGCTGCCCGTAATGCTGCTCGTCGCCGTCATAAACCCGCTGTTCAATCACGCCGGCACCAAAATACTCTTCTACCTTTGGAACGGCAATGCGGTCACGCTCGAGGCGGTGCTCTACGGCGTTAATTCCGCCTGTATGTTCGCCGCTCTTATCATATGGTGCGCGTGTTTGACCAGCGTTATGAGCGCCGATAAATACGTCTGCCTTTTCGGCAGGCTGATACCCACGCTGTCGCTGCTCTTCTCGATGGTGCTCCGCTTCGTGCCGAGGCTCCTTTCGAGGATAAGGCGCGTTTCCGCCGCGCAGCTGGGCGTTGCGCCGCCCATCGGCAAAAGCCCCGTGAAGGGCGTCAAGCACGGGCTCTCGGTCGTTTCCGTCACGGTCTCGTGGGCGCTCGAAAGCGCCGTCAATATGTCCGACAGCATGAAGAGCCGCGGCTACGGCCTTAAAGGGCGCACGTCGTATTCGCTGTTCAGGTTCGACGGGCGCGACCTCGTACTGACGGCGGTGCTCGTCGTCTCGTTCGCCGCCTCTTGCGCCGCCTGCGCGCTGAAGGCGGTCTGGTTCCGCTACTACCCATCGATAAAATTCACGCCGCCCGGCTTTTTCCCGATCGCCGGCTGTGCGGCGTTCGCTCTGCTTTGCTTCGTTCCCGTGCTTCTCAACGTCAAGGAGGATATCACATGGCGCATATTAAGATCGAGGATCTGACTTTTTCATATCCCAACAGCGGTTTTAACGCGCTCGAGTCGGTCTCCCTTGAGGTCGGCGCGGGCGAGTTCCTGCTCGTCATAGGCAGGTCCGGCTGCGGGAAGAGCACCCTTTTGAGGCATTTGAAGCCCGCTTTGGCGCCGCACGGCGAAAGATCCGGCAGAGTGCTTTTCGACGCTTTCCCCGTTGAGGAGCTTCCCGAAAGGGAGCAGGCGGCGAGGATCGGCTTCGTGTTCCAGCATCCCGACGATCAGATCGTCACCGACAAGGTCTGGCACGAGCTCGCGTTCGGGCTCGAGAGCCTCGGTCTTTCAAAGGAGAGGATACGCCTGCGCGTTGCCGAGATGGCGAGCTATTTCTCGCTGGAGGATATGTTCTGCCGCAGCGTGGACGAGCTTTCCGGCGGGCAGAAGCAGCTTTTGAACCTCGCCTCCGTAATGGCGATGGAGCCGGACGTGCTGATCCTCGACGAGCCGACGAGCCAGCTCGACCCGATAGCGGCGACCGAATTCCTTTCGACCGTCAAAAAGCTCAATACCGAGCTCGGTCTTACCGTAATAATGAGCGAACACCGCCTTGAGGAGGCGATGCCATTCGCCGACCGCACCGCTGTTATGGAGGCGGGTCGTATTACCGTCTGCGCCGAGCCGAGGGAGACCGCGAAGGCGCTCTTTGAAATGGACTCGCCGATGTTCCGCGCGATGCCCTCCGCCGCAAGGATAAGCTGCGCCGTAAGGCCGGGCGATACCCCCGCGCTCACCGTGAACGAGGGAAGGGAGTTCATCTCAAGGCTCTCGCCCGAAAAAAAGGCCATACCGCTCCCCGCTTCGGAGAAGCCCTCCGCGGCGCCGGTATTGAAGGCGGACGGGCTGTTCTTCCGCTATGAAAAGGACGGGAGGGACATACTTAAAGGGCTCGATATAGAGCTTTACCGCGGCGGGATCTACGGGCTCGTCGGCGGCAACGGCGCCGGAAAATCGACGCTTTTATCCGTGCTTTCGGGGCAGAACGCGCCGTACCGCGGCAGGCTGACGCTGAACGGCAAAAGGCTCAAGCCCCGGTTCTCGGCTTTCGAGAACAGGATAGCGCATCTCGATCAGGATCCGAGGACGCTTTTCTCCGCCGAAACGGTGGAGGAGGATCTTTATAACGCCGCCGCCTCACGCAATGCCCAGGGCGCGAAGGAGCGCGTTTTGGCTATCGCGGAGCTTATGGAGGTCGGGGACTGCCTTAAGAGGCATCCGTTCGATCTTTCGGGCGGCGAGCAGCAGCGCGCTGCGATCGCGAAGGTGCTTTTGACCGAGCCGGAGGCGCTCCTTCTCGACGAGCCCACGAAGGGCATGGACGCCGCCGTTAAGGAGGCGTTCGGCAAAAAGCTCCTCGAGCTTAAGGAAACGGGGCTCGCGATACTCGTCGTTTCGCACGATATCGAGTTCTGCGCCGAGTTTGCGGACAGGGCGGGCTTCATGTTCGACGGGAGCATATCCTCCGAGAACAGCGCCCGCGGCTTCTTCTGCGAGAACACGTTCTATACCACCGCCGCCAACCGCATAGCGAGGGGGTATTTCGAAAACGCCCTTCTTACCGGGGAGGTGATCGGACTTGCCTCAGAGTGAAAAGAAGGCGAAGACCTCGCGGATATTGGGCGTTATCGCCGCCGCGCTGGTGCTTTTCGTGCTCGTCCCCGGCGTTATCGCCCTCGGTATTGCCGTGTGGGACAACAGGCGATATCTGATCGTCAGCCTCATCATAATACTCCTTTCGATGCTGCCGTTCATAATAAGCTTTGAAAGGAGAAAGCCCAAGGTAAGGGAGCTCGTAACGCTCGCTGCGATGATAGCGATAGGCGTTGCGGGAAGGGCGGCGTTCTACATGATACCGCAGTTCAAGCCCTCCGTCGCGATAGTGATAATCACCGGCGCCGCGTTCGGCTCCGGCTCCGGCTTCGTCGCGGGGGCGATGATCGCCTTCGTCTCGAATTTCATATTCGGGCAGGGTCCGTGGACGCCCTGGCAGATGGAGGCGATGGGCGTCATCGGCTTCCTTGCGGGGCTGCTGTTCTGCCGCAGGGACGGCAGGCTGCCGAAGCTCGCTGCGCTCGTTGCATTCGGCACGGTCGCCGCATTCGCGGTCTACGGTCTGATCGCCGACACGTCGACCATATTCACCGCCAACTCGGAAGTATCGTGGAAGATGCTCCTTGCGGCGTATTCGTCGGGAGTGATATTCAATCTTATACATGCCGCGGCAACGGCGATATTCCTTTTGATACTCGCCAAGCCGCTTCTGAAAAAGCTCAACAGGATAAGGATCAAATACGGAATGCTGGAACAATAAAGGGAGGTACGATGGAAAGCAGCGTTAAAGAAGCAAAATGCGTGAACTGCGGGGCGCCGCTCCGATTCGATCCGGAATCGGCCAGGCTCGTCTGCGAGTGGTGCGGCTCCGTGTTCGAGATACAGGAGGGCGGCTTTGAGCCCGTTCCGGTAGACGAAAGACCCGACGGCACGATGCCCGAGGAGCTCCCCGTTTACCTCTGCGGCTCCTGCGGAGCGGAGGTCGTGGCGGACGCCGTTTCCGCCTCGGTCAAATGCCCCTACTGCGGGAACAACGTGGTGCTGACGGACAAGGTCTCGGGCGGGCTCCGTCCCGACGGCGTGATCCCCTTCGCCATTGACAAAAAGGCGCTCCCCGCCGCGGTGCAGTCCTATTACAAGGGCAAAAAGCTGCTGCCGTTCGGCTTCTTCAAGGAGAGCAACATTACCGACGTCGTCGGCGTTTACGTGCCGTTCTGGCTCTACGACTGCAGTCTTGAAGGCACGGCGGTCTTCGAGGGGGCGACGCATACCTCCTCCCGCGAGGGCAATTACGTCACCACCGAAACGAATTATTACGAGTTCACAAGAGGCGTGAACGTCGACTTCAAGGATATCCCGGTCGACGGCAGCGCGCGGCTCGAGGACGCGCTGATGGATTCGCTCGAGCCGTTCGACCTGAACGGCATAAAGCCCTTCCGCGCCGATTACCTCGCCGGCTTCTTAGCGGAGCGCTTCGACAAGGGCTCCGAGGAGGTCAGGAAGCGCGCCGAGGACCGCATGGTCACAAGCGCGATGTCGGTGCTCAGGTCCGAAGCCTCGAAGGGCTATTCGAACGTCTCGGAAAAAAGCCGTGACGTCACGGCGCATCCCACGGCGACCCGGTACGTCCTCCTGCCGGTCTACACGTTCAACGTGGCGCACAAGGGGCAGAAATACAGCTTCGCCATGAACGGACAGACGGGAAAGGTCGTCGGGCATATCCCGACGGACAAGGGCGTCAAGGCGCTTAGGAACCTGGGCATTTTCGCTGCGGTGTTCGCCGTGCTGATGCTCATATTCTCGCTCGTGTCATGCTGAGGAGGGCGTTATGAAGAAAGTCAGAAAATCACTTGCCGTATCCGCGCTCCTCATATTCATACTGACGGCGGCGCTGCCCGTGTTCGCCGCAGAGAACGAAATGCCCGCCTGGTATCCGGAGGATCCCTCGGCGTGGCAATGGACCGCCGCCGACCCGGACGCCCCGCGCGTGATCGACGAAGCCGACGTGCTCTCTCCCGATGAGGAGCGGACCGTTTCGGAAGCCGTGCGCGCCGCGGCTGAGGCGACGGGGACGGATATCGTCATATTCACCGATACGTCCTCCCACGGGATGGATATAATGGACTATGCCGACGATTTCTTCGATTACGGCGGTTACGGAAAGGGCGCGGAGCACGACGGCTTCTGCCTCTGCCTGATCGTCAGCGGACGCGACCGCGAGGGCTGGTGCTCCACCAAGGGCTCGCCCGACAGGTTCTATACCCGGGACGCCGCCGAAGCCCTCGACGACGCGCTTTACGGATACCTTTCACAAGGCAGGTACTGCGAGGGGATCGTCGATTGGTCGAAGAACATTACGAACCTTATGACGAAGGGGCATCCCTTCACGCCCGCCTGGTGGCCGGATGCGGGCAAGCCCTCCGGACCGGCGGATCCGAACGCCCCGCGCGTGACGGACGATACGGGAACGATAAGCTCGGAGAAGCTCGAAAAGCTCGCAGCGAAGGCGAAGGCGATCTCCGAAAAATACGGCGTCGACGTCGCCGTGCATTTTTCGGACGCTTACCCGGGACTCGCTCCGGAGTATATTTCCGACACGTTCTATAACTTGAACGGCTACGGCGGCGAGGAGGACAACGGGATACTCCTTACTGTGTTCACGAACGGCGATCCCGCGGTCATGACCGTGGGAGCCCCCCTGATGAAACGCTTGAACAGCAGGAATTTCAGCCGTCTGCAGAAGGGCGCGAACATGCTGTTCGACAACGGCCCGGGCTCTGCGAACCGCTGGCTCAAATACCTCGACCGCACGCTGAAGACGGGACGCACGCCCAAAACGCCCGTCGTGTGGGCGCTGGCCTCGGCGTTCTGCGCCGTGATCGCGCTGATCGTTTCCGGCGTGAACGGCAAAAAGGCGGTCGAATCGATGAAGACGGTGGTCACCGCGTTCACCGCAGGGGATCATCTTATAAACGATACGCTCTCCGTAAGGAAAGTCGGGGACGACCTTTTCCTGAGGAGCGAGAAAAACCGGTCGTACAGCCCGCCCGTCTCGTCGGGCGGCGGCAGGAGCGGCTCGCATTCGTCGTCTTACAGCGGCGGGCATACGAGCCATTCCGGCG
>DGHD01000001.1:0-10159 GCA_002392505.1 Christensenella sp. UBA3857 | reverse complement strand
GAGCCATTCCGGCGCGACTCATTCCGGCAGCGGAAGAAGGTTCTGAAAACGGCATGCGGCTATTACGCGAAATACGAAATATCGAAACCGAAAACGGACCGCTCCAGCTCGTCGTCATACGCCCGAAGGAGCCCGGCGGGAACGTGCCCGGCATACTCTGGATGCACGGCGGCGGCTATTATGAGGGCAGCGCCGACATGGTGCTCCTTTCAAGGGCGAGGGACGCGGCGAGGAAATTCGGCGCGGTCGTCGTATCGCCCGAATACAGGCTCGCGCCCGCCTATCCTTATCCCGCAGCGCTCGACGACTGCTACGCGGCGCTCGAATGGCTCGATGCGAACAGGGAGGCGCTCGGCGTTTCCCGCATAATAGTCGGCGGCGAAAGCGCGGGCGGCGGGCTTGCCGCGGCGCTTGCCATGCTCGCACGGGACAGGGGACGGATAAAGATCGATTATCAGCTCCCGATCTACCCGATGCTCGACTGCTTCGATACCGATTCCTCCCGCGATAACAGGAGCCTCTTTTGGAACACGAAGAAGAATCACGAGGCGTGGAGGATGTACTTAGGCGAGCTCTACGGCAGGGAGGACGTGCCGCCCTACGCATCTCCCTCGAGACAGAAGGATTATTCGCGCCTTCCCCCGTGCTACACCTTCGTGTGCGACGGGGAGCCGTTTTACAGGGAAACGCTCGATTACGTCGAGGCGCTCAAAAAAGCGGGCGTCCCCGCCAGGGCGGACGTGTACCATGCGGACGCGCACGCGTTCGACATGGTATTCCCGTGGACGCAGGTTTCGAGGGACGCAAAAGCCGGATTCATTGAGAATATCGGCAGGATGATAAAGGATGAATTCGGAACGGAGGATGTTTGAAAATGAAAAGGGCAAGGTATCTGGGATTACTGCTCGCGCTCGTGATGATGTTCGCGGCGTTCTCCCCGGCGGCAGACGCCGTCGGCGCGGGCGAAACGCACGATATTACGATCGTCCCCCGGCATTCGGAGGGCGTGACGCTCTCCTATGACGAGGCGGCGTTCACGCTCCGGGTGAGCGATTTTTACGGGCTCCTCAAAGTGGAGGAGGACAAGACCCTCAGACTTACCGCGAGCTTTGCACAGGGCTGGACTTATTCCGAGACCTATACCGACTTCTTCCGCGGATATGAGGACAGGGTGACGGTGACGGGCTCGGGCACGCAAAAGACGTTCACTTTCAGCGCGCGAAGGGGCGATATCCTTACGAGGGACGCGCTCGATACCGTCGGTATCTACGCCTCCGCGGCGGCGCTCCCGAAGCTTGAGATAAACGCCTCCGTGCCCTTCAGCCAGATAGGCAAGGAAGAGTACGTCAGCGCGGATTTCACGCTGACGCTCGGCACGAAGCAGTATTCGAGCGGCGATTACTCCGGCACAGGCTCTATAAAGGGGCGCGGAAACACCTCCTGGGGACAGCCCAAAAAGCCTTATTCCATAAAGCTTTCTTCCAAGGCTTCGCTCCTTGACATCCCCAAGACCAAGAAATACGCGATAATCCCGAGCTATTCCGATCCCTCGCTTTTGAGGAATTACATCACGTACAAGGCGGGGCTCATGCTCTCGGGCATCGATTACGTGCCCAAGTGCGAGTTCGTCGAGGTTTATTTGAACGGCGCGTACAACGGCGTTTATCTGCTCGTTGAGCGCGTATCGCTCGAATCGAACAAGATCGACATCGGCGAGGCGACCGCGGAGGAGCTCACCGGCGGGTATCTCATCGAGAAGGATATCGACGGCAAGATCGATTACAGCGCCGATCAGTGGTTCGACTGCCCCTACTGGGCGAACCAGAGCAAGGATTACTTCGTGCTCAAGGAGCCGGAGCCCGACGACGCCTCCTTAAAAGAAGCGATGCTTTCCTATCTTACGGATTACATGCAGTCCGTCCACGAGGCGATACTCGGCTCGAGCGCCGAGCCCTATACCAAGTACGTCGACGTCGACACATGGATCGATTTCATAATCGTGCAGGAGCTTGCGAAGAACATCGACGGCAACCTCAAGACGAGCTGCTACCTGGTCAAGAAGGCGCAGGACGACAAGCTCTATATGACCGCGCCCTGGGATTTCGACCTTGCGTACGGCAATCCCGCCACCACCTGGAACAATGCGGACCATACGCATAACGATTATTACGACTGCCCGAACGCGACCGGGCTTTCGGATTTCATGACGATCAACAGCTCCTGTCCCTGGTTCGATCACCTTTACGACGACCATGAGGAGTTCAGGAACGCCCTTACGGAGCGCTATGCCGAATACCGCCGCACGATGATCCCCGCGATGCTCGCCATGCTCGACGAGGAGGCGGCGTATATCTCCGCCGCCATGCCGAGGGACGAACAGAAATGGGGCGTCCGCTTCAATTCGGGCGTATCGGCGCTGCGCGACTGGCTCACCGGCAGGATCGGCTGGCTCGACGGCGAATGGCTCGAGTCGGAGCAGATCGACCTTGATCTCGCCCTCAACGCGGCGGGCGGCTCGCTCCACTTCACCACGGCCTCGCCCGAGTTCATCGGCGCGGTCAAGGACGGGCGCATCGCCGGCATGAGCGGCAACGCCGGGCAGGATTCCTCGACGAGCTCCGTATCGCTCACGCTTGCCATGGCTGCGGGGGAGACGCTGTCTTTCGATTACAAGGTCAGCACCGAATCGGGCTACGATAAGCTGCTTTTCACCGTAAACGGTCAAAACAAGCTCACCGAATCGGGCGAAAAGGATTGGACGCGCTATACCTTCACAGCGGGATCCGCGGGCAGTTATACGTTCGTCTGGAAGTATGAAAAGGATTACTCCTTCGCCTCCGGCAGCGACTGCGTGTGGATAGACGAGGTCGACTGGTCGGGCGGCGGCGACGCCGGTCTTCCCGGCGACGCGGACGACAACGGCTTTGTGGAGGCGGCGGACGCGCTCATCGTGTTAAGGTACTCGATGGGCATGGATCAGATCGTCCCCAACGAGCGGAACGCCGACGTCAACGACAGCGGCACGATCGACGCGGAGGACGCCCTCATCATACTCAGGATGTCCATGGGCATCGAATAAAAGCTTTTTCGGAAGGAAACAACGGCCATGAAACGACACCTCGCGCTGCTCACGGCGGCATTGATGCTCGCGCTGGCGCTCCCGTTCGGGGCGCTCGCTTCGGGCGCGGCGGATACGGCACGGGCGCTCGGCTATAAGGGCTCCGGCACGGAGGCGGATCCTTATTCGATCGCCTCCGGCGAGGAGCTTTTCGCCCTTTCGCGGGCGGTGAACTCCGGGCTCGATACAAATGGGCTGTTTATCGCGCTCGAAAACGATATTGACCTCTCCGGCGCGGAATGGGAGCCCATAGGCAGGGACGCGGAGCATCCCTTCAGCGGCTCCTTCGACGGGCGCGGCTTTACCGTAAGCCGCATGCGCATCACGTCGGGAAAGGAGCTTTCCGCGCTGTTCGGTTACAGCGTCGGCGCGATAAAGGGGATAGTCCTCAAGGATTCGTCCGTTCAGGGCGGAAGCCGCTCCGCGGGCATCGTCGGCTTCGGCGCGGCGGAGGAGTGCATAAGCTTCGCCCGCGTCACGGGCGTCGATAAGGTCGGCGGCGTCGTCGGAGAGGGCGCTGCGTACGACTGCATAAGCTATGGCGCCGTGACCGGCGTTTCCATGGTCGGCGGCGTAATAGGCGAGGGCGACGCGTACCGCTCCGAGGGGTACGGCTCCGTAACGGCGGAGCGCCTCGCAGGCGGAGTCGCGGGACTCGGTCCCGAATTCGAGTGCCGCTCGGAGGCGGCGGTCTCATGCGCCTCGGAAGGCGCGCCGAAGGGCACGCACAGCGTGGCGAAATTCATCCGTTGGGCGCTCAAGCGCGTCGATCCGGCTTCGATCCCCACCAACGCGAACCTGTATCTTGCGGCGGAGAGCTGCGGCACGTCTCCCTGGGAATACATATACGGCACGGTGCGCGTGCCCACGAACCAATCCACGCTCAATTCCTTCTATAACAATTATTACACGAAATATATGCTCCGCGGTCAGTTCGACGACAATACGGCGGACTGGAGCCGCTCCACCTACGCGACCGACTGCCAGGGGCTGATGGACGCCTTCATGACGTATGAGGAGGGCGTTACCACCGACATAAACGCCATGATGAACTACACCAACTGGTGCACCTCCAAGGGCGAGATAGAGGATATCGACCGCCCCTGGGTGGTGGGCGAGGCGGTGTTCACCTGGTCGAGAAGGCTCAACAAGATAGGCCACGTCGGCTGGATCTGCGGCTTTGACGAGGACGGCGAGCCCCTTGCCGTGGAGGCGAGAGGTCTGGCGTTCGGCGTAGTCGTCACGCGCCTGAGCGACCGCGCGTGGACCCACCGCGGGCTGATGACCGCCCAGTTCAATTACGACGCGTATATGGACGCAGCCCCCGCGCCCGACGGGATACCGTGCGGGGAAGAAACGGAGGAAGCCTTCGTCGATACGCGCGCCGTCCCCGCTCCGGGCGAGGTATGGAACGGCAGCGCGGCGCTTTCCTACGGCGGCGGGAGCGGTACGGAGGAGGATCCCTTCCTGATAAACGACGCGAGCCAGCTCGCGCTGCTCTCTGCGGCAGTTGCGAACGGAAACTCGTATAACGGTAAGTTCTTCGCGCTGACGAACGATATCTGGGTGAACGATACCGAGGGCTGGGATGACTGGGATATGTTCAACGCCCCGGCGAACGTGTGGACGCCCATAGGCTTCTACACGAACAATTCGACCTATTCCGCCTTCCGCGGCAGCTTCGACGGGCGCGGACACACGGTCTACGGGCTTTACTACTCCGATAACAAGAAGAGCTGTATGGGTCTCTTCGGCATAGTCGGACCCAACCCGACCGGCTGCATCAAAAACGTCACCGTTTCGCGCTCCTTCCAGGAGGCGGTCAACGACGTGGGCGGCATAGTCGGCTATCTCAAGGACTACGGCAGGATAGACAACTGCCATCACACCTCCAAGGTGCACGGCGACCAGTGGACGGGCGGCATAGTCGGCTACGTCACGAACACGCAGGGCACGACCGTCGTTTACAACTGCACCAATACGGGAAACGTGCGCTGCTCCTGCGATACGGGCGGCATAGTCGGCTTCGCGCATGAGAACTGCATCATATCGCAGTGCTCCAACCGCGGCAGCCAGGTCAAGGGCTATATGCACATAGGCGGCATAGTCGGCACGGCGTGGGCGTCGACCGTCAAAAAATGCCGCAACGACAACGCGGTCAAGGGCACCGACCTCATCGGCGGCGTCGTAGGCGACGCGGCGAACACCGCGGTCTTCGAGTGCTACAACGGGCGCGACCTCACCACCCGTTACAGGACGGGCGGCATAGCCGGACGCATGGCGGGCGGCTCCCTTACGGATTCGTTCAACACGGGCGACGTCACCGCGCTCGAGGACGGCGGCGGGCTCGTCGGCCGTCTTGAAGGCGCGTCTGCCGATCGCTGCTACAACGTCGGCACGATAACCGTAAGAAGGGTCTCGGGAGGCGCCGCGGGACTTATCGGCGGCGGCACGGTCGGCGGCTCCGTCTATATCGCGGACGGCTGCTGCTTAAACGGCAATTCCCTCGGGACAAGCCTTCCCCTTGCAGCGTTCACGCTCCAAAGCTCGTATCAGGGCTTCGATTTCCAGTCGGTATGGATCATCGACGCCGAAACGGATTATCCCTTTGCGGAGCTCAAAAACGCCCGCTATACGGCGGAAAAGCTCTTTGATGTCGATCCCGTCGATCCGCCGGAGCCCTCCGATCCTCCCGAGCCGCCGGAGTCCCTGCCGGGCGACGCGGACGGGAACGGTGAAGTCAACGCGGAGGACGCGCTCCTTACGCTGAGGCTCGCCATGGGCATGATCGATTCCGTGCCGCGTCCCGATAACGCCGACGTCAATTCGGACGGGGTCGTCGACGGCGCCGATGCGCTGGTGATACTCAGGATGGCGATGGGGATGGAAACCGAATCATAACCGAAAACCGACGGGTGAAGGGCATTGTCAAAACGTGTCCTTCACCTTAAAAATAATGGCGCCTTTTGCCGCATACTCTGTAAAGACTAAGCTTCAGGGAGGGGTAAAAGGTGTTCGGCGCATTTATCGAATTCATAAAGGATCTCTTTGTTTTTGCGGGCTGGGTGGACGCAAAGGGGGCGTTTCCGCCGAAGCTCAAGCCGGAGGAGGAGGCAAGGCTCCTGGACCGGCTCGAGGAGGGCGACGAGGACGCGAAGGATGAGCTCATAGAGCGGAATCTCAGGCTCGTCGCGCATATCGCAAGAAAGTACAAGGCGCACGGTCGGGAGCTCGACGACCTGATCCAGATCGGCTCGCTCGGGCTCATAAAGGCGGTCTCCACCTATACAAGGGGAAGGGGGAAGAGCTTCGCTTCCTACGCGGGGCGCTGCGTCGAGAACGAGATACTCATGAGCATCCGCGCGGAGAGGAAAAGGCGGGGAGAGGTGAGCCTCGAGGAGCCCGTGGGCGTCGACCGCGACGGCAACGAGCTGACCCTTGCGGACGTCCTCGGCACGGACGGCGACGCCGTGTTCACGGAGGCGGAGGAGAAGCTCCGCGCGCAAAAGCTGCGACGAGCCGTAGACGGGCTCGGGGACGAGAGGGAGAGGGGGATAATGATACTGCGCTTCGGTCTCGACGGAGGAGAACCGCTTCCCCAGCGGGAGGTCGGAAGGCTCATGGGGATATCCCGATCATACGTCTCGAGAATAGAGAAAAAAGCCGTTTCAAGGCTGAAGGAAACGCTTGAAAACGAGATGTGAAACGCTCTTGAAAAACAACACGCGGACGGCTCTGTCCGACGTGTTTTTTTCTCGCATATAAATGTAGCAAATTTGTGAAAACTTCGATAATGCTATTGACAAAAGATTATTTCGTGGTATGATTTGATAGGTAGGTTTTATATTATATAAAGCCAAAATTATAGGAGGAAAAAATCAATGACCAAAAGACTTCTGAGCATTGCCCTTGCGCTGCTCATGGTGCTCGCGTTCGTACCTATGGGCGCTCTTGCAAAGGCATCCAGCGTAAGGGCGGAATCCGCATGGGTTCCGGTGGATGAGATCGAAGCGAATGTGGAATACCTCATCGGCTTCGTTGTAGGCAGTGATGTTTATCTTATCATGAACTACAACCCATCTCCCATTACTTCAAGTAACAATTACTACTACAGCAGCAGCAGCAACTATTATGGTTATACTGCAAAGGCCGATTTGAACGGGGCGAACATTACCGGATGCTCCGGCTGGACTACGGAGCTTTCCAACTGCACCTGGAAGTTTACGACTCAGGGTAATTATGGATGGACGATCCAGAGTGCGGCAAGCACCTCTTATTATCTCTCCGTTTACAACAGCACAAACTACACTGATTTGTGTCCTTATATAAACAACAGCTCATACCCTCATGCGAACTGGAATTATGACGCCTCCGCTCATGAGCTGACTTACAGACTGAATTCATATAACACTACCGTAAAATATGCTTCCTATCTTGCAACTGCCGGCAGTTATTCGAATTTCTGCTACGCGCCGACAACGAAGACAGCTAGCAACAGCTACGTTCAGCTTTATAAGTATCAGGAAGTCACCGGTCCCACCACCACAGAAGTCACCTACACCGGCGAGACCGTTGAGGTCACCAATCCCAAGGTGAACGACACCTTCGATTGGACCTTCTCCGTATCCGAGGCCGCCGCGCTTTCTGCGGGCACCTGGTACATCGATTATGATGAGAATTATCTCACCGCGACCGCATTCGATTACTCCTGGGAGGGCGGTCTGTCCGCCCAGATCGGCGAAATGACCGAGCCGACCTCCGACTCGTTCATGATGAGCTATAACCTTGCCGAGGTTGTAAACGGCAACACGAAGCTCAAGTGCATGCTCAACCTCACCTCCTTCGATTTCAACGGCATCAACGACGCCGGTAAGCTCGCGAGGATCACCTTCAAGTGGACGGCCGTTCCCACGGAGAGCACCACTCTTGCGATGCCCATTGAGGTCGTTAATTCTTATTGCGGTATCACCGCATCGGGCGTTCAGCATGATCCCATCAACACCGTTCCCGGCGCTGTCAACGTAACGATCGACGCTTCCGCGGCCACACCCGTCACCTACACCGGCGATAAGCTCGAGATCACCGATCCCGCTGTGAACGACACCTTCGATTGGACCTTCTCCGTATCCGAGGCCGCCGCGCTCTCCGCGGGCACCTGGGTCATCGATTATGATGAGAATTACTTCGCGGCGACTGCGTTCGATTACTCCTGGGAGGGCGGTATTGCCGCCGCTATCGGCGCAGCGTCCGAGCCTACCTCCGATGAGTTCATGATGGGCAGCAACCTTAACGACAACGGTACCGTCAAGTGCACGCTCAACCTCCTCTCCTTCGACCACAACGGCATCAACGAGGGCGGTAAGCTCGCGAAGATCACCTTCAAGTTCATCGCCGTTCCCGAAGAGACCACCACGATCCCGATGCCCATCCAGGCAGTCAACTCCTACTGCGGCATCACCTCCACCGGCGTTCAGCACAACCCCATCAACGTTGAAAACGGTGAAGTCAAGGTCATCATCAACACCGTGGAGCCCACACCCGAGCCCACTGCCGAACCCACTCCCGAGCCCACTGTCGAGCCCACCACTCCGCCCGAGGTTCCCTCCGTCACCATCACCGGTGACACGACGGACCGCAAGGGCGATGCAGTCGGCACCACGTTCTTCTGGTACCTCAACATCAGCGAGGGTTCCGATATGTACGCCGGTCAGTGGATGGTCAAGTACGATCCCACCTATCTGACCGCGACCGCTGCCAGCGGCACCTGGACCGGCGGTCTTGCCAGCCAGATCAACAGCACCTGGACTTCCGGCAACCCCACCTCCGATAAGATCGCCGTTACCATCAACAAGGCTTACACCGGTCTTGGCGACGGCAACACCTATCTGTATATCGGTCTCGGCCTCACCCCCGACAATACGCATCTGTTCTACGGCCTCAAGGCGGGCGGCCAGATGGCACGCGTCACCTTCAAGTGGGTCGCGATTCCCGAGATCAGCGTTCTCTCCCATGATTCGGAAGGCTATTATATGCCCCTTCCCATCACCAACGTCATGTCGTCTTACGTTGTAAACGATAACGGCAACTATGCTACGGCCGATTATCCCGAAGCCAACGTTACCCTTGTCGACGGTAAGATCTACATCGGCGAGGAGCCCGTTCAGACCTACACCGTAATCTTCAAGGATTGGGACGGCACCGAGCTCAAGACCGAGACTGTCGAAGCCGGTCAGGCTGCCACCGCGCCCACAGATCCCACCCGCACCGGCTACACCTTCAACGGTTGGGACGTTGACTTCACCAACGTACAGTCCGATCTCGTAGTTACCGCGCAGTACACGATCAACACCTACACGATCACCTTCGTAAACTATGACGGCGATACGTTGCAGACTGTCACCGTCGATTACAACCAGACCCCTGCTTACAACGGCGAGACCCCCGCTAAGCCCGGCGACGCTCAGTACACCTACACCTTCACCGGCTGGGAACCCCAGATCGTTCCCGCAACGGCTAACGCGACCTACACCGCTCAGTTCGAGGCGACGGTCAATAAGTACAACATCAAGTTCGTCAACTATGACGGCACTGTCCTCCAGCAGGGTATGGTAGCTTACGGCGAGACCCCCGCGTACACCGGCGAGACTCCCGTCAAGCCCGGCGACGCTCAGTACACCTACACCTTCACCGGCTGGGAGCCCCAGATCGTTCCCGCAACGGCTAACGCGACCTACACCGCTCAGTTCGAGGCGACGGTCAATAAGTACAACATCAAGTTCGTCAACTATGACGGCACTGTGCTCCAGCAGGGTATGGTAGCTTACGGCGAGACCCCCGCTTACACCGGCGAGACTCCCGCTAAGCCCGCCGAAGGCACGACCACCTATAACTTCATCGGTTGGGATCCCCAGATCGCTCCTGTCAACGGCGAAGCGACCTACACCGCTCAGTTCGAGGCCGTCGAACCCACCGGTTACCACATCTACGTAACGGATTACACCGCCGACACTGCTGTAACCAGCCTTGTTGCCGATCAGCTCT
>DGHD01000048.1:1052-7621 GCA_002392505.1 Christensenella sp. UBA3857 | reverse complement strand
GTCACATATCATTGACAAACCAACAACGCCCGACAGCGGAAATGAACAAGCGCCGTCAACGAAAAGGAGCGAGCAAATGCTCGCTCCGATAAACTGCTTTTTTACCTCATTCCCTTGTCGTAAGGAATGCCCTCCGCCTTGGGCGCTCTGGACTTCTTCGAGGTGAACGCCAGAACTATGAGTGAGATAAGGTACGGGAGCATGCGGTAAAGGTTGGGGTTCAGTATCTTGCCCCAGGTAGGATCATCGGAAAGCTCCTTCAGGAGGCAAATGCCGTCACGGTTGATGTCGATCGAGCTGTAGCCGGCGGCAAGACACGAGAACAAACCGAAAAGCATCGCGGCGAGCACGATGTTCAACGGCTTCCAGTTGCCGAATATCATAACGGCCAAGGCAAGGAAGCCGAAGCCTGCGACGTCGCCGTTCGACGTGCAGTTTGAAGTGGTCATCGCATACACGAATCCGCCCATGCCGGCAAGCGCGCCGGAGATCGCAACGCCCGAATAGCGCATCTTTGCAACGTTGATGCCCAGCGAACCCGCCGCTTGCGGATTCTCGCCGCAGGCGCGCAGCCTTAAACCGAACTTGGTCTTATACAGCAGTATGGAGCAGATAATGAACAGCAGTATGCATACGTAAGTCGCGATATAGGTCTTGTTTATGAACGTGTTTACAAAGAAGCCGTTCGATTCTCCCAAACCGAAGAACGACTTCTTCAGCATGAAGATCGCGGGCGCGTCAACGCCGTTGAGCTCCAGTCTCTCCTGATTAGTGAACGTCTTGATGAGGAAGAGCACGAGCGCGGGGGCGAGCATGTTGAGCGAGGTACCGCTTATGGTCTGATCCGCCTTGAGGTTGATCGCGGCAAAGCCCAGCAGCATCGCGAACACGGAACCGAGCAGCGCCGACGTCAGCATTGCGAGCACCTCAAAGAGCTGCATCTGGAACCAGTTGGTGTTCTCTGCGACGTATACGAACACGCCGTACTGCAGACAGAGCCTTACGAACAGCACGCCAATGAACGCGCCGAATATCATTATGCCCTCAAGCGCGAGATTGATTATACCGCTGCGCTCCGCGAAAACGCCGGCAAGCGCCACGATCATAAGAGGAATTGCATACAATAATGTTTGTTGGATCAGGTAAGTCATTATTCAGCGCCCTCCTTTCCCGTTTTGAGTTCTTCGGGCAAGGCGTTTTCTTTGTCCTTCCCCTTGGGTTTCGGCGGAGCCGCCTTCTTGTTCAGCTGCTTTTCCTCGGACTTCTTGAACCAGTTTGTGAGCCAGCGTTTGATGAGCAGCGAGAATGCCGAAAGGTAGACGATTACCGCGATGATCACGCTCGTGATATGTTCGTTATAATTCGTAACGTTGCCGAGCTTCGTGCCTATTACCGACAGCGAGGACATGAACATGCCCGTGAAGATATTGGCTATCGGGTTGCAGGCGCCAAGCAGCGCGACGGCAATGCCGGTAAAGCCCTCTCCGGGGAGCGACTGATAAGCTGTGTCCCATTTGAAATCCGTTGTGCCGGAAAGCCAGTAGAGCGCGGCTCCCGCGCCGGCCAGAGCGCCTGCCAGAGCCATGGAGAGCACGATATTGCGCTTATCCTTGATGCCGGCGTAACGCGCGGCATGACGGTTGGAACCGCAGGCCTTCAGCTCATAACCGAGCGTGGTCTTTGAAAGGATTATGTAAATGATCACGGCAATGATTATCGCTATTATAATACCGCCGTTGACCTGCTGCGAGCCGGGGAACAATTTATCAAGCCCCATCCTGGAGGTCATGACGCCGTTATGCTCCGTCTTCCATATTAAAGAAGTCATGCCGTATTCATTGCGCTGCAGATTGCTGAGGCTGAACACCCAGGTGACCATTTTGGCGGCGAGCCAGTTGGTCATGATGCACGCCAGGACCTCGTTTATGTTGAGGAACGCCTTCAGCATGCCGGGGATCGCGCCCCACAGCGCGCCGGCAAGGATCCCGCCGAGGAACGCCAGCGTCCAAACCAACCAAGCGGGAACGACCGTTGTGGGGATGCAAAGCGCGATGAACAGCGTTGCGGTAGTGCCGGCAAGATACTGACCCGAAGCGCCGATGTTGAACAGGCCGGTCTTATAAGCAAGCGATACCGAAAGACCGGTCATGATGATGGGCACGGCGCGGAACAGCATATCGCCTATATTGGTCGAAGTGAAGTTGAATATGCCGAACAGCACAAGGTTAATGCCGTTGCCTATATCCCGCGAGGAGATATTCTTATCTGCCAGACCGACGATGATTATTACTATAACGCCGGCGATAAGTCCGATGATTATCGAGATCAGCGTTGAAAATACGCTCTTCGTGCCGTCTTTATTGAGGAATCCCTTCAGCTTCATCAGGCGGTCACCCCCTTATCCTGTCTCTTCGCGCCTGCCATGTACAGACCGAGCTCCTCTGCCGTGGTCGCTTTGGGATCGAGCTCGCCGACTATCTCGCCCTCGTACATTACGAGTATTCGGTCGGAAAGGTTCATTACCTCCTCCAGCTCAAGCGATACGAGCAGTACCGCCTTACCCTCATCGCGCTCCTTTACGAGCTGCGAATGGATGAACTCTATCGCGCCGACGTCGAGTCCTCGGGTCGGCTGTACTGCGACGATCAGCGGCATATCACGGTCGAGCTCTCGGGCGACGATCGCCTTCTGCTGGTTGCCGCCGGACATGCTCCTCGCCTTCGTCACGGGGCCCTGACCGCTCCTCACGTCGAACTTTTTGATAAGGTCTTCTGTGTATTTACGTATTTCCGCGAACTTGATGAAGCCAAGCTTCTGGAACCTCTGCTCCTTATAGCGCTGAAGCACCATGTTCTGTTCCAGCGTGAAATCGAGCACAAGCCCGTGCTTATGCCTGTCCTCCGGGATATGGCTCATGCCGGTCTGACTGCGCCTGAGAATGGAAGCCCTCGAGATATCATGCCCGCAAAGGGTGATCTTACCGGAAGTCGCCTTTTCAAGCCCAGTCAACGCGTGTACGAATTCCGTCTGACCGTTGCCGTCTATACCCGCTATGCAGAGTATCTCTCCCGCGTGCACGGTAAGGGATACGTTCTTTACCGCGTTGTTCTTGTGCAGCTTGGACGGAACTGTGAGGTTCTCTATCTTAAGCACCGCATCGCCGGGATCGGCTTCGCCCTTGTCGACGACGAGCTGAACGGGACGACCTACCATCATACGGGAAAGCTCCGCCTTGTCGGTATCCTTTGTTTCGACGGTGCCGACGTACTTGCCCTTGCGCAAAACGGTAACACGGTCGGACACCTCCATTATCTCGTTGAGCTTATGGGAGATGAACAGTATGCTCTTCCCTTCCGCCTTGAGGTTCCTCATGATCTGCATGAGCTCTGCGATCTCCTGCGGGGTGAGCACCGCCGTAGGCTCGTCGAAAATAAGAATATCGTTGTCGCGGTAGAGCATCTTAAGGATCTCGACGCGCTGCTGCATGCCGACGGTGATATCCTCTACCTTGGCGTCCATATCGATGCTTAGACCGTATTTTTCGGAGAGCGCTGCAACCTTTTTCCGTGCTTCCTTCTTTTGAATAAAGCCGAGCTTGGTATCCTCCGCCCCGAGGATTATGTTATCGAGAACTGTAAACACCTCGATAAGCTTGAAGTGCTGATGCACCATGCCTATGTTGAGCGCGGTAGCGTCGTTTGGGTCCTTTATATGGACGACCTGCCCGTTTTTGCGTATTTCGCCCTTTTCCGGCTGATATAAGCCGAAAAGCACGCTCATAAGGGTGGATTTACCTGCGCCGTTCTCTCCAAGCAGTGCGTGTATCTCGCCCTTCTTAAGCTGCAGCGTGATGTCATCGTTTGCCTTTATACCGGGGAATTCCTTGGTGATATGCAGCATTTCTATAACATACGGGGCATTTTGTACCGTCTGTTGCTCCATAGCTTGCCCTCCTGTTGCGAAGAATAATTATACCCACTAATTATATATGGAAACAGTCCAAAAAGCAATATGATTCAACAAAATCGGCAAATAAAAACCTTGCGCGATCGTACGCAAAAAAAATGCAGGGGCTCGGAAGAGCCCCTGCATAAGGGTTTTCGATTCAATTAGCTGACGGTGATCTTTACGTGCTCGCCCGCATCGTAGGTGGCCATATCCTGAGGATAATCGGGGCTGATCTCGACCGTGCCGGCCTTGATCTGCTCGAAGAGAGCGTTGTAGTCTTCAACGGTCCAGTTCTTGAGAGACCAGGTCTCGGTGGGAAGACCAACCGCGTTGTCTTTAGCGCCGAGGCTGGTGCCATTGCCGCCGATCTCGTCCCACTTGCCGTCATAGAACTTACCGATAGCCCATACAACGGAAGTGGAGAGGCCCTTCATAGCGGAGGTAACAACGGTAGCGGATTCATTGCTCTGGTCAACGTCAACGCCGACGACCTTCTTATCGTTGGCGGAAGCCGCCGCGGAGATGGAAGAGAACATGGAGCCGCCGCAGGCGAAGATGATCTCGGTGCCGTTCTCATACCAGCCGGCAGCCATAGCCTGCAGTTCGGGAGATGCGGAGAAGGTGGAGCCATACTGCCAGGAGTAGTTGATCTCGATGTCAACGCCCTTAGCCTCAGCAGCAGCCTTGGCACCCTGCACATAGCCGAAGCCGTAACGGCAGCAAGCGGGGTTGCCGCCACCGCCACCACCACAGAAGCCCAGCTTGGTGTAGCCTTCCATGACTACGGCGTAACCGGCAAGATAACCGGCCTGCTCCTCCTGATAAGCGATACCGGCAACGTTCTTGAGAACGGGACCGTTTTCGCCGTCGGTGAGGGGCCAACCATCGATGAAGATGAAGTTGACTTCGGGATAAGCCTTAGCAGCCTGAGTAAGCGCGGTGGCCTGCATGAAGCCGGCGCAGACGACGACCTTGGCGCCGCCTTCAACGGCAGCCTTCATCGCCTCATAACGATCGGCGTCGGTTGCGTCTTCGCCGTTAGCGGGCTGATAGTACTTAGCGGTCTTGTTGTTCGCATCGGCGTACTGCTTGCAGCCTTCCCATGTGCCCTGGTTGAAGGACTTATCCATGAGCTGACCTACGTCGGTAACGAACGCGATCTCAGCGGTTTCGCCGGTCGTCGTCTTGCAGGCGGCAAGCATGCCGATCGCCATGACAAGGACGAGCGTAAGAGCTAAAAACTTTTTCATATTTTCCTCCTAAAAAATTCCCGTACAGTCGAATGACCATACTTTGGTAGTGTATTGATTATAGCAGATATTACCGAAAAAATAAAGCCCCGAAGTGGTTATATTTCAAAAAAAATTGCGCTAATATGCCTGATTTCCCGGATTTGAGCCGCCATTAAGCCCGGTTTTACATTCTTTTTACACCTTTTCGGTTGAAAAAACCCGGACTATTATTTATAATATGGTAAGGTTTTTTAAGGAGAGCAGGCTATGTTCGGTTACATAAGACCTTTTATCCCGGAGCTTAAGGTAAAGGACAAGGAGCTTTATCAGGCGTATTACTGCGGCCTTTGCAGGGCGCTCAGGAAATACGGCATGACCTCCCGCATGACGCTCACTTACGATGCGACGTTCGCCGCGATACTCCTTTCGTCCGTGCTCAACGACGAACCCGAGCTCGTCCCCCACGGCTGCCCGGCGCATCCCGCCCGCGGCAGGATATCCACCGTAAAGCCCGACGGTGTGCTCGATTACTGCGCCGCGGTATCCGTGCTGCTCGCCAAGCATAAGCTTTTGGATGACGCCCACGACGGAAGACCCCTGAGGCGGATGGGCGTGCCGCTCATCGGCACGGGCATAAGGCGCGCGGAGAAGAAATACCCCGAAGCCGCGCGTATACTTAAAGAGGGAATGGAACGCCTCTATGGGCTCGAAAGAGCTAAGGAGGGCGATCCCGATGCGGCGCCGCTCCTCTTCGGCGGGATACTCGGCGACATTTTCGCCGCCTGCCCCGGTATAACTGCGGAAGCCGCGCCGATACTTACGGAGCTCGGGCGGAAAGCCGGCGGTTTCGTTTACATCGCCGACGCATGGGACGACCGTGCGGACGACGAAAAGAAGGGGCAGTACAATATCTTCGTGCTCTCGAAGCCCGCCGCCCCGCGTGAGATGTGTTCCGCGATGCTGGATATGTACATCAATTCCGCGGTGCTCGCTTACGACCTGATGGATCTCAAGCTCAACAAGTCCCTGCTCGACAACGTCATGTACATGGGGCTTGGCGTGCGTGCGGCGGAGGTGCTGCACGGCGAGGGCAAATCGAAGAAACGCGCCAAAAACAAGGAGGAAAATGCATGAATCCCTATGAGGTTCTCGGAGTATCTCCCTCCGCTTCGCCCGAGGAGATCCGTTCCGCCTATATGGCGCTGGTAAAAAAATACCACCCCGACCGCTATCAGGACTCCGAACTGAAAAAGCAGGCCGAGGATAAGATGAAGAAGATCAACGCCGCTTACGATATGCTCACCAAGGAGCCGAAGCAGGGGCAATCCTACGGACCGGGCTACGGTCAAAGCTCCTACGGCGGTTACGGGCAGAGCGGCGGTCAAAGCT
>DGHD01000048.1:0-977 GCA_002392505.1 Christensenella sp. UBA3857 | reverse complement strand
CGGTCAAAGCTCCTACGGCGGCTACCGCGGTCAGTATTCCGCCGAGTTCAACAAAGTCCGCTCGTTCATAAACAACGGCGAGATCGACGCCGCGGCGGCGCTTCTGAACGCGATACCCTTAAGGAACGCCGAATGGAACTACCTCTACGGAATGTGCTGCTATAGGAGCGGTCAGTACGGCAAGGCATACGAATACGTATCGCGCGCCTGCCAGATGGACCCCTCGAACACGGAATATTCGCGCGCGTACGGCTCCATGAGGGGCGCCGGAAGCACCTCGTCCTCCTGGTCCGCCGACGGCGAAACGCTGCGCTACTGCGGGATATGCTCCACTCTGCTCTGCGTAAACGCGCTGATGGGGCTGTGCTGCAAATGACGACTCCGGCGTGAACCGCCGGGAAAGGAAGTACCCGATCCATGAAGAGACTGCCCCCCGCCCTTATGGCAGCTGCCGTGGGCATGAGCGCGGCGGTATCGCTGCTCATGCTTTTTGCCGCGGGCGTAACGCGCTTCGTGCCGCTTTCGGCGCTTTGCCTCTTCGCAGCCGCGGTGATGACGTGGGTCCCGCTGAAGGAGGAGCACGGCTTCCTTTTCGCGTTCATCGAGTACGTTCTCGTCTCCGTCATAGCGATCGTAATCTCGCGCCGAAGCCTTTACACATATCTTTACGCGCTTGTTTTCGGCAGCTACGGCATCGTCCGCCTGTTCCTGAATATGCGCCTCGGCGATAAAACGATGTCCGTTCTCTTGAGGCTGCTGTGGCTCAATCTTCTCGCCGCGGTCGGTCTCGCGTTTGCCGAATTCGTGCTGCGCTACGATCCCATGGTCGCGACGACGCTGCCCGTCTGGGCGCTGATACTCATAATGGAGGCCTCCTTCGGGGCGTTCATGCTGCTTTACCGCTTTGCCGCCGGGTTCTTCGATTCGGCGCTGAGGAACGTCATACTGCCGAGAAGGTAAACGAAAAGCCGCGAAGG
>DGHD01000018.1 GCA_002392505.1 Christensenella sp. UBA3857 | reverse complement strand
CGCCGTGCTCGCCGAGCTTGGTCTTTACGTTGTTGATGAGCGCATGGGGCAGTATCTGGGCGCCCTTGATGATCATCTTGTCGGAGTTGGTATAGCGATCGTCGCCCGACTGGGTGAATATGTCAAGGGGCTTTGCCTCGAAGGTGAGACCGTATTCGTCGGTAACGACCTCATACATCATGCGGTGGGTCGCCTTTGCGACGGCGTCGAGGAGCGCCTGGGTCATGCCGTAGCGGATGGCGGTGTGGAGACGCTTGCCTTCAACGGTGATCGCCTCGAGATCGGCGGCGAGCTTGCGGAAATTATCCGCCTCTTTGCCCACGAGCTCGGGCTTGATGTACTTCTCGATGACGGGGATGAAATCCTTTGCGAGGAACAGCGGATCGCGTCCGCCGCAGCCGGAATACTGAACTGCCGCGCAGTCGCCCATGGCGATCTGACCGTCCTCCAGAACGAGCATGACGGAGATGGATTCGCCGGGCTGACGAACGGAGGTGAAGCCGGCGGTCTTGGGCTCGCCGAAGTAAGCGGCGCCGTCGGACTTGGCGCCCGCCTTTATGGCGCGCTGATCGTCAAAGTAGAAGCCTGTACGGCCGGCGGAACAGATAACGTTGGTAATTTTCATATTTGAATACCTCTCGATAATAATAATGTCAACTGTCAGTGGTCGGTTTATGTCCTGGGCCTGCCAACGAGCCTGCCCTTTGAAATGGCGTAAACGTCGTCGATGACCATCTGGAAGGAAGCGCTGCGCTTCTCCGCCTTGGCGCGCTCGGCGATCTTGGCGCGGTGGAACTGCTTGATCTCCTCCGTGAAGGGGAGGTGACCCATTTCAAGGATGCGGATGGCGCCGTCGTTATCGCGCGCGGGGAGCATCTTGCCTGCGTTGAAGCGGCTGGGTGCGAAGGGGATATCGAGCACGCCGCTCATTACCGCCTTGACGGTACCGTCGGCAATGTCGCCCTCGCCGAGCTCGAAGCACTTATCGACGATGCAGCGGGTCTCCTTCCTTATCATCTCCTTCTCCTCCTCGAGGTTGGAGGCGGTGCAGACCTGATCCGCAAGCATCGAGATGACCTGCTTGGTGCACCTTAAGCCCTCTGCATTGGCTTCCATGGTGGGAACGCCTGCCGCCTCATGCGGGGTCTTGACGATGACCTTTGTCGCCTTGGAGAGCGCGGCGGTGGCAGAGCCCCAGCTGATAACGCCGAAAGCCTTTGCCTCGTCCGCAGGGAAGCCGCCCATCCACTGATGGAAAACGGTGGTCACGCAGACGTCATTATAGCCGTTCTTTTCAAGATACTCGTTAGTGAGCTCCTCGAGCACGCGGATAGCCGCGACGTCCTGCACGAGGTTGCCGCACTGGCCGTAGCCGACGGTGATGTTCTTGACGCCCTGCTCTGCGGCAAGGAGCGCCTCGATGATGGCGACGGCGTGGGAGATGCAGGCGGGAACGAGCGTGCCGGTCAGGGGACCGTAAGGCTCGCGGTTGATGGAAACGCCGTGCTCCTCATAAATGCCGGTGAGACGGTCGACATACTGCCAGTCGCGGATGGTCTTCTCCATCGGGACGTTCTTGGCGTAGGGAAGGTTGTAGGAGATACCGCCGCCCTCATAGCTTGTAAAGCCGCCTGCATAGGTGATCTCGGTAAGGAGCCTTGCGTCGGGGGTGCCGTGACGCACCTGAAGAGGAGTGTTCAGCGCCTCGATAAGCCTGCGGCAGCCGGAAACGCCGTGGTTGACCGCCGGGAAGCCGTTGAGCATCGAACGGCCTTCCTTCATGGACTCGCGGATGCCGTTCTCCGCCTCCTGATAGCGGTTCTGCCTGGTATAGCTGTCGATGGTGGTGGGAAGAAGATCCGCCTCGCCCTTATCCTGGAGATAGGTCAAAAGCTCGATATGCGCGTTGATCAGCGCGACGCCCGCGCGCGGCTGGATGAGGGTGATACCCTTGTTCTTCGCGTCGACGAGCTTTTTGGAGAAGACCTTATGCTCCGGCAGCGCCTTGTGGAACTCGATCGCCTCGTTAAGGTCGACGTCCGCGCCGGTGGGCCACTGCTTAAGGACTTCCTCGCGGATGGCGTTGAACTCGTCATCGGGGATGCGCTTATTCTGAATATTGTTCATTGGTTAACTCCTCTTTAAGTATAGTCAGCGCCGCGTCGGGGTAATGCTCCGAAAGGAGACCCATTGCGGCAATAATGTAATTCCGGTCAACGAGCACTGTGCATGCCCTCGGCTTCAAAGACTCGGGATCCTCCTCGTCATAGAAGCCGTAAGAGGCGATGCGCCCCGTGTGCTCCGTGTGGATAAGCGAACCGCCCGTGACGATGAATTTATCCACGTTTACAAGGTTTTTGCCCGTCTGCACGAGCTTTAATCCGCCTATGCCGAAAACCTCTTCCAGGCGGCCGGCGTGCCTTGTGACCGCCGTCCTGACCGCCCAGGAGGCAAGCGCCTCGTCCGCCGCCTTCGTTTCTTCGTCATAGGGGAGCATATCGGTGTTCGCGGCGAACATATCGACGATCTGGCCCATACGCTCCTCGCTCAGACCGGCGGTTTCCGCTATGCGGTCGAGCCCCGCCGCGTCCACTATGCCGCGGATGCTGTAACGCATGCCGATATCGCCCTCCACCGTGCGCTTGATGTACGGCTCAGGCAGGCCCTTGAGCGAGGTCCTCGGGTCGTCAGGCAGACCCTCCGCGACGGAATAGATATCCGTCGTTGCGCCGCCGACGTCCACTGCGACGAGATCGCCGATGCCGGGCTGTGTTTTCGTACCCTCGGCAAGGAGCTTCATAGCCGCCATGACCGCGCTGGGCGTGGGCATCATGATGCCCTGTATGAGCTCGGAAGCCTTCGAGAGCCCCTTCGCCTGAACGATGCGGTTAAGGAAGACCTCGCGGATCTCGCGCTGAGTGGGCTCTATATTGAGGGTGCCGAACTTGGGCATGACGTTCTCGGTGATATGCACCTCGCGCCCTGCCAGGATCCGCTCGCACTCGCGCGCGGCGTTCCTGTTGCCGGCGATTATCACCGGGTAGCTGCCGCCGATCCCGGCGAGCACGCGCGCGTTATAGGTGATGCACTCGGTATTGCCGCCGTCCGTCCCGCCGACGAGCAGGAAGATATCGGGATCGAGCCTTTTTATCTCCTCCGCGTCGTCTTCCGTAAGCTTGAAGGCGTAGGTCTTCAAAACCTTTGCGCCCGCGCCGAGGGAAGCGGTCTTCGCCGCCTCTGCGGTAAGCTCGGGCACGAGACCGCTTGCGAGCATCCTTAACCCGCCCGCCGCGGAGGAGCAGGCGTAACGCTCGCAAAAATCAAGCTTGCCGGTCTTTTTTTCAAGCTGAAAAAGAGCGTCGGCAAGCCCGTTGTTGATATCCGTCTGTACGGTGGTATATGAATTTGCTGTCCCCAAAAGCTGCGGGGCGTCAACGTCCACCGCAGTGACCTTCGTGTATGTGCTTCCGAAATCGATGAGAAGAACAGGTTTCATACTCTCTGCCATTTACCGAGCGCAAAAACGGCTCAGTCCTCGATATGAAGATCCTTCCTGAGACAGTCAATATCCACCTCGGGCGGTGTTCCCGGGGGGAAGGAGCGGTCAAAGCCCATGGCCTTGAAGCGCTTTTCGACCTCGTTAAAGTCCTGCTTGCCGATGACGATATTGCCGCCGACGTAAAGAAGGATCCCCTCAAGACCGGCTTCGTCGCACTTCTCGCGAAGACCGCGGCAGTCAAGCTCGCCCTGCCCGTAGAGGGAGGAAACGAGGATAGCGTCCGCGTTGGTCTCGATAGCGGCGTTGATAAACTCCTCCTGCGAGACCATTACGCCGAGGTTGATCACGTTGAACCCGGCGTCCGTAAAGGCGTGATAAAGGATCTGATTGCCAACGGCGTGGACGTCCGCCCCGATAACGCCGATGACCAAAGTCTTCTTTTCCATTTCAAACCTCATTTTAAGATAATTGTTTTGCCGCGAAATGCCATAAAAAGCACGTGCGGCCACACTTTCCACTATGGCACATGATACGCCAATCGTCAAATAATGTCAAGTACGCCGCACGATATTTTTTCGTATATTTTTATTGGGTTTTTGGGAGGAAAAGTCACTCCGTGCAAAAAGCTGACCATTGAGCCCAATCGCCAATGGTTAGCTGTAATTGTTTATGTCAGCCGCGAAGCGCATTGTCGATCGCCTGGGCAGCCGTCTTGCCTGCTCCCATGGCGCTGATAACAGTAGCCGCGCCGGTAACCGCGTCACCGCCTGCCCAGACGTTCTCACGCGAGGTAAGACCGTCCTCATTCACTATCAGTCCGCCATGCGAATTGACCTCGAGTCCTTTTGTCGTATCCTTAATCAGCGGGTTAGGGCTCGTTCCGATAGCCATTATGACCGTATCGACCGGAAGCGTGAATTCCGAGCCGTCTATGGGCACGGGGCGCCTTCTTCCCCTGGCGTCCGGTTCTCCAAGCTCCATCCTTACACAGCGCATGCCGGTGACGAAGCCGTTCTTCGGATCGCGCGGATCATCGGGGTTATTATAGCCGAGTATCTCGACGGGGTTGTTGAGGAGTCTGAAATCGATGCCCTCCTCCATGGCGTGTTCGACCTCCTCGCGCCGCGCGGGGAGCTCCTCCATGGAGCGGCGGTAGACGATATAAACGTGCTCCGCGCCTAACCGCAGCGCCGTCCTTGCGGCGTCCATCGCGACATTGCCTCCTCCGACGACTGCGACGCGGCCGCCCTTCATGATGGGCGTCACGGGGTTGTCGAGGTACGCCTTCATGAGATTTGAGCGGGTCAAAAACTCATTGGCGGAATATACGCCATTTAGGGATTCGCCGGGGATGTTCATGAAATTGGGCAATCCCGCGCCCGAGCCGATGAACACCGCCTCAAAGCCCATCTCAAAGAGCTCGTCCACGGTTAGTGTCTTGCCGATGACCACGTTGGTTTCTATATCCACTCCGAGTTTTTTGAGCGTTTCGACTTCCTGTGCGACTATCTTCTTGGGAAGCCTGAACTCGGGAATACCATAGACGAGCACGCCGCCGGCGGTATGCAGCGCCTCATAAACGGTGACGGCGTAGCCCTTTTTGGCAAGGTCGCCCGCGCAGGTGAGGCCCGAAGGACCGGAGCCGACTATCGCGACGCGGTGACCGTTGGGTTCGGGACGGGAGACTTCTCCGGTGCCGAACGCATTATGCCTGTCCGCGACGAAGCGCTCCAGCCTGCCTATCGCGACCGGCTCGAACTTGATGCCCATAGTACAGCGCGACTCGCACTGAGTTTCCTGCGGGCATACGCGGCCGCAGACGGCGGGCAGGGACGACGTCATGCTGATCACGTCATAAGCGCCATCAAAATCGCGCGCCTTTATCCTGTTTATGAATTCGGGGATCCTTATATTGACAGGGCATGCGCATACGCAGGGCATATTGCGGCAGTTTAAGCACCGATTCGCCTCGAGTACAGCGGTCTCCTCCGAATAGCCAAGAGCGACTTCGCTGAAATTATGCGCGCGCACCTCGGGGCTTTGTGTAGGCATCTCATGCTTTTTGGGATCGATAGGCATTTCAGTTAACCCCCTTAAAGAGATTGCAGACCTCTTCATGAGCCCTGCGCTCGAAATCGAAATACATCCTGCCGCGGCTGATCGCCTCGTCGAAATCGACCTCATAGCCGTTGAAATCGGGACCGTCTACGCAGGCGAATTTGGTGACGCGCTTGCCGTCCCTGACGAGCGAGAGCCTGCAGCCGCCGCACATGCCGGTGCCGTCGATCATGATGGGGTTCATCGAAACGGTGACGGGTACGCCGAAGGGCTTTGCCGTAAGCGTAACGAATTTCATCATTATGAGCGGACCGATGGTGATTATCATATCGAAGCGTTCGCCCGCCTCGAGCATTTCCTTTAAGGGGACGGTGACGTTGCCGTGTCGCGCGTACGAGCCGTCGTCGGTCATGACGATAAGCCTGTCGGAGCAAGCGCGGAACTCATCCTCGAGTATCACAAGCTCCTTATTGCGGAAGCCGATTACACTGGTGACTTCAGCTCCGAGCCTATGGAACTCCTGCGCGACGGGCATCGCAATGGCGCAGCCAACGCCGCCGCCGACTATGCAGACCTTCTTTATGCCATCCGTATGGGTGGGAACGCCGAGCGGACCGACGAAATCCCTTATGCTGTCCCCCGCGTTCAGGCGGCCGAGCTTTTCCGTCGTCGCGCCGACGATCTGGAATATGATCTTGACGGCGCCCTTTTCCTTATCCGTCCCCGCGACGGTAAGAGGGATGCGCTCCCCCTCCTCATCCACGCGCAGTATGATGAACTGACCGGGGCGCGCCTTCCTCGCCACGAGGGGCGCGTTTATCTCCATCTCAACGACGGAAGGGTTCAAGACCCGCTTCGTTTCGATCCTGTACATTTGACCGTTCCTTCCCTGCTTTCATAAAGAAGGCCCCGTTGCCGGAGCCGCTTTTCAAGCATTTATTGACTCGATCTATTGTAGCATTTTTACCCTGCCGTGTCAATGGAGCGCCTTTTCATTCGCATACTCTGCCGTGTAGGTGTTACAATGATGTGTGAC